>JABUSQ010000096.1 GCA_021442665.1 Oscillospiraceae bacterium
TACGACCCGGCAATTGGAAGATTTCTAAACGCAGATACCTTTGCAACAACCGACATCAACGGCCTCCTCAGCACAAACATGTTCTCCTATTGCGAGATAACCCGGTGAATAGAATTGATAGAAATGGTGAAGACCGGAGCAAAAAGAGATACCGGGAAAAGCGTTCCAGCTGCTCCCGGTATCTCTTTATCGCACCGTGACTTAGCACTCAAACGACCGTCGTTTAAGGCACACGGCGTTTTGCGCTCTGTATTTATTTAAGCTGCATTTTTATGTGCGGGATGCCGTCCTCGAGGAATTCCTCCGAGCACTGACGGAAGCCCAGCTTCTCATAAAGACCCCGGGCGTAAACCTGAGCCTCCACGCTTATGAGTTCGGCACCGAAGCGGCTCCGCGCGGCAGAGACCGCCTCGGACACTATGCGTGTACCAAGTCCCCTCCGCCGCTTCACCGCTATGACCCGACCGATGGCGACTTCTGGAAAAAGCTCGCCCCCGGGCAGAACCCGGGCATAGGCTGCAATGCCCTCCGAGTCCCTGAGCCAGAGATGGAGGGCCTTAGGGTCATGGTCGTCGATCTCCTGATAGGGGCAGCTCTGCTCCACCACAAAAACAGATACCCGAAGCATTGCGATCTCGTGGAATTCTGCCGCAGTCAGCTCCGAAAAGCTTTTTATTATAAGCTCCATGCTTGCCTCTCCTCGTGCGATACGGCTCCTGACGGGGGTTTATTCCTCCCCGGGCAGGGGCTCGTTTTTCTTTACGAGAATCTTCTGCACACGCCTTCCGTCCATTACCATGACGGTGACGGAGAGAGACTCGAAGTCAAAGCTGTCGTTAGCTCTGGGGAAGCGTCCGAAGCGCTCAATAGTCCAGCCGCCCACGGTCTCGCTCTCGGCCTCAAAGCTCTCTTCGTCCAGCTCCAGAAGCTCAAGGAAATCGGAGATAGTCATGTCGCCGTCCAGCTCGAAAAGTCCGTCGGGACGCTCCACGACCTCTTCCTCGACCTCGTCTGTCTCATCCCATATCTCACCCACGAGCTGCTCCAGTACGTCCTCCATGCTGAGCACGCCCAGAGTACCTGCGTACTCGTCTGTGACGATAGCGAGATGCTGCTTTGCCCGCTTCAGCTCGCTGAGCACGGCGGGAAGCTTCATGGTCTTGTACACATAGCAGGGCTGCATAAGAAGACTGCGCAACTCGGGTTTTTCCTCGCCCGTCAGAGCCTTCAGCAGATGGTTGAGGTACAGAACGCCGATGATGTTGTCCACACTGTCCTCGTATACGGGTATACGGGAGAAGGAGCAGTCATCCACGAAGCGGAGAATGTCCTCCCAGTCGTCGTCAATATCCAGAGCCTCCATATCCACACGGGCGGTCATGACCTCGTAGGCAGATACATCGGAGAAGTCGATGGCTGCCTGCACAAGCTCAGATCGGTCCCCGTCAAGGACCTCCTCATCCTCGGCGGTCTCGATGATTGAGGAAAGCTCCTCAACGGCGGCGTCCTCATCCTCCTTTTCGCCCTTCATGCCCATGGTTATGAGGCGTACAAGACCCACGACCACCCAGATAAGGGGCTTGAATACAATGGTGAGAGCTCGGATGAAATAAGCGTGGCTGATGGCAAGACGGTTTGCGCTGTTTTTTGCGATTATCTTGGGCATTGTCTCGCCGAAGATTATGACCAGCAGGGTAATGACCACCGTTGCAACCCATGCATATTCCGTACCCTTAGCCTCACCCAGCAGGCCTATCATCAACAGGGAGCCGAGAGAGGAGGCAGCGATATTCACAAGGTTGTTGCCCATAAGAATGGCGGAGAGGGTGTCATCGAAATGCTCGGTTATCTTCACCGCGGCGGCTGCACGCTTGGAGCCGTCGTCTCTGGCACTTTCCAGACGCATTCTGTTGCAGGAGGAGTATGCCATTTCGGAGGAGGAGAAGTAGTTCGAGAAGAACACGCAGAGGATTATGCCGGCCATATAGAGGTAGTTTGTCATGTCTCCTCACCTCCCTCGGAAAGGCTGACCTGCAGACGCATTATGCGGTTGTGCTGCATCTCCGTCACCTGAACGTAGACGGAGAAGTATTCAAAGCCTGCGCCGACCTTGGGAATTGCGGCAAACTGCTCATAGGCCCATTCTCCCATGAGCTTGTTAGTGAAGCCCTCATCCTCCCGGGGATCGTCGAATTCCATAAGCTCAAACACGTCGGATACGGTCATTTCCGCGTCCACATCCCAGACGCCGCCACCCATATCTCGGCAGGGCTCCTCTATGACGTCGTCCTCGTCCCAGATCTCGCCCACCAGCTCCTCCAGAATATCCTCCACGGTGACGATACCCAGTGTACCGCCGTAGTTGTCCGTCACCACCGCCATATTCAGACGGCGTCTGCTCATTACGGGCAGGAGGTCGTCGATGTTGGTGCTCTGATGTACGAAATAGGGTTCGTCCAGAAGCCTGCGGATGTCAAGCATATCTCCCTCACGGAGATATGCTTTTATATACTTGCGTATCTGCAGTATGCCGATGATGTTGTCGATGCTGTTTTCGTAGACGGGAAGACGGGAGTGGGTGCATTCCCGGATGAAGCGCAGGGTCTCCTCTACGGAGTCCTCCACGTCCACGGCGGCAAGGTCTACTCTTGAGGTCAGTACGCTCTCCACCGTGGTATCGCCGAACTGCAGGGCGGAGGATATGAGCTCACTCTGCTCCTCGTCAAGACTGCCCTCCTCGGTCATATCCTCGATAATGTCGTATATCTCGTCCTCGGTGACGGTTATCTCCGGATCTGCCTTCACGAATCTGGCCGCAAAGTTCCCCAAAGCGGACAGAACCGCCGAAAGAGGACGCCAGAAGGCCATAAAAAAGCACAGTGAACCCGCCGTTGCCAAAGACAACCGCTCACTGTATTTCTTCGCTATACTCTTCGGGAGCATCTCGCCCACGAAGAACACCACTACCGTGGTTATAATCGTACTCAAAGCAACGGCACTCTCTCCCCAGTGACCGATGACGGTGACGGTGACAAGGGTGGCTGCCGCAATGTGTATGATATTTGTGCAGATAAGTATCGTAGTTATTGCACGGTCGAAATTATCCAGCACAAAAAGCGCTTTTTTCGCCCGGGCGTCGCCTCTGTCTGCCGAGGTCCGGATTCTGATGCGGGACACTGAGGCAAAGGCTGTTTCGGTGACGGCAAAGAAGGCCGCACAGAACAAAAGAACAATTACGATTATCAGCGACAATCGACTGCCTTCATCCATTTCGGATTAACACTCTCCCAACAATTAATATAAATTACAGTTCAGTATAGCATAGCAGGGTGAAACCGTCAATAGCGGATGATTTTTAATAAAAAATGCTTTACAAACACAGTCTGCGGTGGTAATATATTATGGCTTGAGCCCGTGTACTCAGCATTCGGGAGTCCTTTCCTCCCTTTGCTTAGTCATTGGGTATGAAAAATTACGAAAGGGGTATCATTATGATTACCAAGGAAACCAAGACCAACGTTATCGCAGAAAACAGAACCCACGAGACCGACACCGGCTCTCCCGAGGTTCAGATCGCAATCCTCACTCAGCGCATCCGTGAGCTCACCGCTCACCTGAAGGTACACCCCAACGACGATCACAGCCGTCTGGGTATGTACAAGATGGTCGGCAAGCGCCGCCGTCTGCTCGACTACCTCGCAAAGAAGGACATCGAGCGTTACCGTGCAATCATCGCAAAGCTGGGCATCCGCAAGTAAGTCCGGCACTCTGAAGGGTATGAACGTTTTCTGATTGGGACAATTTAATATTGTCCCAATCATTTTTATACCCGAAAAAAACCCAAAAAACACGGACGCAGGGTGGCTTAGTATTTGAAAATGAGCCCCGTGGGCTTATCTTCAAGTGCTATGCTCCTGCGTCCCGAGAAATTCGAAAGGAGCAATACAAATGATAATCAGGCATAAGGAATTTCCCAATTACCGCAAGTTTGAAATGACCTACGAAGGCCGTCCCCTCTCCATGGAGGTGGGCAAGATGGCAGAGCTCTGCAATGCCGCAGTTCTGGTGAAGTACGGTGAGACCACCGTTCTGGTGACCTGCACCGCCTCCGCCCGTCCCAAGGACGGCATCGACTACTTCCCACTCGCCGTTGACTTCAACGAAAAGCTCTACGCAGTGGGACGCATTCCCGGCAGCTTCATGCGCCGTGAGGGCAAGCCCAGCCTCCCCGCGGTTCTGGCTTCCCGCCTCATTGACCGCCCCATGCGTCCTCTGTTCCCCACCGACCTGCGCAATGATGTCGTCATCG
The DNA here is from genome assembly GCA_021442665.1 of Oscillospiraceae bacterium. Lineage (GTDB taxonomy): Bacteria > Bacillota > Clostridia > Oscillospirales > Oscillospiraceae > F23-B02. Next base: position 4,310 of record JABUSQ010000096.1, read on the forward strand.
CCTGCGAGGTACTGTCTGTGGACCGCGACTGCAGCCCCGAGATAACCGCAATGATCGGCGCCTCCGCAGCGGTATCCATCTCCGATGTCCCCTTCAACGGACCCATCGCCGGTATCGTTCTGGGCTGGGACGGCGAGAAGTTCCTCTTCAACCCCACCGCAGAGGAAAAGAAGACCAACCGCATGATCACCACCATCGCAGCCACCCACAAGAAGATTGTCATGATTGAGTCCGAGGCCGATCAGGTTCCCGACGAGGTCATGTACGAGGGTATCGTTCAGGCTCACGAGCATCTTCAGCCTGTTCTCGACCTCATCGACACCATGGTCGCCGAGGTCGGCAAGCCCAAGTTTGAGTACGAGCATGCCTCCTTTGATGAGGAGCTGTTTGAGACCCTCGTTGCCAACGAATTCGAGGGCATGGAGTTCTGCATGGACACCGATGACAAGAACGTCCGTGAGGCCCGTGTAAACGAGTGGATTACCGCCATGGAGGAAAAGTACGGCGAGGAGCATCCCGACATGATGCAGTTTATGGACGAGATACTCTACAAGCTTCAGAAGAAGGTCGTAAAGAAGTGGCTGCTGGCAGGCAAGCGTGTTGACGGCCGTGCCATGAACGAGATACGCGCACTGGGCTCCGAGGTCTCCGTCATTCCTCAGGTACACGGCTCCGGCCTCTTCACCAGAGGCCAGACTCAGGTGCTCTCCATCGCAACTCTTGCAACCCTTTCCATGAGCCAGAAGCTGGACACCATCTGGGAAGAGGAAGAGAAGCGCTTCATGCATCACTACAATATGCCCTCCTACTCCACCGGCGAAGCCCGTGCCAGCCGCAGCACCGGCAGACGTGAATACGGTCACGGCGCATTGGTTGAGAAGGCTCTGGAGGCTGTTATCCCCTCCGTTGAGGACTTCCCCTACTCCATTCGTGTAGTCTCCGAGATACTCTCCTCCAACGGCTCCACCTCTCAGGGCTCCATCTGCGGCACCACTCTGGCGCTCATGGATGCAGGCGTGCCCATCAAGGCTCCCGTGGCAGGCATCTCCTGCGGTCTTATCCAGGACGGCGATAGCTTCACCACCTTCATCGATATTCAGGGCGTTGAGGACTTCCACGGCGAGATGGACTTCAAGGTGGCAGGCACCAAGCAGGGCATTACCGCCATCCAGATGGACCTCAAGAACGACGGCCTCAAGCACGAGATAGTAAAGGAAGCCTTTGAGATTACCCGTGAGGCCCGCTTCCAGATTCTTGACGAGGTCATGCTCCCGGTTATCCCTGAGCCCCGCAAGGAGCTTGCAAAGACCGCACCCAAGATGATACAGATGAAGATCAACCCCGACAAGATCCGTGAGGTCATCGGCTCCGGCGGCAAGGTCATCCAGAAGATAACCGCAGATACCGGCTGCAAGATCGACATCGACGACGACGGCAACATTTTCATCGCCTCCGAGAATATCGAGGCCTGCCGTGCAGCCCGCACCATCATCGAAAATATCGTGTTCGAGCCCGTGGTAGGCGCTCTGTACTACGGAAAGGTGTCCAATATCCGCTCCGAGTTCGGTGCATGGGTAGAGCTTGCCCCCGGCAAGGACGGCCTTGTGAAGATTAAGGACCTCGAGTTCAAGCGCACCGAGAAGGTGGAGGACGTTCTGAAGATAGGCGACATGACCTGGGTCAAGGTCATGAACGTTGACGACAGAGGCCGCATCGACCTCAGCCGCAAGGACGCACTCCGCGAGCGCGGCGAAGCCTGAAGCAATCGGGGAAACGCCTGCCGGCATTACAAGCAGATAAAGTGAAAAAATCCGGAAATACGACAGTATTTCCGGATTTTTTTGCGTGCATGAGACCAACTGGAGCGGCAGATTATTGAACCTGCCGACTCCGAGCTTATAGGCCCACGGCTCTGGTTTGCCCGTCGTATATCTTGTTCAGCAGGGGACGGACGACATATAATGCCTGCCATGCCCATGGCACCCTTGCAGGTGATGTCATCGTTCATCAGTACCATGTCGCAGGCGTACTGCTCGGCAAGCTCCCAGAACTCCGTAATGTGGCGGTAGCCTCCGGTGAGGTGGCGGCGCATTATGCCGTATTCGTAATTCTTTGCCACGCCGAGTAGAGCATTGTCAAGGCTGTCGGTGGGGATTATCACGTTTCCCTAAAAGTTGAACATCTGGGCCACGGTGAGAATACCCCAACAGTTGTACATCCGGTTGGGCTGTGTAAACCAGTAGGACGCCGATCCGCCCCAGAAGATTATCCTGTGCCGTGCCTTTGGGAAGCAGTTTGTTTTGCTCCTGTATACCCGCCCGGCTATCTCGAGGCACTTCCTCTGAGTCTTTTCCACGGGAGCGCAGCTGCCGCCGGAGAAGGCGTAGTAGAACATATGAAACAGCGTTCCGGCAGAGACTCCGAAGGGAGTGTCCTTCATGCGTTTTTATCCTGCCTTATTCCCGCTACGGTGTCCTTTATATCCTTAATCGCTATTCTTGCCGCCTTCTTGGCACCGTACAGAGCGATGGCGGCCTTGGAATAGTCGCCGTTTATGTAGTGAGCGAACTCGGGATGATTGCGTACCAGATGTATAGCATCAAACCTGCACCTTGTGGTACATAGGCCGCAGCCTATGCATTTATTCTGATCCACCACCGTGGCTCCGCAGCCGAGACAGCGGGATGCTTCCGCTCTCACCTGCTCCTCGGTGAATACCATGCGGTCGTCACTCATGGTCTTTGCCTTTTTCCTGTCGTGACAGACCTGCTGGCGGGCGGGAGCGTCAAAGCTCTCGGGGGAAAGCGATACATTGTCCCGATTAAGGGCGATGAACTGTCTCCGGTTACGGGCAAGAGTGAGGCTCTGTCCGGGATGCACATAGCGGTGCAGGGAGACAGCCGCCTCCCGTCCTGCGGCTATGGCGTCGATGGCGAATTTGGGACCCGTGTATACGTCCCCGCAGACGAAAATGTCCTCCTGCGAGGTCTGAAGCGTCACCTCGTCGGCTATGGCGGTACCAGTTGCGTTCTTCTCCAGCCTGCCGGTATCCAGACCGCCCCAGTCTATCTGCTGACCGATGGCGGAGATGACGGAGTCCAGCTCTATGGTCTCGAACACACCTGTGCCCACAGGTCTGTGTCTGCCCTTTGAATCGGGCTCGCCGGGCTCCATGAGCTCCACTCTGAGACCGCAGACTCTGCCGTCCTCACCGAGGATCTCCACGGGAGTGTTCAGGTAACGGACAAGGGCGCCCTCGGCAACAGCCTCCTCAAGCTCAGCGGGATCGGCGGGCATATCCTCCTTTGAACGGCGGTAGACGATATATGCCTCCTCAGCGCCCATGCGCAGGGCTGTGCGAACCACGTCAACAGCGACATTACCGCCGCCTATGACGGCGCAGCGCCTGCCGATAGCGGGGCTGCCGCCGAGATTTACCTCACGCAGGAAATCAACTCCGCCGAATACACCACGAAGCTCCTCACCGGCTATGCCCGGAGAGACGCTCTTCTGTGCACCGATGGCAAGACAGAAGCCCTTATAGCCCTCGCTGCGGAGCTGTTCTATGGTGATGTCTCTGCCTACCTCAACACCGCACCGGAACTCTACACCCATTTCCCGCAGGACGTCTATCTCTGCGTTGAGCACATCCTTTTCCAGACGGAAGGAGGGAATTCCCATGCTGAGCATACCGCCGGGGACGGGATTGCGGTCGAATACCGTTACGGGATAGCTCATTTCCGCAAGGAAGTATGCGCAGCTCAGCCCCGCAGGGCCTGCGCCGATGACGGCAATCTTCTCGGTGTAGTCCGTCTCGTCACCCTTGTGACGCACCTTTTTGGGGATATATCTGGTCTCCGCATTCAGCTCACGGCGGGCAATGAATTTCTTTATCTCGTCCACAGCCACGGCGTTGTCCACCTTGGCACGGGTGCAGTTGTTCTCGCAGCGGCGGTTGCAGATGCTTCCGCAGACGGCAGGGAAGGGGTTGTCCAGCTTTATGAGCTTCAGCGCCTCGTCGTATCTGCCCTGCGCGGCCATCTTTACATAGCCCTGTACTGCGATATGAGCGGGGCAGGCGGTCTTGCAGGGAGCGGTTCCGCTGTCGTAGCAGTTTATCTGATTGTCATCTCTGTAGTTGTAGTTCCATTTATCCTTGCCCCAGCGGAGGTGCCCGTCTGGAAGCTCCTGCTTGGGATAGCTTATCTGGCCCTCTCCGGTGCGGCAGAGCTTCTGACCGAGCTTTGCCGCACCGGCAGGACATACCTCCACGCATTTGCCGCAGGCAACGCAGTTTTTGGGGTCGACCTCCGCTCTGTATGCCGAGGCAGACATGTTGGGGGCATTGAAAAGCTGGGAGCAGCGCAGTCCGTAGCAGGAGCCTACATGGCAGTTGCATATGGCGAATATATCGTCAGGGCCGTCACCGTTGGTTATCTGGTGCATGTAACCGTTTTCCTCGGTGCGTTTTAAAAGTGCGACGATATCGTCATAGCTGACACGTCTGCACTCCTTGCCCGTTTCGATAAGGTAGTCGGAGTAATCGCCCACCACGATGCACACATTGTCCTCAAGCTCACCGCAGCCCTGACCCTGAGTGCGCATGGAACGCCGGCATACGCAGGGCACAACGCCGAGCTGGTCACGGTATTTTTCCAGCCAATGGGACAGATGCTCGATGTCCATGGACATACTGTCGTTGGGTATGGCGTTCTCCACGGGGATAACATGGAAGCCCAGTCCGCCGCCACCGGGAGGAACCATGCCCGCCAGCAGTTCGAGAGGCAGATAGGTCATGCGCTCCATGAAGCTGCCTGTGGCCGCGGGATCCTCCTCCATGAGCTTTTTGTTCAGCATGAAATTTTCACCGCTGCCTACGATGAAAACGGGGATGACATACTGCTTGTGTCTGTCGGCGTTGTGCCGATTGTACTCCACAAAGCCCGTCTCAGCCATCTCATCCAGCAGTTTTTGAACCTTTTCCTCTTCCCACTTCAGCTTTTTTGCCAGCTCTGCGGGAGTTGTGGGTTTGCGCACACCCATTTTCAGTGCAAGCCGAGCCATATCGTCGGTGAGGATGCGGTCAAGCATCCGATACTCCGGACGGTTCTCGTCCATTTTCACGATACCTATCTTGGCATCCATGCTGTCGGTAATCATTTTTGCCGTTTTTACAATAAGAGGTCTTAATTCAGCCATGCTCGGTCCTCCTTTAAATATCTGTTTATATAATAAATAATGGTAATAAGCTGCGCAACGGGGTTTGCTATCTTTCTAAAATTGTCACAAAATTAATGTATTTGATTTAACGACAGATTACATTTTACGCTTGACAAAATGTGCGTTTTCGAATATAGTGTCCATAAAATATGGACATATTGTCCGAGGAGTGAGCAGTTATGCACGAGGCTTCTTCAAAGCACACAAAACTCATTATGGACACCGCCGTGGAGCTGTTTAAAAGGCAGGGCTACGAGGCCGTATCGGTGAACGATATCTGCAAGGCGGCAGGTATTGCCCGTTCCTCCTTTTACCTGGTGTTTTCGGGGAAAAAGGACATCATCGACAGACTGCTTGCGGATGTCAGACTCAGCAGTGATGAGCTTGTCAGGCAGCTTATAACGGCGCCCAACGACTATGAGCGCATGTGGGTGCTTTGCTGCAGATATCTGGACGTTGCACTGAACTTCGGCCCCGAGCTTCTGGGTTCCCTGCTTCGGCTTGAGCTTATGGGAGAGCTTGACCTGCTGGGCGAGGTGCACCGCATAGACGACTGGATGACGGAGCTGGGAAAAAACTGCAAGGCCATGGGCATAATAAGGTCGCCCGAGCCGGCGGAGGTCATAGTCCCCCTGTCCGTGAGCATGGTCTACTTCCTGACCTATGAGTGGTGCAAATGCGGAGGAGACTTTTCCCTCAAGGACAGAGCGAGGCACGTCACGGAATCGGTGCTGAATGTAGCCGAAGAGTACCGCTGGAATAAAAACAGATACGGGGATGAGCCCCGGGACTGAGCTCTGCGCAGAGTGGCTGTAAATAACAAAAGAGCATCCGGAGGGATGCTCTTTTGTTATTTGTGCTTTTTGTCCTTTTCGGGAACGGGGACGCTCTCCAGTATCTTAGCCGCCACAGCCTGCTCCGCCTGAGCTCGAAGTGCCGAGCGGAAAATTGCGGTGACGACGTCGCTGTTTTCCGCATAATGGGCATAGGCGTCACCGGAGGTCGCCGCCACGGTCTTTTCAAAGTACCCGCAGAAGCGGTCGTACAGCTCCTCATAGGAGCCCTGGCTTTCAAGCTCCGCCTCCATAATAAGCTTTATGGAATTCATGGGCAGCACGGGTTTCAGCGTACAGATTATAATGAGATATGCCAGGTGTATTCTGCTGTACTTCCTCTTCACGGGAGCGGGCATGTAGCCCAGTTTGACGTAATTGTTCACCATGGAGGAGGTCAGACCCTTGGGGTCCACCAGAGGATAGCCTCTGAAATACCTCTCCATCAGGGCGATAAGCTGATCCATGTACAGCTCAAAATCCGGAAGCTCACTCCAGCGAGGCAGCTTCTGCCCTTCAAGCTGAGCGATAAGCTGACCAAGTGTGTCCTTTGTGTTTTCGTCCATATTCATACACCCCTTTCCGCTGACAGCTTAACATATTTTCAAGTCCTGCGCAATATATAATTTCAAAAACCCGTTGACAATTTTGCAAAACTGTGTTATCTTGTTTTCAAGACGAGATAACACAGTAATTATATCTGCAAGAGGTGCTAGCGTGAAACGGATACAGATTTTCGGAGACTCGATAATGAAGGGCGTGGTGTACGATTCCGAGGCGGGGAAGTATTCTCTGTGCAGGGAAAAGCTGTGCGTGCCAGAGGCGGAGATTATAAACCGCTCAAAAATGGGTGCCACCGTGGAGCAGGGCATGAAGCTCATCGACAGACACCTTGAGTCCTGCCGGGACTCCGTGGTCATCCTCGAATACGGCGGCAACGACTGCAATTTTAACTGGGCTGAGGTTTCGGAGGCACCGGAGGCGGAGCATAGCTGCGCCGTAATGCCGGAGCGCTTTGAAAAGCTCTACACCGAGGCCGCGGAGAAGCTTCTTGCAGCCGGTGCGGAGGTGGTGATATCCACGCTCCCGCCTATTTCTGCGCCGAAGTTCATGAGCTTCCTGTCAAGAGGGTTGAGCTCTGAGCGTATTATGAGCTGGCTCGGTGATGTGGAAAGGCTTTCTCTCTGGCAGCAGCACTACAGCGAGATAGCCGAGGGTATTGCCCACCGCATCGGCTGCCCGCTGCTACCCGCACGCAGAGCGGTGAGCTCCCTTGAATGGGACGGGATGGTCTGCAATGACGGGCTACATCCCAACGCCGAGGGCTATGCACTGCTGTACTCCGGCGTGTCGGAATTCTTAGGCTCGGTTTTTTGTTAATTCCTCTTTTTATACATATGCATCATCAAGGGAAAAGGCACGGCTTGTCACCGTGTCTTTTTTCTTTTCTTAAATATACCGGAATGCCTTGCGGCAGAGGGAAATAGATGATAGAATACAAAGCGTATATTAAAAAAGGAGATGGGAAGAATGAAAAAACGAGCGTTATGCCTTGCTCTTGTCCTTGTCATGCTGGCAACCCTGCTGCCTGTGGGAGCCTCCGCTGCCTCTCTGACGGTGAGCATCACAAAGCAGCCTTCTGACGCTGCGGTGAATGTGGGCGGAACCGCGGTATTTACCGTGGACGCACAGCATTCCGGAGGGCAGGAACTCACCTACGTATGGGTCAATGCGGGAAAGCTCAACCTTGTGGGCATGAGCAGCAGCCCGGCCTGCGTCTCAAAGCTCAATGAAGCCAAGCTGGGTGAGGGAAAGACCCTGATACTCAGCGACGTCACCGCAGATATGGACGGCATGACCGTCGCCTGCGTGGTGTACACTACAAACAAGAGCATACTGAATTTCCGCATGGCGATAAGCAGCAGAGTTCAGCTCCATGTGAATACCGCCGCAGAGGGCTCAAGCTGGATGTCTGCTCTGCCCGACGGTATCCGCCTCAGCGATATAGTGCTCCCCGGCACTCACGACAGCTCCACCCAGTACGTGCAGCTTGCTCTGTTCTCCCAGTGCCAGACTCTGGGCATCGGTCAGCAGCTCAATGCGGGCTTCCGCTTTTTAGATCTGCGTCTTGCCGTTGACGGTGACAGAATGAAGATGGTGCACGGCATTACGGAATGCCGCACGGGTCTTGCCGTATGGAGCGCAAAGCTCTATCTCGAGGGAGTGCTGGAGCAGTGCTATGCCTTCCTTGACGCAAATCCCACGGAAACCGTTGTGCTGTCCGTGAAGCAGGACGACGGTGACGAGAGCACTGAGGAATTCGAGACTCTGTTCATGTCCTATGTTGACAAAAACCCCGAATACTGGCTCACAACGGACAGTATACCCACTCTGGGAGAGGCAAGGGGCAAGCTGGTCATCATGCGCAGATTCGGAGACAATGCGGGCTTCGGAGCAAAAGCGGGAATCCCCATGCTCTGGTCAGATCAGGGCGGCAGTGATGATGTATCCCTGAACACGGCAGCGAATGCCAACGGCAGCTACACTCTCTGGGTGCAGGACCGCTACGAGTACAATACTGAGGACAAGTGGAACGCCTTCACGGCGGGCATGCTTGAGCCCGGTGAGGGCACAGCGGTCATAAGCTTCCTCAGCACAAAGGGAAGCCTCCCGGTGGGCCAGCCCTCGTATTTTGCCGGAGAGCTTAATCCCCGTCTGCTGGCCTGCGAAAGCCTCAGCGGCTGGGTGATAATCGACTTCGGAACTCCGGAGCTTGCCCGTCACATCTACGAAATGAATTTCAGATAAAAGCGTATAAGCATAAAAAACCGTCCCGAGGGACGGTTTTTTATGCAGTCTGTCAAAAAGCCTCGCAGAGTTCGCGCTGTCAGGCGCGAATAGAGTTTAATCCGTTTTTCACGGCGGCGTGTACGTCGGGAAAAACA
>JABUSQ010000171.1 GCA_021442665.1 Oscillospiraceae bacterium
TCAAAATGGGTGGTAATGATACCGCTGGTGGGGTCGTCGGCAGGATGCTGAACCGGGCAGAAGTCCGTTACGTCCATATCCTGAGGAATGACCACCAGACCGCCGGGATGCTGGCTTGTGGTACGTTTGATACCCACCAGCCCCTTGGCAAGTCTGTTCTCCTCCGCCTTGGTGACTATCATGTCACGCTCCTTGAGGTAGTTCTTCACATAGCCGAAGGCGGTCTTCTCCGCAAGGGTACCGATGGTGCCCGCACGGAAAACATGGTCGGAGCCGAAGAGCTCCTCAGTGTATTTATGGGCGCTTGCCTGATATTCGCCGGAGAAGTTAAGGTCTATATCCGGCGTCTTTTCGTTGCCGGGGAAGCCGAGGAAGGTCTCGAAGGGGATGTCAAAGCCCTCACGGTTATAGGGCGTTCCGCATTCGGGGCAGCTCTTCTCGGGCATATCCGCACCGCAGCCGTAGCTGCCGTCGGTGACGAATTCGGAGTGTCTGCACTTGGGGCACACATAGTGGGGCGGCAAGGAGTTGACCTCCGTGATGCCCGACATATACGCCACGATGGAGGAACCGACACTGCCTCGTGAGCCCACCAGATAGCCGTGCTCCAGAGAATTCTGCACCAGCTTCTGAGCCGACATATATATCACGTCGTAGTTGTGGTCGAGGATGGTCTTCAGCTCCGTATCCACACGGCTCCGCACTATCTCCGGGGGTTCCTCACCGTAGATGGCGTGCATCTTGCCGTAGACCAGGTCCGTTAGCTGCTGCGCCGAATTCTCTATCTTCGGCGGGAAAAGCTCCTTGGGCAGAAGCTCGAACTGCTCCACGCTGTCGGCGATGGCACGGGTGTTGGTTATTACCACCTCTTTCGCCGTCTCCTCGCCCAGATAAGCAAACTCCGCCAGCATCTCCTCCGTATTGCGGAAGAAGATGGGGCAGCCCCGGTCTGCATCGGAGAATTTCTTTGCCGCCTGCAGTATCTTGCGGTACTGCTCATCCTCTGCGTCCAGAAAATGCACGTCGCTGGCGGCGATGACGGGCTTACCCAACGCTCTGCCCAGCTCCAGAATCCTGCGGTTGTAGCCCTGAAGCACGGTCTCGTCACTGACCACACCGTTTTCAACGAGGAAGGCGTTGTTGCATATGGGCTGTATCTCAAGATAGTCGTAGAAGGAGGCTATGCGTTTCAGCTCTGCATCGGAGGCTCCGTGCATCACCGCTCCGTAAAGCTCACCCATTCCGCAGGAGGAGCCCACAAGGATGCCCTCTCTGTGCTTCATCAGCAGGCTCTTGGGTACTGTCGGGGTCTTGTAGAAATATTTGAGATAGGACTGGGACACCAGCTCATAGAGGTTCTTCAGTCCCTTTTTATTCTGCACCAGCAGTATCATGTGGCGGCTCTTGCCGTGGTCGGCGGGCTTCAGCTCACGGTAGACACGCTGGATATCGCCTATGTTCCGTGCGCCCTTCTCCTCCAGCATGGTGAGAAAGCGTCCCATGATGCGGGCAGCGACAAGAGCATCGTCTGAGGCTCTGTGGTGCTGAAACTCCGGCAGGCTCAGACGGTTTGATACTATGTCCAGCTTATGCCGCCTGAGGTCGGGCAGAAGCGCCTGAGAAAGCGGGAGCGTATCAAGGAATACCGGGTCAAATTCCATTCCGCAGCGGCTTGCGGCGGTGGCGATGAAGCCCGTGTCGAACTGTGCGTTGTGGGCAAGCAGAGGTCTGTCCCCGACAAATTCGAAAAAGGCTCTGAGAGCCTCCGCCTCCTCCGGGGCGTTTTTCACATCGCTGTCACGGATGCCCGTTAGCTTTGTTATCTCTGCGGGGATGTGCATATGGGGATTTACGAAGGTGTTGAAGCTCTCCTTTATCTCCGTGCCCGAGAAGATAACGGCGCCTATCTCCGTTATCCTGTCCGTAGCGGCATTAAGTCCCGTGGTCTCGATGTCAAACGCCACTATCTCCGTATCCAATGGCAGCTCGCAGTCGCCGTACACCGCAAGCGAGCCGTCCACGTCGTTTACGAAATAGCACTCCAGACCGTAGATTATCTTCACGCCGTGCTTTTTTCCCGCCTTCCACATATCCGGGAAGGCCTGCAGAACACCGTGATCGGTGACCGCAATGGCGGGCATGCCCCAGTAGGCCGCCCTCTTCACCGCCTTTTCCGGGTCTGTGAGCGCATCAAGAGCGGAAAATCTGGTGTGCAGATGGAGTTCCACACGCTTTTCCTCGGCATCGTCCGTCCGGATATACTTTTTGCCCTTCATGATATTTCTGGGCTGAATAACTATATCCTCATCATAGCGGCTGTAGGCAACGGTGCCTGAAACGATGAGGTGATCGCCGGTCTGAATACTGTCGATGATGCTCTGATCGTCCTCGGCGGTGAGGTAACGGGAAATACGGATGGAGCCCGTGTTGTCGGTGATGTCAAAGGACAGCACGGCGCCGCCCTTCTTTTCAAGGCGTCGGCTGGTCACATCGAACACGTCGCCCTCCACCACCACACTGCCGGAGTCGGAATTTATCTCCGACATCGCCATAGGGTATTTTTTAATGGTCTTGCCCATGAGCACGTCCCCCGTGGGCTTTCTGCTCTCCCTGTCCGCAGCTTTTCCTGGCTTGCCGGCAAAATAATCCGTCTTCTCTTTTGGGTAGTCGGGATTTACCGTGACGCTGCCGAGACCGTAGTCTGACTTGAGCAGGCGGCAAATTCCGCTCAGCTCCGCAGGCGCGGGGGCCTTGGGGAAAAAGGCGCAGATATCCATGCTGCTGCCCTTTTCATCCAGAGCAACATCGGTCACATATGCTTTTTCCAGACCGCCGCAGTAGCTCTTCAGAGCCTCACAGCCGGGAAAATATACAAGGAATGGAGTATGTTCGTTCACGTTAACTGTCCTTTTCTATAAGGTCAAGAAGTGCGTCGCAGAGCTGTTCGTAGGGGTATTTGCCCAGAATCTCGCCGTGCTTGAAGAGAAGTCCGCAGTCCTTGCCGCCTGCCACGCCGTAATCAGCCTCCCGGGCCTCACCGGGGCCGTTTACCACACAGCCCATGACGGCAACGGTGATGCATCTGTCGATGCCCTCGATGCGTTTTTCCACCTCATGAGCAAGGCTGATAAGGTCTATCTGAGTTCTTCCGCAGGTGGGGCAGGACACAAGCTTTATGCCCTGTCGGAGTCCCGCTGCCTTGAGAATGGCAATGCCCGTTCTGACCTCCTCCACCGGGTCGGCCGTCAGGGAAACACGGATCGTGTTTCCGATACCCTCGCTTAAGACGGTACCGATGCCCACGGCGGACTGTATTGTTCCGTTCCACGCCGTGCCCGTCTCCGTAACTCCGAGATGGAGGGGATATCTGAAGCGCTCCGAGGCAAGCCGGTAGGCGGCTATGGTAAGAGGCACTGAGGACGCCTTCATGGACAGGCAGATATCGTCAAAGCCGTACCTGTTCAGCAGCTCAATATGTCCTTCGGCGCTCTCCACCATGGCTTCCGCCGTGGGATGGCCGTACTTCTCGATAAGGCGTTTTTCAAGGCTGCCCGCATTTACTCCGATGCGGATAGGGATATTCCTCGCCCTGCAGGCCTCTGCCACGGCCTTAACTCTGTCCTCACCGCCGATATTTCCCGGGTTTATGCGTATCTTGTCAACGCCCCGCTCGGCGGCGGCAAGCGCCAGCTTGTAGTCAAAGTGGATATCCGCAACGATGGGGATGCTCACCTGCTCCTTTATCCTGTCGATGGCCTCCGCCGCCGCCATATCGGGCACGGCAAGGCGCACAATGTCACAGCCTGCTGCCTGAAGCTTTTTTATCTGCTCCACGGTGGCGTTAACATCGTCGGTTCTGGTATTGCACATGCTCTGCACCGTTACCGGTGCAGCTCCGCCTATATATACGCCGCCGACACATATTTTCTCAGTCAGTTTTCTTTTTTCCATGACATTCACCTTGCGATTATCTTTGCGGTATCGTTAAACAGCAGCAGGAGCATAAGTCCCAGCAGCAGTATCAGTCCTGCGGCATTGATATAGCCCTCGTACTTGGGATCGGGCTTTTTCCCCGTGACGGTTTCTATGATAAGCGTCACGACAAGAAAGAACACTCTGCCTCCGTCCATTGCGGGGATGGGCAGCATATTCATTATGGCGAGGTTTATGGCAATAAACGCCGACAGGTACATGAGAGTGAAGGCGGCATCTGCAGCGCTGTCCGCTCCCGAGCCTGCCGTGTTCATGAGGTCTATTATACCCACGGGGCCCGACATATCGTCAAGCTTCACCTTGCCGTGGACAAGCTCCTCAAGACTCAGCCACACCCAGCGGGAAAATTCACCCGTCTGCGTTGCCGTATAGCTCAGCCTCAGAGAGAGATTCATCTCCTCGCGCGTGAAGATAAAGCCGAATTTCTTTCCCTCGTAGCCGGGATACTCTCTGAGCGTCAGCTCAACGTCCTCAAGCTCCACCTTTTTGCCGTCGCGCACCATGACAAGATCGTACACGCCGTCACCCTTGGCAAAGGCATTATTCAGGTCTCCGTTGGTGCGTATACGCTCGCCGTCGACTCTGTAGAATCTGTCGCCCGTCTGAAAAAGCTCTTCGCTCTCATAGGGACAGCCCTCCATGAATTCGCCTATAACCGGGGTAATGACTGTGTGCATCATAAAGCTCATTGTGAATATGACCACCATGCCCAGCAGAAAGTTCATGGCTGAGCCTGCGCAGAGTATCAGAAGTCTGGGCAGAAAGCCCTTATTTGTGAAGGCTCTCGGGTCGTCGCTGGCCTCGTCCTCCCCTGCCATGGCGCAGTAGCCGCCGATGGGCAGGGCGCGCAGGGCATAGAGAGTCTCGCCCTTCTGTTTTTTGAAGATGGCGGGGCCCATGCCTATGGAGAATTCATCCACACGGACGCCCACGGATTTTGCCGCAATGAAATGTCCCAGCTCGTGTATTGTGATAAGGATGCCGAATATGATTATAGCGATGATAATATACATTAAGCAAAATGCTCCCTGACAAATGCTCTGGCGGCTTCATCCGCTGCCAGTATTTCGTCCAGCGTGGGACTCTTAACAATCTCTATGCTTTCCACCGCCTGTGCAGCGCAGTCATATATCTGATTATAACCCAGTCTGTGTCCCAAAAACAGTGCAACGGCGACTTCATTTGCCGCGCTCATGATGCAGGGCGCAGTACCGCCCTCTCTTGCGCAGTCCATGGCAAGCTTCAGGCAGGGGGTCTTCTCGAAGTCCGGAGCCTCGAAGGTAAGGTCACGCATCTCTGAAAAGCTCAGTCGTCTGAAGGGTGAATCCACTCTCTCGGGGTAGGTCATGGCAAGCTGTATGGGCAGCCCCATATCGGGAACTCCGAGCTGGGCGATAACGGTGCCGTCAACAAGCTCCACCATGGAGTGAATGACGCTCTGGGGATGCACCACCACCTCTATATCGTCGGGGCTGACGCCGAACAGATGCATGGCCTCGATAAACTCAAGTCCTTTGTTCATCATGGTGGCGGAATCGACGCTTATCTTTGCGCCCATGCTCCAGTTGGGATGGCGTACCGCCTCCTCGGGGGTGACGTTCTCCAGCTCACTGCGGCATCTGCCTCTGAAGGGACCTCCCGAGCCCGTGAGGAGTATTTTTTTAAGCTCCCCCTTTTTTCTGCCCATGAGGCACTGGAAGATAGCGGAATGCTCGGAATCCACGGGAATAATCTCCGCACCCGTCAGCTCCGCTCTAGGCATGACTATCTCTCCGGCGCAGACAAGGGTCTCCTTGTTTGCGAGAGCGATGCGTTTTTTTGCGTCGATGGCTGCCAGCGTAGGCCTGAGCCCCACGGAGCCGGATACCGCGGTTACAACGCAGTCCGCCTCCTCGAGGGTTGCAGCCTCGATGAGGCCCTCCATGCCGCTGCCGATTCTGATATCGGTATCCGCAAGGGCTATTCTGAGTTGTTTTGCCGCATTTTCATCGTAAATCGCAACATATTTAGGGTGAAGTCTGCGTGCCTGCTCCTCCACAAGGTCTATTTTCCTCTGTGCTGTCAGAGCGACAACGGGCAGACCCAGATGCTCTGCGGCGGCGATGCTCTGCCGTCCTATGGAGCCGGTGCAGCCTAACACGGATAATGCTCTGGTCATTTTTTAACGCCTCCGAAACGTCTGTCCCGCATATTGAATGCGGCGATGGCTCTGTCAAGCTCAGCCTCGTCAAAGTCGGGCCAGAGCACATCGGTGAAATAAAACTCGGAATATGCGCACTGCCACAGCAGGAAATTGGACAGGCGCTGCTCTCCGCCGGGGCGGATGAGAAGGTCGGGGTCGGGAACTCCTGCGGAGTACATATAATCGGAGAACCGTTCCTCAGTAAGCTTCCCCTCTGCCCTGCCCTCGGCAAGGTCCCTTGCATACTGTTCCGCTGCCCGCACTATCTCCGCGCGGCCGCCGTAGTTTATGCAGATATTCGCCTGAAAGCCCTCGATGCTCCCGGATATTTCATTGGTCTCCGCAATGAGTTTCTGCAGCTCGGGAGAGAGCCTCGAGGTATCGCCGAAGACGGACATGCGTATCTCCTTTTTGCGCATATCACGGATGGCCTCACGGAGGTATTTGTCCAGCAGCCTCATGATGCCGCCCACCTCTTCCTCGGAGCGTTTCCAGTTCTCCGTGGAGAAGGCGTACACCGTGAGATATTCAACGCCGATATTCTTGCAGTAGGTTGCTATGTTTCTGAAGGTCTCGGAGCCCGCCAGATGTCCTGCGTTTCTGGGGAGACCTCTCTTCTTTGCCCAGCGGCCGTTGCCATCCAGTATAATGGCAATATGGCGGGGAATATTCCCCGCCTCATTGTTATTGATAATACCTGCCATATCAGATCTCGAAAAGTTCCTTTTCCTTCTTGTCAACGATGGCGTCAATGTTCTTTATTGCGTCATCGGTGAGCTTCTGTATATCCTTCTCAACGTTCTTGTAGTCGTCCTCGGTAATCTCAGACGCCTTCTGCTGCTTCTTGAATTTCTCGATGGCGTCACGGCGAATATTGCGGATAGCTACCTTGGACTCCTCGCCGTACTTCTTCACCTGCTTTGCCAACTCCTTGCGGCGTTCCTCGGTGAGCTGGGGGAATACCAGACGGATCACTCTGCCGTCGTTCTGGGGATTGATGCCCAGGTCGGAAGAGAGGATGGCCTTCTCGATGCCCTTGAGAACGCTTGCGTCCCAGGGCTGTATCATGAGGGAGCGGGGATCGGGAACGGAAATTGTGGCAAGCTGCTGAATGGGGGTAGCAACTCCGTAATAGTCAACGGTGATCTGATCCAGAACGGCTGCGTTGGCGCGTCCTGCGCGGACTGCCGCAAGCTCGGTCTTGAGGACCTCTGCGGTTTTAGTCATTCTGCTTTCAAATTCGGGATACTTTGACATGCTGGTTACCTCCTGTTGTTTTATCGTGAATTATCTTGTTACTCTTGTGCCTATCTCCTCGCCTCTGAGCACCCTGACGATGTTCTCGGGGTCCGCAAGCGCAAAGACGATGACGGGGATATTGTTATCCATGGCAAGGCTGGTCGCCGTGGTGTCCATGACCGCAAGATGCTGTGCCAGCACCTCGTCATAGGTAATGGCATCGTACTTCACGGCGGATGCGTCCGTTCTGGGGTCTGCGGAGTATACTCCGTCAATATTCTTGGCAAGAAGTATCGCGTCTGCGCCAATCTCTGCGGCCCTCAGCACTGCGGCAGTATCCGTGGAGAAGAAGGGTGAGCCGGTGCCGCAGCCGAAGAGGACGACCTCGCCGTTTTCAAGATGCTTCTTCGCCTCTGCGGTGCTGTAACGCTCGCCCACGCCCTGAATGTCCACAGCGGTCTGAATACAGGCCTTTGCGCCTATCTGTTTGAAAACATCCGCCACCGCAAGGCAGTTCATAGCTGTGGCAAGCATACCCATGCGGTCTGCGCTGACACGCTCCACCTTGCCCGCTCCGTCCTTGACGCCTCGCCAGAAGTTGCCGCCGCCGATGACGATGCCGACCTCGGCACCCATTTCCACGCAGCTTTTCACGGTCTCACATACTCTGGACACGAACTCAAAATCGTAACCGGTCTTTTTCTCTCCGGCAAGGGCCTCGCCGCTTATCTTAATAAGAACTCTTTTATACATAATCTTCTCCTCAGATATCCAGTATACCCAGTATTACTATGCCCGCAACCACAATGAGGATGGAGCCGTAGTGCTTGAAGGAGAGCTTTTCCTTGAGGAAGATGCGACTCCAAAGCACGGACGCCACACAGTAGGCGGAGATAATCGGAGCGGAAAGTGCGGCGTGCTCCGTATCCGCCAGAGCGTAGATGTACGCGAACTGGCCTGCGGTCTCGCAGACTGCGCCCACATACTTGGGAGCCTCCTGCTTAGGCAGCAGGCTCTGCTTCTTCACGCCCAGAACATAGATTGCGCAGACGATGCCCACGGCGAGGAAGGTCAGCTCATACGCCACATTGGCCGAATCCTCGTTGAGTGTCTCCAGCACCTTTGCGTCGGCAAAGGTTCCCAGAGCATCCAGCAGACAGTAGATGATGGGGATGAGTATGGCAATCCAGCTCTTTGCATAGTGATGATTGCAGGCATCCTGTCTTGCCTTGCGAAGCTCGGGATCCTCTCTCGCCTCGGTGATGCCAAGAGCCACAACGCCCACGCAGACACAGGCCACCGCCGCCAGAGCTGCGGGAGGAAGCTCGCCGATGCCCTGAGTGGCAAAAATAAGGATTGCGACGATAGCGCCGGAGGAATTGCAGATGGGGGAGGATATCGAAAGCTCAATATATCTCAGTCCCAGATACCCTATCGCCATGGAGAGAATGTAGAGAGCCGAAACGGGGAGATACGTAAGGATAACTCCTGCGTTTATCTCAACACCGGCGACAAATACCTCGTAAGCCGCGTGGAGTCCCATTACAAGACCCACTGCCATTACCATTTTAAGATGGCTGTACTTATCAGATGCATCCTGACAGCCTATTTTTGAAAACAGGTCTGAGCCGCTCCAGCAAAGCAGAGCTATCACCGCAAACCAGAACCACATATGCTTTCTCACTTTCTTGAAATAAAATCTCAAGTTTGTATTCTACCACATTCAGCTCTGTTTGACAATTATAAATTGACAAATTGTGCGGAAGGTTATGCCCGGAATATACTTCCGAAGAGACGGACCCGGTCCGCTGTATCTGTGCGCCTGCCTCTTCGTTATACGCATTGTATTGCATAAATGACCCGGCTCCCCCTGTGAAAACCACAGGGGGAGCGCAACTCTTTCGTATATTATCCTTCAATCGGAAAGCTCAAAGGAGAGGGACGGATTAAGCGCATAGTTTATGCAGGCGGAGATATGCTCCTGCATGGCGGATCTTGCAAGATTGGGATTGTGTGATTTTATGGCGTCCACGATGAAAATATGCTGATATACTATCTCATCGCACCAGGGGTTATTCACGGTATTCTTCAGGCGCTCCGAGCAGAACCACTGATACCTACGCAGTATGGGATAGAAGCGGTCGTAGGTCATCTCGATGAATTCGTTTCTGCAGGCGCTGATTATGGTGTGGTGGAAGGGCAGGTCAACGCTCTTCACCGCAATGGGGTCTCTGCTTTTCAGCGCAAACTCAAACTTCCTTGCCAGCGACTCCAGCTCCTTCACGGTAGCCTCGTCGGCATATTTTGCACAGCGGTATGCCGCCTCCCCCTCGATGGCAGAGCGGACGCTGTAAAGCCTCAGCAGCTCGTCAATACTCAGCGGCGAAACGTAAAACCCGTTCGTGGCGTCGCTCTTTGTGACAAAGCCAAGCTCGCTCAGGGAGTTTACGGCCTCCACCACCGGAGAGCGGGATACGCCCAGCTCCTTGGCAATGGTGGAAACATTCAGCTTGTCCCCGGGGGGGTAGGCGAGGGAAACTATATCCTCACGCAGAATAAAGGTTATGACATCCGCAAGCTTCGCAAACGGATTTTTATCAATATAGCTCTGCACTCTTTCAGAATACATTTTCCGGCCTCCGACAGATATTTTAGCTAATTTTATCAGACCTGCAACCAATTCACAAGAAAAATTTTTATAAAGAATGCGTTTTGAACTAAAATCAATCCGTTTTGCTCCGTGACGGGTCAAAAACAACAAAATTTGATTTTTTGAAGTGTCGGTAATATAATAATAAGGTCAATTGGTATGCTACCTATGCATTATTTATCAGAAAGGTCGGATCAACTAATTATGGCGAAGATTGAAATCAACAGCGAGCTTTGCAAGGGCTGTGGTCTTTGCGCTTCACAGTGCCCCAAGGGCATTGTGGCAATTGGTGACTCGATGAATGCCATGGGCTATCGCTATGCGGTTCAGACGGATGCGGAAAAATGCATCGCCTGCAAGCTTTGTGCGGTCATGTGCCCCGATGCAGCCATCGAGGTTTACAAATGATTGGAGGGAATGTCATTGAGTAAAGAATTTTTAAAAGGCAATGAGGCTCTTGCCGAGGCTGCAGTCCGTGCCGGATGCCGCTTTTTCGCAGGTTACCCCATAACCCCGCAGAACGAGGTTCCCGAGTATCTGTCCTGGAGACTGCCCGAGGTCGGCGGCGTTTTCATTCAGGGCGAAAGTGAAGTTGCTTCCATTTATATGGTATACGGCGCCGCCTCCACCGGCAGACGCAGTATGACCTCCTCCTCCGGTCCGGGCATATCCCTGAAGACCGAGGGCATTACCTATCTTGCCGCGGCACAGCTTCCCGCTGTCATCGTTGACATGCAGCGCGGCGGTCCCGCCATCGGACAGGTCACCGCTTCCCAGCAGGACTACCTCTTCGTGACCAGAGGTGCAGGCCCCGGCGGCATCCGCTGCTTCACCTTTGCTCCCTCCACCGTGCAGGAGTTGGTGGATCACGCCTACCGCGCCTTTGACGTGGCGGACGAATACAGAGCTCCCGTGTTCATTCTTGCAGACGCCGTCATCGGCAACATGATGGAAAACGTGGAGCTTCCCCCCATGCGTGAGCTCAGTGAGCTGCCCGATCACGACGACTGGAAGCTCACCAAGAGAGGTGAGGACGGCAAGGCACGCATCGTCCAGACCTACAACCCCGTTCTTGAGGACGCCGGCAAGGCAAATCAGGTGCTCGCCGACAAATATCAGGAGTGGGAAGACAAGCTTCAGGAGTGGGAAGAGTATATGCTCGATGACGCAGAGTACGTCATCGTTGCCTACGGTACCACCGGACGTATTGCAAAGAGTGCTGTCAACAAGCTTCGCAGCGAGGGCATCAAGGCAGGTCTGCTGAGACCCGTCGTTGTCTATCCCTTCCCCAAGAAGGCCTTTGAGAAGCTTGACTACAGCAAGGTCAAGTTTATTGTTGATGCCGAGATGTCAATCCCCGCACAGCTTTTGGAAGACGTTAAGCTCTCCGTGGGCAACGCCGCTCCCATCTACACCGCCCTTTCCTCCGGCGGCGTCCTCATCAAGGAAAGCACCATCATAAACACCGTGAAAGAAAATATGTAAGGAGCTCAAATATGGAAAAGGTATATTCAAAGCCTTCTATGCTCCCTGATTTCAGCAATGGCTGGTGTCCCGGATGCGGTCACAGCATCACCCACAAGCTGCTTGCTCAGGGCATGGAAAAATATAAAATGAGCGGCGAGTCCATTCTTGTTGTTCCCGTAGGCTGCGGCACTCTCAGCACCTGCACCGGCTGGTTTGACTGCAACAGCGTCGCCACCGCCCACGGCAGAGCGGCCGCCACCGCCACCGCCATCAAGCGCTGCTGTCCCGACAGCCTCGTCGTTGCATATCAGGGCGACGGCGACCTCGCCTCCATCGGCATGGCCGAGACAATTCACGCCGCCAACAGAGGCACTCCCATCACCGTCATCTTCGTTAACAACAACATTTACGGCATGACCGGCGGTCAGATGGCACCCACCACCCTCATCGGTCAGAAGGCCACCACCGCCGTCTACGGCAGAAATCTGCAGGAGCACGGCGCTCCCATCCGCATGGCGGAGCTTATCGCTGGTCTGGACGCACCCGTCTATGTTGCCCGTGTCTCCCTCCACGACGCAAAGCACGTCATGCAGGCAGGCAAGGCCATCGAAAAGGCTCTGGATTGTCAGGTCAAGGGTCTGGGCTACAGCTTTATTGAGATCCTCTCCCCCTGCCCCACCAATGCGAAGCTCGCCCCTGTTGACGCAATGAAGCACATCGCCGACGAGGTCGTCAAGGTGTATCCTCTGGGCGTCATGAAAAATCTGGTTGATTGAAAGGACTGACGGCATGGAAAGATCGGTTATTATTGCAGGCTTCGGCGGACAGGGCGTAATGCTTATCGGCAAGACCCTGGGATATGCTGCCAGCCACGCTTCCAAGGAAGCGACCTTCTACCCCGCATACGGCGCAGAGATGCGCGGCGGTACCGCAAACTGCACCGTGGTCATCTCCGATGAGAGCATCGGCTCTCCTCTGAAGGATGAAATAAGCACGCTCATCGCCATGAATGAGCCCAGCTTCAGGAGATTCAGCTCCGCTGTCGTTCCCGGCGGCGAGATACTCATAAACTCCTCCCTGTTCGACACCGTTCCCGTGGTGGAGGGCGTCAAGGTCTATGCTGTCCCCGTCAACGATATGGCGGCAGAGCTTGGCAATATCCAGATGGCAAACAACGTCATGCTGGGTGCCTACATCGGAGTTACCGGCGTTCTCGAGCCCGAGGAGGTCGAAGCCATAATCCGCAAGAACTTCGCCAGCAAGCCCGCAGTTGCAGAGAAGAACATCGTGGCATTCAGAGCAGGCATGGATGCCGTTAAGTAAGACTCTACCCTACCTCTTTTAAAAATGACCCCCTGAGTTAAATGCTCAGGAGGTCATTTGTTTTATCAGGATATTTTCAAAGCCTGTCCGGCTACCGTAAGGAGCATAAGCAGCGGAACCACCACCCTGCAGCACAGCGAGAACAGTGCTCTGCCCCGGAATCCGGTCCCCGAGAGCTCACATTCGTCCTCCGCAAGCCCGGGCTTCCACAGCCAGCCAAGAGCAACGGACATTACGCCCGTTACCAGAGGCATCAGCACGCCCGTGGACAGCGTGTCGTAAATACCCAGCAGACCCGC
>JABUSQ010000057.1 GCA_021442665.1 Oscillospiraceae bacterium
CCCTCGTTTTTTGCCGCAGAAATCGGCACCACGGGTATGCCAAGCATATCCGACAGTACCCCCGTGTCAACCGCTCCGCCGTTTCTCCTGAGCTCGTCCGTCATGTTAAGAGCCAGCAGCAGGGGCTTGCCCAGTTCCATAAGCTGAAGGGTCAGGTAGAGATTTCGTTGAAGATTTGTTGCGTCTACTATATTAATAATAATATCGGGCGCCGCCTCCGACAGAAAAGCTCCCGCTATTCGCTCCTCCTCCGAGCAGGTGCGCAGAGAGTAGATGCCCGGAAGGTCTGCCACGGTAAGCCCGTCATATCCATTAACCGTGCCGTATTTCTGCTCCACGGTGACGCCGGGAAAATTGCCGACGTGCTGATTTGAGCCCGTGAGTCTGTTGAAAAGCGTTGTTTTTCCGCAGTTGGGGTTTCCCACAAGGGCAAAAAGCATGGTCACACCTCCCTTGGGCGAATTCTTATGTTTGCGGCGTCCGCTCTGCGCAAAGCCACACTTTAACCTCTCAGAGCAATCTCCAGAGGGTCGCCCATGGGAGCAGCCCTGCGCAGAGACACCTCCGTTCCCGGCACAAAGCCCATATCCAGCAGACGGCAGCGCAGCTTATTCTCCCCGCCCACAGAAAGGATAAGGGCGCTTTTCCCGATTTCAAGTCTATCCAGAGGCATACACACTTCCTTAGTTAGTATCAACTAACCGCAAGTTAGTATATGCTAACTCATTGTTGTTGTCAAGCAGAAATTATAGCTCTCCGTATAAATTTACTCAATTGACCTCGTTTATGCCTGCATACTCCGTATTCCGGGCGAAATGCAAAGGCAGAGGTTCCGTGCCTCCGCCTTCATCATAATAATATTTTCGGGCTGGTGCGGTAATCTTGACCTCCCCTGCGCTCCTCTGCGGCGGGGCAGCCCAGCACATACAAGTCATGAGCCGCAGAACCCAACCGGAACAGCTCCCGGCACTCAGTATTTTGGCTATTCACCGATGCCGGCTTAGTAATTATGGGTATGGACGCTTTATCGCCCATATCCCGCAGCAGAGCGCAGCCAGTGCAATTTGCCGCCAGCACTCTGGCATAGGGCGGAGTCTGCCGTTGCATTTCAGCTGTTATCCCCAGAGCTGCGCACATGAGCATCCTTCTTATGCGGCTCAGAGCGTAGCGTTTGCTCTTTGCAGCGGCGGCAATTGCGTCAAGCCCGCTCTCCAGCCGGCAGGCGGATGCAAGCCGCTTATCAAGTCCGCCTCCGCTGTCAGGCAGACTCGCAAACGCCTCGTCGGGGAGCATCCTCAGCCTTGATATCAGGGCAAGTTCAAGGCTCTCATTAGTTACGGGGCCTCTGCCCTGCTTATTCTCCCTTGCGTAGACCTCGGCTGCACCGCAGGGTATGTCCTCCGATATGTCAATTCCCCGGGATAGCCGACTGCGGAGCTCCGAGGCGGAGCGGGGACCCGTTTCCCCCGTTCTGTCATGGCCCGAGCCTATCCTTTTCACAGTGATGGGAGCAAGGTCAAGCCCCTGAGTGTACAGTGCCTTTATATACTCCACGGCGAGGATATTGTTTGGCGTTTCAAGCAGCCTTGCCGCATCACCAAGACTCTTTTCGGCGGCTGTCTGCCGTGCAGCAGCGAAGGAAAGGCTCTCATCCCGAGCCATGACGACTTTTATCTCCTCCGTCATCCCCGGCTCAAGGAGAGCCACGGCTATCTTATCCAGTACCTCGGTGTCTCCGCATTCCGAGCCAAAGGACAGATGGGTAATAACACCGAGCCGGCCCAGTATCCCAACGGCACCTCTTGCAAAGCCCTCCGCAGATGACAGCGACCATGGCACGGGAAGCTCCAACACCAGATCAGCGCCGCTTCTTACGGCGGCCTCAGCCCTGGCAAATTTCGAGTACACCGCTGCCTCGCCTCTCTGGACAAAATCGCCGGAAATGACGCAGACCACCTGCGCAGGCTCACCGACAAGCTTCTTCGTGGTTTCTATATGGTACTTGTGACCATAATGGAAGGGATTATATTCTCCGACTATGCCAATTACGCTCAAAATCAACGTCTCCTTAAATAACTCTTGATTTTTATGCAAAATGTAGTAAAATTAACATGGTTTATAATGTATATAATACCTTGAATTAATTAATATTACAAGACGAAAGGAACGTAATAATGAAGATTCTTGTTATCAACGCAGGCAGCTCTTCCCTGAAGTATCAGCTCATCGACATGGACACCGAGGCAGTCATGGCCAAGGGTCTCTGCGAGCGCATCGGCATCGACGGTCATCTGAAGCACTCTCCTCTGGTGGGTGGCAAGCCCGTGTACGATGAGGACATCGCTCTTCCCACCCACGCCGAAGCCATTGCGGCGGTTATCGACAAGCTCACCGGCGCAGAGTACGGTGTTGTCGCCTCCATGAAGGAAATCGACGCTGTCGGTCACCGTGTCGTTCACGGCGGCGAGAAGTTTGCCTGCTCCGTAAAGATTGACGACGAGGTCATGGCAGCTCTTGAGGAATGCACTCCCTTCGCTCCCCTGCACAACCCCGCTAACATCACCGGCATCAATGCCTGCCGCGAGGTCATGGGCGACGTTCCCATGGTGGCGGTTTTCGACACTGCCTTCCATCAGACCATGCCCGGCAAGGCCTTCATGTACGCCGTTCCCTATGATTACTACAAGAACGACGGCATCCGCCGCTACGGCTTCCACGGCACCAGCCACCGCTATGTATCCGCACGCTGTGCAGAGCTCATGGGCAAGCCCATCGAGGAGCTTAAGATAGTCTCCTGCCACATGGGCAACGGCTCCTCTCTGGCTGCCATCGACGGCGGCAAGTGCGTAGATACCTCCATGGGCTTCACTCCTCTGGTAGGTCTCCCCATGGGCACCCGTTGCGGCGATCTGGACGCAGGCGTTATCCAGTTTATCATGAACAAGTACGGCATGAACATCGACGAAATGCTCAATGTCCTCAACAAGAAGTCCGGTGTTCTGGGCGTGTCCGGCGTATCCTCTGACTTCCGTGATCTGGACAGCGCCGCCTCTCAGGGCAACGACCGTGCTCAGCTCGCTCTGGATATGTTCCACTACTGGGTCGCCAAGGTCGCAGGCTCCTACGTTGCCGCCATGAACGGCGTTGATGCCATCATCTTTACCGCAGGCGTAGGCGAGAACTCCAAGTCCTCCCGCAAGGCTATCGCAGAGTATTTCGGCTACCTCGGCGTAACCATCGACGAGGAGGCAAACTCCAAGCGCGGCGAGGATATCATGATTTCCACCCCCGACTCCAAGGTCAAGGTCTTCGTTATACCCACCAATGAGGAGCTTGTCATCGCCCGTGACACCAAGGAAATCTGCTGCTGAGTTTAAAGCTTTTTATCCGCTTCCGAGTTAAATCGGGGGCGGATTTTTTTGTAATTATTCTTATTCCCCCGGTCCGTGCGAAGGTAAAAGATATTGCCCGTAAAAGCATTGCGTGGTATAATGTGCAATGCTTTTATTATGCTCGAAAGGATGCATACTTTTGAAGGAACGCAGCGAAAAATATGACCTGCTGAAAATCATAGCCGAGGTTCTGGTGGTCATCGGCCACGTCACCGCCATGTACTCTGCCACCAGCGCAATTCCGCAGGCGGTGTCCTCCACCCTTCTCTCCTCCACATACAAGGCTGTGGGCGCCGGCGTCATGCCTCTGTTCATGTGTCTGAGCGGTGCGGTGTATAATTACTGCATCGGTGCGGGAAAATATAACAACAGGCTCAGATTCTTAGGCGGCAAGTTTTTGCGGCTCATGCTTCCATACTATTTTTTCAGCATCTGCACGGTGGCTCCCGTGGTCGTAGGGCTGAATATCGTGTACTACGATTTTCCTCAGTTTCTGCTGAGAGGAACCCTTATGGCGGGCTACACCCGTCATCTGTGGTATATCATATCCCTGTTCTCCATATTCATCCTCTGCGCTGTATTCAGGAACACTCTGCAGAAGTGCCCCCCTGTTATACTACTTGCCGTTTTCAGCGTGATTTCCTTTTACAGTGCAAGGCTGAACACCAGCGTATTTCAGGTGCATCAGACGACATATTATCTACTGTATTTCTACGTCGGTATGCTCGTTGACCGCTATTGGGACGGATTTTTCGGCATTATCCGGCGGGGACGGCATGTGTTTTTCGCCGCAGGCATCGCTGCAGTTGTATATTACACGCTGTACAGCGAGATAAAGTACATCGCCGCCTTCGGATTCATTCTTGCAGGCTTCTCCCTTGCGGCTATGGTTAACACAGAAAAGGCGAGTGGAAACAGGCTCTACGAGATGCTCAGACGTGACAGCTTCGGGGTGTATCTCTTCCACCCCATGATGCTGTACCTGCTGTACTATCGGCTGAGAGGCGAGGTTCTGAATCCCTATATTTGGGGTGTTCTGTCGATGACGGGAGTGTATATTGCGTCCGTGGCGCTCTCGGAGCTGTTCCGTTGTCTCGGTCTGGGGCTGCTTCTGGGCGAAAAGCCCGAAAAAGTGCGCAGTCGCGAAGAAAGCTCCGAAAAACTCCCATAAATCGCCGGAAAAATCATTGACAAGCCGTATTAGGCGTGGTAAACTACTATAGCCGCATTGAGTGGGTCGGCAAGCGGGAAATGTCCCGCACCTACGAGAGCGAGACCTGAAGAAAGGATAGAACGTTCATGAAGCATGCTATTTTTGTAACCGGCGGCAAGCAGTACCGTGTAGCAGAGGGCGACGTTATCTTCATCGAGAAGCTCAATGTCGAGGCCGGCGAGACCGTAAAGTTTGATCAGGTGCTGGCAGTCATCGACGAAGAGAACTCCGTTTTCGGAACTCCCGTGGTTGAGGGCGCATCCGTCTCCGCAAATGTCGTGAAGAACGGCAAGAGCAAGAAGGTTCGTGTTTACAAGATGAAGCCCAAGAAGGGTTACCGCAGAACTCAGGGCCACAGACAGCCCTATACCAAGGTTCAGATTGAAACCATCAACGCATAATTTCCGCAACTGATATTGACAAATGGAGGTGTAACCTTAATGGCACATAAAAAAGGTATGGGTTCTACCAAGAACGGCCGCGACAGTGAGTCTAAGCGTCTTGGACCTAAGAGAGCAGATGGTCAGTTTGTTCTGGCCGGCAACATCCTTGTCAGACAGCGCGGAACTAAAATCCATCCCGGTACCAACGTCGGTAAGGGTAAGGACGATACCCTGTTTGCCCTCGTTGACGGCAAGGTAAAGTTCGAGCGCATGGGCAAGGACCGTAAGAAGGTCTCTGTTTACGAAGAAATCGCTCAGTAAATGAAGATTTGACAATGCCGGACAGAACAGTCCGGCATTGTTTCCGTTTGCGGCAGAAACCAAGACAATGCAGCACAGCTTTATTCTGCGGTGCCGGAGCGTCGGTCTCACCTCCGCAATATAGAACCGTGCTGACGCAATAGCGTATTACTGAAATCTGAAAGCGAGTAGAAAAGAATGGCTACGGGTTTTGTAGATAAAGCGAGAATAACACTGAAGGCGGGAAAGGGCGGAAACGGCTCTGTATCCTTCCACCGTGAGAAATATGTTGCCGCAGGCGGCCCCGACGGCGGCGACGGCGGCAACGGCGGAGATATAATTTTCGTTGTGGACGACAACATGTCCACTCTGATGGACTTCCGTTACAAGCGCAAGTATATTGCGGGCAACGGCATGGACGGTCAGGGTAAACGCTGCTCCGGCAAGGACGGCGAAAGTCTGTATGTCAAGGTTCCACGCGGCACGCTTATAAGGGATACGGAGACAGGCGGCATCATGCACGATATGTCCGACGGCGAGAATTATACCGTGTGCAGGGGCGGTAAAGGCGGCTGGGGCAACAAGCACTTTGCCACACCCACCCGTCAGGTTCCCCGCTTTGCAAAGCCCGGTCTCCCCGGCGAGAGTCATGACGTGACTCTGGAGCTGAAGCTTCTGGCTGACGTGGGACTTGTGGGCTTTCCCAATGTGGGCAAGAGCACTCTGCTGAGTGTGGTAAGCAAGGCCCACCCCAAGATAGCGAATTACCACTTCACCACTCTTTTCCCCAATCTGGGTGTGGTGTTTGTTGACGAGGGACGCAGCTTTGTCATGGCGGATATCCCCGGCATAATAGAGGGCGCATCGGAGGGTGCCGGTCTCGGCCATGATTTCCTCCGTCATATAGACCGCTGCAGACTTCTAATCCACCTTGTGGACGTATCAGGCAGTGAGGGCCGTGACCCTGTGGAGGACTTTGACGCTATCAACGCCGAGCTTCGGGAATACAGTCCCGAGCTTGCAGAGCGAAAACAGATAGTCGCCGCCAACAAGTGCGATCTCTGCGGTGACGACAGGGATAATATCGAGGCTCTCAGAGCTCATGTTGAAGCTTTGGGCTACGAGTTTTTCGAGATGAGCGCAGTGACTCACGAGGGCACTCGCGAGCTGGTGCAGATTGCCGCAAACCATTTGAGGGAGCTGCCCCCGGTAATTCACTTTGAGGCGGATTATGTTCCTCCCGAGCCCGTCATCGACACCTCTGAGGAACTCAGCATCGAGCAGTATGACGATATCTGGGTGGTTGAAGGTCCCTGGCTGCAGAAGCTCATGGGTAGTGTAAACTTCGGCGACAGCGAGAGCATGCTGTACTTTGACCGTGTGCTCCGTGATGCGGGAGTTTACAGGCGCATGGAGGAGATGGGCGTTAAGGACGGCGACACCGTGAGTCTGTACAATCTGGAGTTTGAATACAGAGATTAACTGATAAAGCGCAATGGATAAAATCCACTGCGCTTTTTCGTATGTTTTGTACAAGAAAAGCTCTTTTCATTTTTTCCGCTTGCTTTAACCCGTCTGAAGTGATAAGCTGTTTACAGGATTATATCCACCACAATATAACACAGCAAGGAGCGTGGTCATCTTGGTTAGTTTAATTATGGGTCTGAACGGTTCCGGTAAGACCAGACGTATCGTGGACATGGTTCGTGATGCACTTTCAATGGAGAACGGTGACGTTGTCGTCATCGGTAAGGAAAAGAAGCTCACCTACGATATTCCGTATCAGGCACGTCTTGTGGACGCAGGCGCATTTAATATCGGCAGCTTTGATTTCATGAAGGGCTTTATCTGCGGTCTTCATTCCGGCAACTACGACATAACCCATTTCTATATTGATAACATCTATAAAATAGTCACCAACAAGGATCCCGTGGCATTCGGCGAGTTTCTTGATTGGCTGAACGCTTTCTCAAATAAAGAAAACATCGAATTTGTGATCAGTGTTTCTATGGAGCCCGATGATGTGGGCGAGGCCATCAGAAAATATATGATTTGAATATATAAAAACCGCTGTCACGCACAGCGGTTTTGTTTTTTGTGCAAAGGATGACGCCATGAAAAAGGATATCCCTGCCTACAAGGGCAGTCTGCGCAGTCATGCGCTGAGTGTTCCGCAATGCATTTACGAGTGCAGCGGAATACTTATATTCGGGCGCAGGATAAAGTCTCTGGTCTTTTCCACAGATGTCGCCATAATCAAAAACATAAATACCGACGCCGTTATTGCCGTCTACCCCTTCACGCCTCAGCCATCCATCGCTCAGTCTATAATAAATATCTCCGACGTTCCCGTGTTTGTAGGTGTGGGAGGGGGCATCACCTCCGGTGAGCGTTCCGTTCGCCTTGCGGCATATGCCGAGCATCAGGGGGCCTTCGGGGTAGTTGTGAATGCGCCCATACCTCCGGAGCTCATCACGAGCATCAAAGGCTATGTGGACATCCCCGTGGTCGCCACAATAGTGTCCTCTGAGCAGGACATAGACGAGCGCATCGCCGCCGGTGCGGACATACTTAACGTCTCCGCCGCTCAGAATACCCCCGCCGTAGTGGCGGGCATTAGGGAAAAATACCCGGACTTCCCTATAATCGCCACAGGAGGTCCCACAGAGGAGAGCATCAGAGCAACCATTGCCGCCGGTGCCAACGCAATCACCTATACTCCACCCTCAAAC
The DNA here is from genome assembly GCA_021442665.1 of Oscillospiraceae bacterium. Classification (GTDB taxonomy): domain Bacteria; phylum Bacillota; class Clostridia; order Oscillospirales; family Oscillospiraceae; genus F23-B02. Next base: position 8,021 of record JABUSQ010000057.1, read on the forward strand.
GGTGAGCTTTTTGCGAAATCAATGGCGGCTTACAGAGAACAATACTGGAAAAAATAGCACTTCCCTTATTGCTCCAGCTCCCTGTACATTGCGGGAGCCTCGTCCTTTTTTGCAGTCTCGTTAACGCTCAGAACCTCCACCTTCAGAGTTCTCTGTCCGAAAGCCACCTCGATAATGTCCCCTACCTTCACCTGATAGCCTGCCTTCACCTGCCTGCCGTTGACTCTGACACGCTCACCGTCGCAGGCCTCGTTGGCAACGGTACGCCGTTTGATAAGTCGGGACACCTTCAGATATTTGTCAAGTCTCATATCATACCTCTTTGTGAAAAACAGCCGACCTATGTCGGCTGTTTTTAATGCTTATTACTTTTCTACGGCGTCCTTCATTGCCTTGCCGGCCTTGAAGAAGGGTACCTTGCCTGCGGGAATCTTGATTTCTTCCTTGGTCTTGGGGTTGCGGCCTATGCGCTCGCCACGCTCCTTGACGTCAAACACGCCGAAGCCTACAAGCTGTACCTTCTCGCCGGTAACGAGAGTCTCAACGATAGTCTCAAATGCGGCATTAACAGCCTTCTCTGCGTCCTTCTTGGAGAGAGCGGTCTTCTCTGCAACGGCTGCGATAAGTTCTGCCTTGTTCATGTGTATTCCTCCTGTAAAATCCGTACGGCATATGCCTGTTATTATATCCCGGGACAAGCATTTACAGACCCGAGTCTTTAATAAAGTGTCAGCCTTAAAAATTTATCATAATTTTCCTTTAACTGCAACACTTTTTTTGAAAAATCCCTGCTTTTTTTGCGTTTTTATTTCCTGATAAGCAGCTTTGCGATTTTTTCTCCTTTGGGAATAAGTGCCATATCCTCCTCCGTGATGGCGCGGAAGTAGGTAACCGCCAGAGCGTACACTATCACCGCAACGGCTATGGCGGAAAGCATGCTCAGCACCATGTAAAGTCTGCCGTCGGAAGGCATCATTAGCATCACACCCTTGTACACAGCAAAGGCGGATACTCCCATTATCGCCGTGGGCAGAGCGGGACGCAGGAAGATGTTCCTAAGGGACAGCGGCGAGTCAATGCTTCGCCGGATGAAGATAAGGTTCATGGCGCACATGGCGATATTGCAGAATACGGTACCGATGGCTGCGCCATAGATGTTTATCCCCGGAATGCCCACCGCTACCCAGTTGATGGCTATTTTCACGGCTCCTCCCACTAGGACAGAGTACACGGTCAGCCTTTCTCTGCCGGAGGCCTGCAAAACCGCAGTGCTTATCATAGAGAAACTGACGAATACGGAGGCAACGCCTAAAATTCCCAAAAGCATTGCGCCGGACTCGTGAGCGTCGGCATAGAGCACCTTCATGATGGGGTAGCTCAGCACCGAAAGACCGATACCCATTGGCAGAGAGACAGCCATGCCTATGCGCAGGGAGTCCTCGGATATCTTCGCCGCACCGGACTTGTTCTTTCTGACTATCTCCGCCGCAATTGCGGGAACAATTGCCACAGTCAACGGCGTTATGAATGCCGCAGGGAGATTGAACAGGGTCTGAGCCTTGCCGTAAACGCCGTAAAGCACCTTTGCGCCGTGGTAATCATAGCCTGCGGCATTCTGAAGTCTACCCATGCAGAGTCCTGAATCTATCATATTCAGAAGCGACAGAACGATGGACCCCAGAGCAATGGGCACTCCGATGCGCACAAGGTTTTTGAATATCTCTCCGCTGCTGTCTGGAATATCAGGATTCTCCACTGCCTTGAAGCGGTATCTCTTCCGCTTTATTATCACCATGTACAGCAGTGCTGCAGCAGCACCTGCGGTAACGCCGAGGATGGCTCCCGCAGCCGCAACGGAGGTTTCCATTCCGCTTCTCAGTAGTACAGCCGCCAGCGTAAGGCCCGTTGCCACCTTTGCCAGAACATCTATTATCTGGCTCATGGTGGTAGGTATCATGTCGCCATGACCCTGAGTAAGTCCCCTGAACGCCGCCGCAATGCAGCACAGCAACACGGAGGGAGCCAGCACCAGAATGCAGATATCCGTGTCGGGGTTATTCATCAGGCTCGCAAGCCGGCTTGGGTAAAACAGCATGACGGAGGCGCAGAGCGTACCCATCACAATGAAGGTACACAAGGCAACTCTGTATGTTCTCCGCTCCTGCATCGGTCTGCCCTGAGTGTAGGCAGAGCTTATCATGCGGGACAGCGCCACGGGAAAGCCCGCCGTACCCAAAGTCAGAAACACGGCGTAGACATTGTAAGCACTGAGAAACAGACCGTAGCCGTCATCTCCCAGCATATTGCCCAGAGGTATTTTATATATTGCACCCAGAATTTTTATCAGTACCACGCCTGCGGTCATTATTGCCGCACCGTGCAGATAATTCTGACCTTTAGAAGTTTCTTTTGCCACGGATAAAGCTCCTTTTCAATCAAAAACTCTGTTACTATTTATGTATCAGGGCTTGAATTTCAGCACAGCGACCTGCTGTGGTGTGGACTTGTCAATGCTTATGGTGTTGTTGTCGTACCACTTAACCACGGGATAGGGCATGTACTGGTCCGTGAAGGCCTCTATGCGCTCCAGACGACGGTTGCCGCAGTTATCGTGGGCGTAATGCATGGGTATGACCACGTTGGCCATAAGCTCGTCCGCCAGCGGCTTTGTGTAGATGGCAGGCATAGCCCGGAAGCCTCCGCAGGCTATCATCAGTACGTCCGCAAAGGATAGGTCAAACTTGTCGTTGTCCGTGAGTCCGCAGGCATAGTCACCCATGTGCACCAGCTTGTAGCCGTCCCACTCTATCATATGTACGGTGTTCTCGCCTCTCATAAGGCCCCAGCTCGTGTCATGGAAGGTATTGAACCTTGTGACTTCAAATGGGCAGGGCTTTCCCGCTCCCGTGAGCTTCACCGCCTCACGGCAGTTATGTCCCTTGTGCTCATGGCTCACCAGCACCGCGTCAGCCTCCGCCTGCAGTCGGGGATAACCCATGTCCATGCAGTAGTAGGGATCAATAATGACGCTGTAGCCCTTGTGCGATATCTTATAGCAGGCGTGTCCCAGCCATGTTATCTCCATAGTATTACTCCCTTTCCGAAAGATCGCAGAAAATTCAGTTTCAGCCTTCAAGCAGATGCTCGCCGATTTTATACACGTTGCCAGCTCCCACCGTGAGGATAAGGTCTCCGGGCTGAGCCTCGTTCTTCAGGCTCTCCTCTATCTCGTCGAAGGTTCTGAAGAATCTTGCACCGTCTATCTCGGCTGCAAGGTCTGCTGAGGAGATGCCCAGAATATTCTTTTCTCGGGCGGCGAATATCTCCGCCAGGTACACGAGGTCGGGCCTTCTGAGCTGCCGCACGAAGTCCCCGAACAGCGCTTTGGTTCGGGTATAGGTATGGGGCTGGAATACCACTACTGTGCGTTTATAGCCCATGCTCTCCGCCGCATCCAACAGCGCCTTCAGTTCACCGGGATGGTGGGCGTAGTCGTCGTATACGTCTGCGCCGTTGAATTTACCCTTGAACTCGAAGCGTCTGCCTGCTCCGTTAAAGCCCGCCAGACCGTATCTGACCGCCGCAGGCTTGAGTCCGAGGCAAATGCAGGCTGCGGCGGCGGCCAGCGCATTCTGAACATTGTGCCGTCCGGGAACATGGATAACGGCATGCTCGAATACTCTGCCTTTGTATATGATGTCAAACTCCGTGGCGGCTCCCACCTTCGCAATGCCTCTTGCGTACACGTCGGCTCTGGGAGAGAGTCCGAAGGTGACGACACTTCTGTCTAAGCCCTTTACAGCGTCCATGGTGTTCTCATCATCGTAGTTTGCCACGATATAGCCGTCCTCGGGAACGTGTCCGGCAAACTCACGGAAGGATTTCTTAATGTCCTCAATGTCCTTGAAGAAGTCCAGATGATCCTCCTCGATGTTGAGTATGACCGCCACCGTGGGGTAGAAAGAGAGGAAGGAATTATAATACTCGCAGGACTCCATGATAATGGTGTCTCCGGCGCCGACACGGTGACCCGCCTTCAGCAGGGGCAGAGTGCCTCCTATCATGACGGTGGGATCCTTCTCCGCTGCCATGAGGATATGCGTACACATTGATGTAGTAGTGGTCTTGCCGTGAGTTCCCGCTATGCACAGGGCGTTGCGGTAGCTCCGCATGATAGCTCCCCATGCCTGAGTGCGCTCAAAAACGGGTATGCCCAGCTCCCGGGCCCGGATTATCTCAGGGTTGTCGTCCCGGGCTGCGGCGGTACGCACCAGAAACTCCACATCGGGTGTGATATTCGCCGCCTCGTGACCGATATACACGCTGATGCCCAGTTCCCGCAGATGTGAGGTACGCTCGCTCTCCGAGATGTCCGAGCCGCTGATAACAAGCCCCTCGCCTGCCAGCACCTCAGCCAGCGGAGACATGGATACTCCGCCCGCTCCCACGAGATGTCCCCTTCTTCCCTTTTTGAGAAATTCCATAAAATCCATATACCAAACCTCATATATCCCCTCATGGAGAAACCTGCCATACGGGGAAAAAGTTAACTATTTAGCTATTGAAGTAATTTTTCGCAAGTGATATTATAATTAAAAAGAAGCTCAACGTCAAGCAATACGGTAAAATGATTGGCAAGGTGGAATAAAATGTCACAGGTAACTCCTCCCAAGTACATAAGGCAGATACTCTTCGGGCTGCAGGCCCGGGGCTTTGCCGCGTATCTTGTGGGCGGCTGTGTCCGTGACATGATAATGGAGATCACTCCCAACGACTGGGATATCTGCACCTCGGCTCTGCCGGAGGATGTCATGGACATTTTCCCGGGCTCTCGACCCACCGGGCTGAAGCACGGCACCGTCACCGTTGTTCTGGGTACAAAGACCGCAGAGGTCACCACCTTCCGTAGGGAGGGTGAATACCGTGACCACCGCAGACCCGATGCAGTCAGCTTCGTCTCCGACCTCATAACCGATCTCAGCCGCCGTGACTTCACCATGAACGCCATCGCTCTGTCAGCAGACGGCATGGTGTCCGATCCCTTC
>JABUSQ010000154.1 GCA_021442665.1 Oscillospiraceae bacterium
CCCGACTGGAACGTCGTCGGTTTCTTTGAACAGTGTAATGCCGTTTCTCTTGTGGGCACTGTTGCGGTGGAAGCGGTTTATAATCTTCTTATCACGCTCGGTAGCTTCCCCGGTGGTGATGAAGGTATCTATGGCGCTGTAGGTCACGCCCATCTCACTCTCGTCAGTCTGACCCTCGAAAAGTCCTGCGGAGGGAGCCTTGTTTATGATGGCGGAGGGGGCAGTGAGCCACTTGAGGAATTCTATAATCTCCGTGGCGGTGAGGTCGGAAACCGGATTAAAGTCGCAGGCTCCGTCGCCCCACTTGGTGTAGTAGCCCATGTATATCTCGCTGCGGTTGCCGGTACCCGCCACAAGGCGGTATTCCGAGGCGGCGATGGCGTAGAGGGTGGTCATGCGCAGACGGGGAGCGATGTTGTTAACGGCGGCATTGGTGAGGGTGGTGACGGCCTGCAGACGGTCTATCTCTGCCTGACGCACCTCCGTGAGGTCTATTACTCTGGTCTCGATGCCGAAACGCTCGGCAAGCTCCTTAGCGTCCTTCATGTCCTCCTCAAAATTGCGCTTGGAGGCACAGGGCATCATAATGCCCACGGTGTTCTCACAGGCGAATTTGCACAGGATACCCACAAGAGCGGAATCCTTACCGCCGGAATTTCCGAAGACGATGCCGTCAACGCCGCTGGCTTCCACCAGTTCTCTTATAAATTTAACTCTGTCGGCAAACTCTATGCTGTAGTCGCGCATAGTATCACTCCAATCCTTTTTCGTATGATACAGAATTTTATATTATGAAAAAGGATATGTCAAGCATACGCAAACAAGGAAAATAATAGCAATTAATGCATAAAACAACGAATAAATAATCGAAAAAGTTCACATAACACCGCAAATTCCCCTTGTTTTAGGCACTATTTTATATAATTTCCCCGTTTCTTCTTGAATAAAAGTTCAAACTGTGATATAATCCCATAAATATTGCAGTTATAATCAAAAGAGTATTAAGGAGTGAAACCGCATGAAACGGTATACAGCTCTTACCCTTGTGCTCTGCCTGCTCATAAGCTTAATGCCTGCCTCCGCCTTCGCAGCCGAAGGAGACAGCAACCTGCAGGCGAGCACGAAAATCAGGGAAATGATAAAAAAATACGAGGGGGCCTATAAGGATTCCTACGGAAATCATGTGGCGTATCAGGATGTCTACGGAAAATGGACAATAGGCTACGGACATACGGGCTACGTGCCCTGCAGGGGGATGAGCGTCTGCTCGGGCATGGTACTCTCTCAGGCGGAGGCAGACCAGCTCCTGCTGGACGATCTGAATAAAACCTATGCGCCCTCGGTGAACAGCTTCGTAAACGAGCATCGGGATAAATATCCCAACGGCCTTACGCAGTACGAGTTTGACACTCTGGTGAGCTTTGCCTACTGCTTCGGACCGTACTGGATAGACCATTACAAGGATGAATACCGTCTGGCGAGGTATCTGCTGAACGGCATAAGCAACTACTCCGATGCGGAGATAGCCGACGCCATGATGTGCCTGTGGAGCGGTCTGACTGCCTTTCTTCCCAGAAGGACAGAGGAGGCACAGATATTCCTCTACGGAGATTATGAAGGAACCGGCCCCAACAGGGTGGCATATCTGAAATTTGAGGGAGCTGAGACCGTGTTCACCGAGGACCTGCGCAGCGGAAACCGGGTGGCGGGCTACATAGTGGGACAGCCCTACGGTGAGCTTCCCACGGCGGCAGACGGAGCCAACGGCTATTTTGTGGGCTGGAAGACCCCCGACGGTAAGATACTCAAAAACACCGATATCGTGCAGAAGAGCATGACGGTAACAGCGGTATGGAGCAGCACAAAGCCCGCAAAGACAACACTCTATAAGCTTGATGTAGTTAACGGCGGCGGCAGCGGCTATTATCCCGCAGGTGCCTCGGTCAAGGTCAGTCCCAGTGTGAGAACGACGCAGGAATTCCGGGGCTGGAAGGGGGATGTGAACCCCGTTAAGGGCTCTGACGGCTATTACATAACCATGCCCGCAAGGGGCGTGACCCTGACGGCAAGCTTCGGAGCCTCGGTCTGTCCGCTGGGAGATGACTGTCCGTCCAGAAATTTTGAGGACGTGAGCTCTGTGTACTGGGCACATACGGAGATAGACAATGTAGTGTCCATGGGGCTTTTCAGCGGAACCTCCGCCACCTCCTTCGAGCCGGACAGGGAGATGAGCCGTGCCATGCTGGTGACGGTGCTGTACCGTCTGGCGGGCTCGCCCGACGTGACCGGGCTTGAAAACAGCTTCAACGACGTGGTGAAGAACAATTACTACAATGCGATTCTGTGGGCGCACGCCAATAACATCGCCCAGGGCTACACCGACGGCAGCTTCCACCCCAATGCCGCGGTGACCCGTGAGCAGTTTGTGACCTTCCTCCAGCGCTTTGCGAAAAGCATCATGGGAGTTGACACCGAGCAGGGAAGGCATGACGACCTCAGCGGCTTCAGCGATGCGGGGAACGTGTCCGAAGCCTTCCGTGAAGCCATGAGCTGGGCAGTTGGAGAGGGCATAGTCAGCGGAACCTCTGCCACGACACTGAGCCCCAAGAACAGCGCCACAAGGGCGCAGGTTGCCGCAATACTCTCAAGATTTACGGCTGAATAAGCTTAATTTAACAGCAAAAAGCTCTGTACCTCGGTACAGAGCTTTTTTTGCTCGTCAAAAAAGTCATTTTGGCTTCTTTTCGCGCCTGCCGGCGTTAACTATGCGGGGCTTTTTGTTATTGCCTTATGAGCTACACACCGAAGTACTTTACCAGAACCACAACATAAGCGGCGTAGCAGATAAGCATCGCAACGCCCTGCCATCGGCGGAAGCGTCCGGTGATAAGAGGCGGAACGACAGCCAGCAGAGTCATGCCGAAGCACACGGGCATGTCCAGCACATAGGACTGGGGCGCAATCTTCAGTCCGCCGCCGGATACTATGGAGCACACGGGAAGGATGAGGGTGAGGTCGATGACGTTGGCGCCGATGATGTTGCCCACGGACATGGAGGCTTCCTTTTTTCTGATGGCGGTGATGGTGGTCACAAGCTCGGGCAGGGAGGTGCCGATGGCGACCATGGTCACGCCCACGATGGCGGCGGGCACGCCCAGAATGATGGCAAGCTCACTGCCGTAGGTGATGAGCAGACGGGAGCCGATGATGATGGCGGCAATGCCGATAATGAAGAGCAGTATCTCCTTCGGCATGTCCTTCTTATCCACGGGCTCACGGTCATCGGAGCCGATATCCTTTTTGCCGCTGCGGATGTTGTCCCAGAGGAACTCGAAAAATATCGCAAACAGGAAAAGGCTCGGCAGGAAGCGAAGCTCACCGTTGCGGCACAGCAGCCAAAGGCAGAGCGCCGATCCGCTCATGAGCACGGCCTTCAGACAGAGCTGGCTGCGCTTCACGGCGGCGGGGATGCATACCAGAGATATACCCATGATAAGGCCTATATTGGCGGTGACGGAGCCCACGGCGTTGCCCACGGCCATGTCCAGCTCACCCTCAATAACACCTGTAACGGAGACTGTAAGCTCCGGCAGGGTGGTGGCGATGCTGACGATGGTGGCGCCGACTATGAACTTGGGTATGCCGGTGAGATTTGCAAACCACACGGCAGAATCAACAAACCAGTCTCCGCCCTTGATTATCAGGACAAGTCCCAGCGCGAAAAGTATAACTGTTACGGTGATGCTCATGTATTAATCCTCCGGAATCTCGGGAGTGGGGTCGGGCTCGGGGGTGGGAGTGGGCTCCGGAGTAGGCTCCGGAAGCTTCTCGAAGGTGACCATTATGGTGTGGTCTGCGGTTATATAGGACAGGGTGTAGCTGGTGAGGGGACCCTTATCATCGCCGTCGACCACCACGGCTTTGATCTCGTAGCCCTCCTGCGGGGTGAAGCTCACGGTGATGCTTCCCCATGCGTCAACGCTGACCCTGCCGCTGGGCAGGGCAGTACCGCCGTTGCCCTCGGATATCAGAACGTTGTACTCGGACAGCTTGGGCTCATCGCCTTCGCCGTCGTCCGCGGAGTCGGTCTCCACCACCTCCGGATCGTCGTTGGGCTTAACAGAGCCGGGCTTGAAGTCCAGAAGCCCCTGTGAGAAGCATATCACCAGCAGTCCCACGGCGACGACCATGAGAAGGAGGGTGATTATCCATTTGGTGCGATAGCTGAGACGGCGTCTGACCTTGGTTTCCTTATCCTTGCTCATTATTCCTTACCTCCGCCCTGCTTGCCGCCCTTGCCGGGCTTGCCGTGATGATAGTAGCGGCGGCGATTGTTGTTTTTCTTCTTCTCGGAGGCCTCGGCGGGCTTGTTATCGCCTGCGGGCTTTGCCTCCGTCTGCCTGGGAGCGGACTTCACCGCCGCCCTGACCTCGGCGGACTTTGCCTCCGCCTGCCTGGGAGCGGGCTTTCCGTGTCCGCCGCCTCTGTGCTGCTTGGGCTTGGGGCTGACGGCCTTGGGCTTTTCCTCGGACTTGAGCTTTTCCTCGGATTTTGGCTCCTTTGCGGGGGCCTGCTTTTCCTCGGATTTGGGAGTCTTGTGCTGAGATGAACGGTTCTTTCCGCCTCTGTGAGCTCTGCGACCGTTCTTCCTCTGAGGCTCCTCCCTGGGCTCCTCCCTGGGCTCCTCGACGGTTGTCAATTCAGGCACTGCCCACTCATCCACGGGCTCCTCCTCTTCCTCCTCGGGAACGGGGACGTACTTGAGCACGGAGGGAGGCGTCTCTCCGTCCTTGGGTCTGCCGCCGGGAACAGTGGCGACCTCCACGGCTCTGAACATCTTCACGGTGTCGTCACCCTCGCCGTCCAGCTTCACCTTAACGAGCTGGCGCAGGAGATTTATCTGCGTCACGGTGCCGTAGCCCACGGTAGTTTCCACAAAAGCGCCCTGCTTGGGTACGTTCTTCACCAGCTCCTCGTACGCCTCCTGCTCGTAGCGCAGGCAGCACATGAGTCTGCCGCAGGTACCCGAAATCTTGCTGGGATTCAGGGACATGGACTGTATCTTTGCCATTTTGGTGGACACGGGCTGGAAATCCTCAAGGAAGCGGCTGCAGCAGAAGGGTCTGCCGCAGATACCGAGTCCGCCCAGCATCTTTGCCTCGTCACGGACGCCGATCTGCCTGAGCTCGATGCGGTTGCGGAAGATGCCCGCCAGATCCTTCACCAGCTCACGGAAATCGACTCTGCCGTCGGAGGTGAAGAAGAACATGGTCTTGCTGCCCTCGAAATTGCACTCCACATCCACCAGCTTCATGTCAAGACCGTGCTCGGCAATCTTCTGCTGGCATATCGTGAAGGCATCCTTCTCGCGCTTTTTGTTGTACTCAGCCACACGGAGGTCATCCTCGGTGGCGATACGGATAAGGGGACGCAGAGGCTGAACCACGGAGGTATCCTCCACCATGTGGTTGCCGTAGCAGCAGTCGGCTATCTCCATGCCCTTGGAGGTCTCTACGATGACCTGCTGGCCGCTTTTAACGGTCTTGCCCTCGGGGGAGAAGTAGTAGCTCTTGCCCCTGTTTTTGAATTTAACGCTAATTACTTCAGTCAATTTATTTCCTCGTTTCTCTTTCCGGCAGGCTCCTCACCGCCAGAAGTCCGAATATATTTTTAACGCCGGTGTTGACCTTGAGATACTCAAGACACCTGTCCATAAGCTCTATAAGCTGCATTGTACGCATTTCGTCCGACCACAGGACGTCCCGACGATGGCAGAGCATATCTGTGAGACGCTTTTTCACGGCGTTCAGAAACTCGCCTGCGGTCTTGAAATCCGCACCCTCACGGGAGGCGCACCAGAGCAGAAGCTCGGGAGCGTCGTTTTTCGCAAGGCATTGCAGGAAGCTCTCCGCCATGGCGGAGATATCTCCGCTCTCCGGCTCCTCCTCGGCGTTCCTGCGGAGAAGGGCACAGCGGGAGCGGACGGTGACAAGGAGCTTCTCGGGATTTGCCGTGGACAGAATAAAGCTCACATTTTCCGGCGGTTCCTCAAAGAGCTTGAGAGCTGCGTTCTGAGCGTTCACATTCATTGTATCCGCGTCCTCGATGATATACACCTTTCCCCCTGCCTCGTTGGGGAGAATGTATGCATCGGCGGACATGGCCCGTATCTGGTCAATGAGGATGTCACGCTTTTCCTTGCCCTTGTCATCCGTGAGACGCCTTATGATGCTGAGGTCGGGATGAACGCCCGTGCTGACCTTCCGGCAGTCACGGCAGACGCCGCAGGGTCTTTCGCCCGGGGAAGAGCAGAGCATCCTTGCCGCAAGCTGCAGAGAAAGGCTGTTTCTCAGCGTCTCCGAGGCGGAGGTAACTATATACGCATGGGACAGCTTTTCCACGTTGCGTCTCCTTTACATAGTACATCAGCTTATTTTACTATTTTCCGAGCCTTAAGTCAAACACAAATTGACAAAAGAAAAATCCCGCCTCTGTGAGACGGGACTTTTACGCCTGATTACTGGTTTGCTTCGATGTATTCCACGAGCTTTTCCACGGTTACGAGCTCGGGCACATCCTCGTCGGGAATGGAGATACCGAAGGTATCCTCAACGCTCATGATAAGCTCAACGACGTCAAGAGAGTCTGCGTCAAGGTCTTCAACGAAATGAGTCTCAAGGCTGATGCTGTCTGCGGGGATGTCTAACTGCTCTGCGAGAATTTTCTTAACCTTTTCAAATGTCATAGCTATACCTCCTGTCGGTTTATGCCCATTCACGGCTCTGCGGCTTCTTGCTTTCGGGCTGGGGTCTGTCGTAGGAGACGACCACACGGCGGTTGGGCTCGGTGCCGGTAGAGCTGGTGGTTACGCCCTCATAATCCTGAAGGGCGGTGTGGATAATGTGACGCTCATAGGAATTCATGGGTTCGAGGGCCATGCTGCGCTTGTACTTGATGACCTTGGCCGCCATCTTCTCAGCCAGACGCACAAGGGATTCCTCGCGCTTTGCACGGTAGCTCTCGGCATCCACGCTGATATGCATGTGCCTGTCGCTGCCGTGATTGATAACATAGTTGGTGAGATGCTGGATAGCGTCCAGAGTCTCGCCTCGGCGACCGATAACAGCGCCCATGTTGGGACCGGAGAGGTTCACGTTCACGCCCTTGTTCTCTCTGGGGGTGATCTCGATCTCCGCTTCGGTACCCATACGCTTCAAAAGACCGGTGAGAAAGCTTCTGATTTCGGCATATTCGTCATCTTCTGCGGGAGCCTCCTTCACTGCGGGAGCCTCCTTCACTGCGGGAGCTTCCTTCTTAACGGGAGCTTCCTTCTTCACAGGGGTCTCCTTCTTTGAGGGGGCGGACTTCTTCTCCCTGACGGCTGCGGGCTTTACCTCGGGCTCGTCGGGGACCTCGTAGGTGACACGAACGAGAGCGGGAGAAGCTCCTATGCCCAGAAAGCCGGACTTTGCACGCTCGATGATCTCAACAGAGACGTCGTCACGGTCAAGACCCAGCTCCGCCAGAGCAGCCTTCACGGCATCATCTTCGGTACGGCCGGTTTTTTCCAAAGACTTTATCATAATTCAATTTCTCCTGTAATCATTCTTCGGAGGCGGTCTCTGCTGTGACCTCGCTCTCAGCCGGGGCCTCGGCATCAGCGTCAAGCTGATCCTCCAGCTCGGGGATGGAGCTTTCCTCGGGAACGACATATTCAGCGTCAAAGCGTGCAGGATCGTAGTTTCTGCCTCTGGCGTAGCGGCGGTTACCGACCTGAGAGGCGGGAATCTCCTGCTTTTCTATGCCGAGACGCTCACGGCGGGCTTCACGCTCCGCCTTCTCTGCGGCTGCCCTGCGGACATCGCTGGCCTGCTTTTCCTTTGCCTGAATCTTTTTCTTGCTGGTGTTGGTATTGCGGGTGGTGGCATCCTCTGCACGAAGACGCTCCGTCTCCTCACGCTTGCGCTCCAGCTCCTCCTCACGGAGCTTCATGGCGGCGATACGCTCGGCATCCTCCTTCTCAAGCTGACGCTTGAAGATCTTGGTGAGGACATACTCACGCGCCATGCCGCAGAGGCTGTTTGCTATCCAGTAAACGCCCAGAGCGGCGGGCATGATGAAGCAGATGTAAATGCTCATGAGGGGCATCATGAGGTTCATGGCCTTCATGGACTGACCTGCGTTGCCTGCGGGCTGGGGGTTGGACATCTGGCTGACCTTCATGGATGCCCAGGACAGGAAAGCGGAGATGACGGGTATCATGAAGAGACCGAAGGCCACCAGAACAGAGGTGCCCTCAGCGGGAGCCCAGAACTTGAGCTTGGGGATATCACCCAGATTGAGACCGATGAAGCTGTAGTCCAGATTGATGAGCCTGCCGCCGAAATCGCCCAGAGAGGCAACGGCAGCGTCCCAGTTCTTGTGGATGAGGTCAACTACACGGATCTCGTCGTAGGTAGCCTGCTTGGAGGCAACGAAGCCTGCGTTGTCGGTGACCCACTGGGTGATCTTGACGATGCTGTCCTCGTCGATGCCCATCATGCGGTTAAGGGGACGGCGGATAACACCGTAGAGGGCGATGAGGATGGGGAAGGGGATAAAGGACCAGAGGCAGCCGCCGGTGGGGCTGGCGTTGTTGTCCTTATAGAGCTGCTTGACGGCAGCCTGATACTTCTGGGGGTTGCCGTTATACTTTTTCTCCAGCTCCTTGAGCTGAGGCTGGAGTCTCGTGGTGCGCATCATGCCCTTCTTGCTCTTTGCCATGAAGGGCAGAAGAACGATGTTGACCACAATGGCGAAGAGGATTACGGACAGGCCGTAGTTTTGAGTCCAGTTGTACAGGAACTCCATAAGTCGGGCAAAGGGCCAGACTATATAATCCCATAATGACATAAATTTCTCCTTTGTCCCTGATCAGGGGACGGGGTCATAAAAATCGTACCCGCTCGAATGAAAGGGATGGCATCTGAGCAGGCGCTTTAGGGTAAGCCAGCAGCCCTTGAGCGCACCGTGTTTTTCCAGTGCTTCCACGGCGTACTGGGAACAGGTGGGAATAAAACAGCAGCGGGGCGGAAAAGCCGGAGAAACGTACCTCTGGTATAGCCTTACAAGGAATATCAGCAACTTTTTCATTTCTCTCACTCCCTGATGAGCTTCAGCTCTGCGCAGGCTTTAAGAAAGGCACTCTCCATTTTGTGATAATCCCCCTCCACGCATTTTGTGCGGGCGACGATCACAAGGTCAACGCCTGAAACGAGCTGCGGGGAGTTGAGACGGTAGATCTCACGCAGACGGCGGCGCACACGGTTGCGCACCACGGCCTTACCCAGCTTGGTGGAAACGGTAAAGCCCACCCTTCGGGTATCCCGGTTGTTTCTCAGACAGTAGACCACAAGATAGGGCGTCACGGCGGTCTTACCCTTGCTGTAAAGCCGTCGGAATTCATGATTTTTCTTCAGAGTGACCCGAGAATTCAATGAAAAGACCCTTTCTTACCCGATTTGCCGTATGTATGTAAACACCTTAAGGGCGGATTTAAGCCGCCCTATAAATATTTACATATTCCGTGCCTGTCAATATGCCTGCTGTCAGGCGCTGAGCTTTGCTCTGCCCTTTGCTCTGCGGCGGGAGAGGACCTTGCGGCCGTTGGCGGTGGCCATTCTCTTGCGGAAGCCGTGCTCTTTCTTGCGCTGACGCTTCTTGGGCTGGTAAGTACGCAGCATATCTCTGCACTCCTTTCAATCTTTAATACTCAACATCGGCTTTCGCCGAAGCAGTTGACAAAAACAATCCGATGCATACGCATCGGATTGTTATTATATACTATATTAAATTTACTTGTCAACCCTTTTTTACTTTGCCTTCCTGAGGTCCTCGCCCCGGAGATATTTTCCCAGAGGCTTGACGAGAACGGCGGCGACAACGAGGCAGACGATCATGTCGGGCAGCATGTATGCGCCGTTATAGAGAGCGGAGTACAGCCAGGGAGTGGTCATGGTCATGTTGAAGAACTCCTCGGGCATATATGCCGCCCATACGGTGGCGCCCACGACGTAGTGAACGAAGAATCTTGCGACGCAGCCCACGACGATGCCCACGAAGATTCCGCCTTTGAGCTTGTGGAAAAGTCCGGCAACGCCCAGCACGGCATAGGCTACGATGAAGTCGCCGATGATGGACTGCCAGCCGATGGCTATGCCGCCCTCCAGGAACATCTGGAGAACACCGTACACAAAGCTCACCAGCATGCCGGGACCGAAGCCCCAGCGGGCGCAGTAGATAAAGATGGGCAGCATTGCGAGGTCAAGGGAACCGCCCTGAGGCAGCTTGTACAGGGGAAGAAGGCTGAGGACCACAGCCGCTGCGGTGAAGATCGCACCCTCGGTGAGCATTTTCAGACTTTTGTTTGCTTTCATATTTCTCCTCCTCGGTCGTTTCAGACCAATAAAAAAACCGTGCCGGCGGCACGGTCATAGGGAACGATACAGAAAGATTTCGTTTCCTACGCCGGCATTACCCGTATCAGGTTCGAGGGTGTCGGAGATTCGATTCTCTCCGTCTCAGCCGATAATAAACCAGCTCCCCTTAAATCTTGTAATCGTATCTTATAATATCATCTGAATTTTGTCAACTGCTCGGCAAAATATTTCTGCCCGGGCAGGTAACGCATAAGCGGCAGAGCCAGAGCGTACATGACCACCAGCTCGCCGAAGGCGACCTGAAGTCCGTAAACGAGGAAGGGAACGGGGTTCTGCCAGGGGGGAAGATCGGTCAGCGCATAGCAGAGCACGGCGCCCACAATAACACCGTTCCAGAGCACGGGCATGAAGCAGGCAAGAAGCTCCGTTCTGAGAGTCTGAGGTCTTTTTCCGATGGCGGCGACGCAGAGCGAGGCGAACAGAGTTGCCAGAGAGCCGAAGACAACGTCCAGAAGCCCTGCGGCGCTCATGATGTTGGCGATGGCACAGCCCGCAAAAAGCCCCCATGCGGTATAGGGCAGAAAGAAGGGGACTATGCCCAGCACCTCGGATACACGGAACTGCAGAGGCCCGTAGCTGATGGGCTGCAGCAGCATGGTGAGTGCGGCGTAGAGTGCACCGACAACGGCGGCGGCGATGATTCTGCGTGAATTGCTTTTCATTATTTGCTTTCCTTTCGGGTATCGGTATTGCTGCCGTGCATGGAAAAAACACAGCCGCAGTATTCCTGGCGGTACAGTCCGTATTTCTCGGAGAGTATCTGAGAGCGGTGATTTCCCTCCCGCTTGCGGAATTCCGAGGGAAGCCAGCGAACACCGTACTTCCCCTCCAGCTCTCTGCCTATGGCGTTTATCACCACGGCGTCCTTCCGGGAGGATACCGTCAGAGTGGTGCAGAAGAAATCAAAGCCCAGCTCCTTTGCGGTCTTTGCCGTCTCCTCAAGCCGCAGGCGGAAGCATTCATGACAGCGTCTGCCCTCCTCGGGCTCCGACTCAAGCCCCTTCACCCGGGGGAAATATTCCTCGCTGCGCCATGAGCATTCCAGAAGCTGCGCCTGATAACCGTCTGCCCTGAGACATTCGATGAGCTGCTTCTGGGTTAAAAGACGCTTCCGGAACTCCTCCTCGGGGTAGAGGTTCGGATTATACCACAGCACCGTGACCTCAAAATACCGCACCAGAAGCTCTATAACGGCGCTTGAGCAGGGCCCGCAGCAGCTGTGGAGCAGAATGGAGGGCTTTTTATCCCCGAACTCCGCCACGACCTTGTCAAATTTTCGCATGAATTGCTCTCTGTTCATCTCAAATACCCGTTTCATGCAGAAAAAGACCGTCCGCAGGCGTTTTTCGCCCATACGAACGGTCTTTTGGCTGCTTTATTATCAGTCGGTCACGTAAGGCAGGAGAGCGATAACACGGGCTCTCTTGATAGCCTCGGTAAGCTGACGCTGATGCATTGCGCAGGTTCCGGTAGTACGGCGAGGCAGAATCTTGCTGCGCTCGGACATATATCGACGGAGCTTTGCAACGTCTTTGTAGTCGATGGCGGTAGCCTTATCTACGCAAAACTGGCAGACTTTTCTGCGCTTGCGGTTTTTGGGGTTGTTCTTATCAAAAGCCAAAGCTGTATCCTCCTTTAAATTTTTCAGAACGGCAGCTCGCCGTCATCATCGCCCATATCGGAGAAAGCGGAAGCACCCATAGAGGGGCTGACGCTATCATAGCTGCCGTAGCTGCTGCCGTTGTAGGCGGGACGGGCTTCGCCGCGGGTTTCTGCGCCGTCGCGGCGCTTGCTTTCGCCGAAGTACGCATTCTCAACAACTACCTCCGCGCTGCGGCGCTTTCCGCCGTTGTTATCGGTCCAGTCACGGATCTGGAGACGGCCGGTAATAACAGCCAAGCTGCCCTTCTGGAAGTATTTGCTTACGAATTCGGCGGTCTGACGCCATGCGACGCAGTCGATGAAATCGGTCTGCTTTTCACCGCCGTCGCGGCCGCCGAAATCACGGTCAACGGCGAGGGTGAAGGTCGCCACAGGGGTCTGGGACTGGGTGTATCTGAGCTCGGGATTACGAGTCAGGCGGCCCATAATAGTAATGTGATTAAGCATTAAAGCATCTCCTTACTCTGCACGCAGGGTGATAAGGCGACGCAGAATGCCGTCGGTAATGCCGAGGATACGGTCCAGCTCTGCAGGGAACTCTGCGGGGCTTGTGAACTTCATGAGAACATAGTAGCCTTCGGAAATGTAGTTGATCTCGTAAGCCAGCTTACGCTTGCCCATTTCCTCCAGCTCATCGAGAGTTCCGTTCGCCTCAACGAGTGCCTTGAACTTCTCGACAACAGCTGCGGTCTGCTCTTCGGTGAAGTTGGGGTTAATGATGTACATTACCTCGTACTTTTCGCTTGCTTTTGCCATTTAGTTGCACCTCCTTCTGGTCTGTTGGCCTCCGGTCGCTGCCGGAAGCAAGGAAATAAACCTGTCAATACTGACAAGCTTTATTATTATAATCTATTTCACGGCAAAGTCAAGAGCTTTTGACGCAAAATTGTAATAAAAAGCACGGTTT
>JABUSQ010000160.1 GCA_021442665.1 Oscillospiraceae bacterium
AAGAAGAATAAGACCGTGTCCATTCTGGGTGCGCCGGTGCGCAGACAGGTGCGGCTTGTGAAGCATCTGCCCGTGGATCTTGTCATGAACACCTGGTGCCGTCAGCAGGGCAAGGAATAGTGAACGGGAAACTGCGTGCAAAGAAGTCATTTTGACTTCTTAGACGGGATGAAAAAAGGACAGCGTGCAGCCGCACGCTGTCTTTTTATGCTCTTTTACAGACCGTATTCCTCCGCAAGGGCCTTGAAGGCGGGGAGGGAATTCACTATCCTCTGCATAGGCACGCAGTAGGCGATTCTTGCAAAGCCGGGACAGCCGAAGTCGTCGCCGGGGACAACGAGCAGATCCTTCTCCATGGCTCTGCGGCAGAAATCCCTTGAATCTCCGTCGGGGGCCTTGATGAACAGATAAAAGGCGCCGTCGGGCTTGATGCAGGTGAAGCCGAGCTTCCTCAGCTCGTCATAGAAGAGGCTTCTGTTGTCATCGTATACGGAGATGTCGGACACGTCGCCCAGAGTATCCGCCACGGCAAGCTGGAACATGGGGGATACGCAGATATAGCCCAGAGCTCTGCCTGCGCCGCAGACGGCGGCCTTCACATCGGCGTAGTCGGTCATGTCCTTTCCCATGGCGATATAGCCGATGCGCTCGCCGGGCAGGGACACGGACTTGCTGAAGGAATAGCAGTAGAGGGTGTCGGGATAGAAGGAGGGGATGAAGGGGACGGTCAGGCCGCCGTAGACCAGCTCTCTGTAGGGCTCGTCGGCGAGGATATAGATGGGGTGGCCGTACTCTGCGGATTTTGCCCTGAGAAGCCCGGCTATCTCCTTCACGCTGTCCTCGTCCAGCACCACGCCGCTGGGGTTGTTGGGGGAGTTTATGATGACAAGGGCGGTCTTCTCCGTGAGCTTTGCCTCCAATGCCGCCATATCGGGGCGGAAGCTTTCAAGATCGCAGAGCACCTCGGTGAACTCTGCGCCGGTCTGCTCCGCATATATCCGGTATTCGGGGAAATAGGGGGCCAGAGCCAGAGCCTCATCGCCGGGGGAGAGCAGCGCCGCACAGACAAGAGCCAGAGCGGAGGAGCTTCCGTGGGTCATGTAGATATCCCCCGCATCGTAGGAGGAGCCGAAGCTCCTGTTCAGATAATCCGCCACCTTGCAGCGCACGGACTCGATGCCCGCAGCGGGAGCGTAGGCGTGGAGGGCGACGGGGTCGGGATCGGCGGCAAGAAGCCGCAGCTTTTCGAGAACGCTCTCGGGGGGAGCAACGCTGGGACTGCCGATGGTAAAATCAAAAACATTCTCCGCACCGATGACCTTTGCACGGGCGGCTCCGTAGGCGGCAAGCTCACGGATGGTAGAGCCTGCGTTGCCCCAGCTGACGTATTTGGCAGGTATCATTTTTCTTCCTCCAGATATTTTTTAAGACAGATTACAGCCTGTCGGTAACCTTCAAAGCCCAGACCCATGTAGGTCTTTATGCACGCCATGCCCGCATAGGATATCTGACGGAAGTCCTCACGGCTCTTCACGTCGGAGATATGCACCTCCACTGCGGGGATGCCCACTGCCTTGAGAGCGTCTAAGATAGCCACGCTGGTGTGAGTGTAGGCGGCGGGGTTTATGACGATGCCGTCAAATACCCCGTAGGCGCTCTGTATTCTGTCCACGATACAGCCCTCGTGGTTGGACTGATACAGCTCGCACTCCACGCCGCTTTCCTCGCAGGCGGAGAGGATAAAGCTCTTCAGAGCCTCGTAGCTGCGGCTTCCGTAGACTGCCGGCTCTCTTATGCCGAGCATATTGATGTTTGGCCCGTTTATGATGAGAAATTTCATTTCAGCGCCTCCGTTATGGCAGCAGCGGTGGCCTCAAGACTGCCGTTGTTATCGATGCGTACATCGGCAAAGGCCTCGTACATGGGCTTTCTCCTGAGGAAAAGCTCCTTAAGATCGCTTTTCTGGGAGATGGGTCTGCCGTCCTTCGGCAGAAGCCCGGGGTCACGAAGGAGCCAGAAGACCGTGCCGTTCTGATGGAGCAGGGGGTAGTTTTCCCTGCGGGTGACACAGCCGCCGCCGGTGGAGATAATAAGTCCGCCCTGCCTGCCCACGTCCGCCATGACCTCGGTCTCCAGGGCTCTGAAATGCTCCTCGCCGAAGCCCTCGAATATCTCGGGTATGCTCATGCCGGCTCTTGCGACTATCTCGGCGTCGGTGTCCACGACCCTTCTGCCGAGACGGCTGCCGAGAAGCTCCGACACGGAGGTCTTGCCGCTGCCGGGCATGCCGATGATGACGATGTTCTGCAGCTGCGCTCTGAGCACTGCCTCGATGCGGTCTATCTCGCTGTCGGGGATGCTGACTCCGGCGAATTCCTCGCTGCTGCGCTTTGCCTGCGCCACCAGCATATGCAGTCCGCCTGCGCAGGGGATGCCCAGCTCCTCCGCCTGAAGGAGAAGAGCCGTGCGGGCGGGGTTGTATACCACGTCCAGAACGCCCCGGCAGGCGGGGAAGTCCCTCAGGTCGAGAGCCTTTTCGCCGTTGTTGGGGTACATTCCCAGAGGCGTCGTGTTGACTATCAGCTCCGCGTCGGCGTGCAGGTGAAGGTTGCCGTAATTGACCTCGCCGCTGCGGGACACGGTAAGCACCTCTCCTGCGCCCAGACTTTTCAGCACGGCGCAGACGGTGACGGAGGCACCGCCGCTGCCCAGAACCAGAGCCTTTCTGCCTGCGGGGTCGATGCCGCTCCTTTTCAGCAGGCTCTCAAAGCCGAAGGCGTCGGTGTTGTCGCCGAAGAGACTGCCGTCGGCACGGCGCACGAGGGTGTTGACGCTGCCGATGCTTTTCGCAATGTCGGACAGCTCGTCGCAGAAGGGTATCACGCTTTTCTTGTAGGGGATGGTGACGTTCAGTCCGTCAAGCCCACTGTCACGAAGAAAGCTCTCAAGCTCCTCAGGCTCCTTCTCGTAGAGCTTATATTCGTAGTCCGAGAGCATGGAGTGGATCTGCGGCGAGTAGCTGTGACCCAGCTTCCGACCGAGTAATCCGCATTTTTTCATCATATCACCTCACTGTAGCTGCCGAGATAGCTGAAGCTGTCGCTGATATCGCCCAGCTCGTCCATGAGCTGGATGAAGCCCGGAGAATACACGGGCACGTCCAGATCGAAATAGAACATGAACTCGAAGTTCCGCTCCGGCAGGGGACGGCTCTCCAGCTTGTTGAGATTCAGCCCCAGAGCATAGAAGCGGCTGAGCACCTTGTAAAGGGAGCCGGGGGTGTGGGGCAGGGTCATCATAAGGCTGGTGCGGTCTGCGCCGGGGTATATCTCAAGCTCCTTGGATATGCAGATAAAGCGGGTGTAGTTGTTGCCCATATCCTGTATCGCCTCACGGAGGCACTTCAGACCGTAGAGCTTCACGCAGCTACGGCCGGCTATGGCGGCAACATCGGTTCTGCCGGACTCCGCCACCTTCTTTGCCGCAACGGCGGTGTTCTCGCAGGGAATGACGGTGACGCCGCTGAGAGACTGGAGAAATTCACCGCACTGGCTTATGGCCTGCTGGTGGGAGTATATCTCCTTAATGTCCTCGAGCCTTGCGCCGGGGTTGGCCAGCAGACTGTGGTCTATCTTGATGCGTGTGCTGCGGACGATGCTGAAGCGGTGCTTCTGCATAAGGTCGTAGACCTTGTTCACAGAGCCTGCGGTGCTGTTCTCAAGGGGGATGATTCCGTAGCTGCAAAGCCCCTTTTCGATGGCGGTGAAGACCGCCTCAAAGCTCTTGAAAAAGAATATATCGGGTTTTTTGAACACCCTTTCGCAGGCAAGCTGGGAGTAGGCTCCCTCCACGCCCTGACACGCCACCGTGGGTGCGTCGGGCAGCAGCTTCGGGGTCTCCTCCAGTGCCCTTATAATGCGGGAGGACATTTCGCCCTGCTTGTTTATAATCCGGTTCTGGCTGCAGCGGCTCAGCTCGAAAATCAGGGAGTACAGGGAGTAGCCGTATTCTCTGAGGCTTTCGGGCAGCCTCCCGGAAAGCTCACGGAGCTTTTCCCGCTCCCGTTTGGGGTCCAGCACGGGCATGCTGTTCTGCTGCTTATATTCGCCTATCTGTGCGGCAATTCGCATACGCTCCTCAAAGAGCCGTATAAGCTCATTGTCCACTCTGTCAATGTCAAGTCTGAGATCTTCAAGCTTCATTTTTTCTTTTCCTCTGTCAAAGCGTCATATATGGCAATTGCGGCGGCGGCCTCAATGCAGGGAACCGCTCTCGGTACGATGCAGGGGTCGTGACGGCCTCTGATGACGAGCTTCGTGTTCTCTCCGGTGCTGAGGTCGACGGTGTCCTGCTCCCTTGCTATGGAGGGCGTGGGCTTTATTGCCGCCCTGAACACCAGCGGCATGCCGTTTGTTATGCCGCCTAAGATGCCGCCGCAGTTATTTGTTGCGGTTACTACTCTGTCCCCCTCCATACGGAAGGGGTCGTTGTTTTCGCTGCCCCTCATACGGGCAGCGGCGAAGCCTGCGCCGAACTCCACGCCCTTCACGGCAGGGATGCCGAAAACAAGCTGCGCAATGCGTCCCTCCATGCCGTCAAGCATGGCTCCGCCCAGACCGGCGGGCACGCCCGGCACGGCGCATTCGATGATGCCGCCCAGAGAATCCAGCTCCGACTTTGCCGAGAGTATGGCGGCCTTCATCCTCTCCCCCGCCTCATCGCTGACCACGGGGAAGTCCTTGTCTGCGGTGGAGCATAAAAGCTCGCCCTCGTCGCAGATACCGCCTATCTCCGCAATGCGGCTTATGACGCTGATGCCCTCCCTTTCGAGGAGCTGCAGGCACAGTCCGCCCACGATGCAGAGGGGAGCGGTGAGGCGGCCCGAGAATTCGCCGCCGCCCCGGTTGTCCCAGGCGTCGCCGAATCTGGTCAGGGCGGTGAAATCCGCGTGACCGGGACGGGGCTTTATCCTCAGCTCCGAATAGTCCTTGGAACGGGTGTCGGTGTTTGCGATGACGGCGGTGAGGGGCGCTCCGGTGAGTCTGCCCTCGAACAGACCGGAGATGAACTCCGGTTTGTCAGCCTCCCTTCTCTGGGTGGAGTAGAGATTCTGACCGGGAGCCCGTCTCGCCATAAAGCGGGAAAGCTCCTCCATATCAGGCTCAAAGCCTGCGGGAAGCCCCTCTGCCGTCACGCCGATGGCGGGGGAGTGGGACTGCCCGAAAACGGTGAATTTTATGTTTCCGCAATAACTGCTCATGGAATTATCTCCAGCTTCGTAAAGGTATCCCAGAATCGGGGGAAGGATTTCCGGGTGCATTCCGGCTCCGTCACCGTGACGGGGCCGCGGCATACGCAGGCCGCCGCCGCTGCGCTCATGGCAATGCGGTGGTCGTTGCAGGAATCGGCTATGCCGCCGTCAAGCCTGCCGCCCAGGATAACAAGACCGTCGGCAAGCTCGGAGACCCTTCCGCCGAGGCCGTTAATAAGTGCCGCCGTGCTGCTGAGTCTGTCCGACTCCTTGAGACGGAGCCGGGAGGCGTTTACGATACGGGTCTCGCCCTCAGCCTGAGACGCAACAACGGACAGCACCGGCACAAGGTCGGGAATGCCCGAGGCGTCTATCTCAAGACCCTTCAGCTCGCCCCTTCTGACGGTGACCGAGCCGCCCTTTTCGGTGACCGAGGCTCCGAAGCGGCGAAGAAGGTCTATCACCGCTCTGTCGCCCTGCAGGGTGTCCGTGGGGATGTTCTCCACGGTGATGCCCCTCTCGCTGAGGGCGCCCATGCAGAGAAAGAAGGCCGCATTGGACAGGTCGCCCTCGGCTCTGCAGCCGTCCTTCAGGGCGTAGACCTGCTTTCCGGGTATACGGTATTCGCCGCCCTGCTTCCGGAACACGATGCCCGAGGAGGAAAGTGCGCTTTCCGTCATGGCGATATATGCCTCAGACTCGGTCTTTCCCGTGACACGGAGGACACTGTCGCCCTCCAGCAGGGGCAGAGCGAAAAGCAGACCCGATATATACTGGGAGGAGATGTCACCGGGTATCTCAAAGTCTCCGCTGCGGAGCCTTCCCGAGCAGTGCAGAAGGGAGCCCTCCCTTTCGATGCTCATGCCGTGCTCCCGCAGAAGCCCGTCCAGAGGTGCCAGAGGGCGTTCCGAGAGCCTGCCCTCCATTTTGAAGGTGACGCTCTCGCCGAGGGCACCGCAGACGGGGATGAGAAAGCGCAGAGTAGAGCCGCTCTCGCCGCAGGGAAGCAGGCGGCTGCCCTCTTTGCCGGGCCTCGGCTCCAGGGTGATGATACCGTCGCCGCCGCAGTGTATATCGGCGCAGAGAGCATCAAGGCAGGCTGCGGTGGCGGCAATATCCATTGAGATGTCGCCGCAGTCTATACTCAGCTTTTCTTTACCCAGCGCAGCGCAGATAAGCAGCCTGTGGGCGTGGGATTTTGAGGATGGAGCCGAGACCGTGCCTGTGCGCATACCCGGCGATAGTGTTAACTCAGTCATTTTATATCCAGCTTCGTAATTCTTCGGTATCCATGGCAATAATGCGGCAGGCGCCCGGCTTCTCGGGCACTATAAGGTGCATTTTGCCGTTTGCGATCTTCTTATCCGCTCTGCACGCCTCAAAAAGCTCCTTCTTACCGAAGGCAAGCTCCGTGGGCAGACCGTATTTTTTCAGGGTTTCGATGACTCTTTCGCAGTCGGCGGAGCTGCAGATGCCCCGCGCCGCCGCCTGACGCATCACCGCGGCAAGTCCCATAGCCACGGCGTCGCCGTGAGGAAGGGCAAAGCCGCTGCACTTTTCGGCGGCGTGACCGAGGGTGTGCCCCAGATTCAGGAGCCGCCGCTGACCGAGGTCGAATTCGTCCGCCTCCACGATGTCACGCTTCATCTCCACGCAGCGGGCAATGACCGGCTCCTCGTCGCCCCGGAAATCACGCTCCGAAAGCATGGAGAAGAAGTCCCCGTCGCCCAGCACGCCGTATTTTATGACCTCGGCACAGCCGCAGCGATATTCCTCCTGCGGCAGGGTCTTCAGCACCTCGGGGTCGCAGAAAACGGCCCTGGGCTGATAAAAGCAGCCCACCTGATTTTTCGCCGAGGGCAGATTGACGGCGGTCTTGCCGCCCACGGAGGAGTCCACCATGGCAAGCAGCGTGGTGGGTATCTGAATAAAGGGCATGCCCCGCTGATAGGTTGCGGCGGCGAAGCCCGTGAGGTCGCCGGTGACGCCTCCGCCCAGAGCAAAGAGGCAGTCCGTGCGATGCACCTGCTTCTCGCTGAGGAAATTCAGCAGAGCGCCGTAGCTCTCAAGGCTTTTTGCGGTCTCGCCGGTCTCGTGGATATAGCACAGCACCTCAAAGCCTGCGCTCTCCAGAGAAGCCCTCAGAGTCTCGCCCCAGAGGGGGAACACCCTTTCGCCGGAGACGATGACCGCCTTTTCCGACCTGAGAAGCCCGGCGCTCTCCGCTCCGACACGGGAGAGTATGCCGCGCTCGATGATAATATCGTAGCAGCCGGAGGCGGCGACATGAACCCTTGTCATTTTCCGTCCACAGCCTCCTTGCGCCGTCTGCCCTCGTCCAGCAGAGCGACAAGCTCCTGCTGATCGTTGTTCTCGATGGCGTCACGGTACTTTGAGATACTGTCAATAAATATGTTAAGCTCATTTAAGATGCAGTCCCTGTTCTCAAGGAAAAGCTCTGCCCAGAGCTTGGGGTTGAGCTTTGCCACACGGGTCATATCCTTGTAGCTGCCTGCGGAAAAGCCCTTGTGAGAGCCTGCCGTGGGGCTTTTTATATAGGCGCTGGACACAACGTGAGCCAGCTGAGAGGTGAAGGCTATCATCTCGTCGTGCCTGTCGGCGGTGGTGACGGAGTATTTTCCGAAGCCCACGGGAGACAGAAGCTGCTGCACCTTGGAGAGCAGCTCTATATCGTCAAAGGAGGGAGGCACCAGCACCATGGGAGCGCCGTTGTACATATTTGCCTTGGCGTACTTGAAGCCTGAATACTGCGTGCCCGCCATGGGATGACCGCCGAGGTAGGTGAAGCCGTACTTCTCCGCAATGGGGAAGCACAGGGAGCAGACCTTGCGCTTTGTTCCGCAGGCGTCGATGACGATGGGCTTTTTCCCGATGTAGGGAGCCATTTTTTCCAGATAATCCGCAGCAGCCTCGGGGAAGATGGCGATGATGACTATATCGCATTCGCCGATGTTCTCCTCCGTCAGCTCCGCATCCACGTCACCGCTGATAATGGCAAAGTCCAGCACGTCCCTGCTGCGGTTGTACGCCAGCACCTTCACGCCTGCGGCATGGTAGGCCTTGGCGAAGGAGCCGCCGATAAGACCGAGTCCGACTATTCCGGCTGTCATCTTACGGCCACCTCACGAACCTTTCTGACCTCTTCGGCGAGCTTTGCGTAGTCCTCGGGAAGCAGGGACTGGGCGCCGTCGCAGAGGGCGTGCATGGGGTCGTTGTGTACCTCGATGATAAGTCCGTCGGAGCCGCAGACCGCCGCCGCCAGAGCCATGGGGCGCACGAGACGGGCAAGACCCGTGGCGTGGCTGGGGTCGACGATGACGGGAAGGTGGGTCAGCTCGTGCAGGACGGGAACCACC
Organism: Oscillospiraceae bacterium; assembly: GCA_021442665.1. Lineage (GTDB taxonomy): Bacteria > Bacillota > Clostridia > Oscillospirales > Oscillospiraceae > F23-B02. The sequence continues at coordinate 8,629 of JABUSQ010000160.1, forward strand.
GCAAGGTCAAGAGTGTTTCTGGTGTAGTCATCGAAGGTGCGGATGCCTCTCTCGCAGAGAATAACATCCTCGCTGCCGCCGGCCATTATGTATTCCGCACTCATGAGCAGCTCCTTGATGGTGTTGGCAAGACCTCTCTTCAGCAGTACGGGCTTGCCCATTTTGCCTACCTCTCTGAGGAGGTCGTAGTTCTGCATATTTCTTGCGCCGATCTGGATCAGGTCGACGTCCTCGAAGAGATGGAGGTCCGCTGTGCCCATGACCTCGGTGACGATGGGCAGACCGGTCTCCTGACGGGCGATCTTCAGAAGCTCCAGACCCGTGGCCTTGAGGCCCTGAAAATCGTAGGGGGAGGTTCTGGGCTTGAAGGCTCCGCCTCTGAGCAGGCCTGCGCCGGCGGCCTTGACGGACTTGGCAACGGACACGATCTGCTCCTCGCTCTCCACGGAGCAGGGGCCTGCAATCATGCAGAAGTTGCCGCCGCCTATCTTTACGTCGCCGACGGATATCACTGAGTCGTCGGGGTGGAACTTGCGGTTGCAGCATTTGAAGGGGTCGGTGACCACCTTTACGGAATCGACGATGTCAAGGCTTGCAACCAGCTCCTTGTCTATCATGTCGGTGTTGCCCACCATGCCCAGCACGGTCTGATATTCGCCCACGGAAACGTGAACGTCAACGCCCTGCCTCTTGAGCCATGAGATGAGCTGATTTCTTTTTTCTTCTGTGGTGCTGTGTTTGAGAATTACTATCATTTTTCTGCCTCCGTGAAATAAAAATGCGGCACAGGCTATCCTGTACCGCATTGGAAATTACATTTCAGAACCTCTTCCGCGCATCACAAAACAGCCTTACCGTTCACAACAGTAAAGTAATAGCGGTATGCATAAAAGAACTTCTTCTGCATAATGTGAGCCTCGGAACAAAATTTTACGATGTAAAGTGTATCAACAACCCACGGGAAAGTCAAGAGTAACTTTCACCAATTTTCCGCATTTTATGCGGGGGAATTGTGGGTAATAGTGAGCAAAAAAACCGTCAGCGCCGGTTAAAGCTCCAGCCCGGGCTGATTCCTTGCGGTGCAGCAGAGGGCAAATTCCCTGCCGAGCTCACGGCAGGCGTTTTCGGCGGCGGCCTCGCTGTCAAAGATGCCGAACACCGCGGAGCCCGTTCCGGTCATGACGGAGCCCAGAGCGCCGAAGTCCAGCATTACGCTTTTGATGTGGGAGATCGTGCTGTGCCTGCGGTCGGGAACATCCTCGAAGACGTTGTACATACGCCGTGACAGCCTCACGAGATCCCCCGCCTCAAGCGCCTCGATAATGCCCTGCGTGTCGGGGTGACAGCGCAGGCGGACGGAGTCCAGCTTTCTGAAAAGCTCCGGCGTGGAGACGGAGAATTCGGGCTTGCATATCACGAGGCTGCAGTCGGGAAGCTCGGGCAGCGGGGAGAGCAGCTCGCCCCTGCCGGAGGCCAGCATGGTTCCGCCCGTGACGCAGAAGGGCACGTCGGAGCCGATGCCGCAGGCAAGCTCCCGAAGCCCGCTTTCGTCAAAGGGACGTCCGCAGAGCCTGTTGAGAGCGCGGAGCACCGCAGCGGCGTCCGAGGAGCCGCCTGCCATGCCCGCACCCACGGGTATGCGCTTGTACAGCCCGATGCGTGCGCCGACCCCCGTGATGCCCGCCGCGGCAAAAAAGCTGTCGGCGGCTCTCACCGCAAGATTCCGACCGTCGGAGGGAACGAAGGGCAGATTGCACACGGCGGTGCTGCTGCGGTTTGCCGTAAGCTCCACCCTCACGTCGTCGCACAGGGTCACGGACTGCATCACCATGAGCATGTCGTGGTAGCCGTCGGGGCGTTTCCCCGTGACGTCAAGGGAGATGTTGATTTTTGCGAAGGCTTTTTCCGTGGTGAAGTCCATGGCTCAGAGCTGTTCAAAGAGAACGGACATGAGAGCGACGCCGGAATTGAGCATGGGACCCTGCATGCCGCCCTCCTCGGTGTAGGGGAAGCCCGCCCTGCTGTCAAAGCGGCTGTCGTATATCATGTAGGGCACGGGATCGCCGTCGTGACCTCTGGTGGAGGTGAGGGTCTTGTGGTCGGAGAGGAAGAGCAGCCTGTAGTCCCAGCCTCTCTCCTTCATGGCGTCGTCAAGAGGCTTCACCATGCGGGTATCCAGCCATTCGATGGACTGGATCTTGCCGCTGAGGTCGCCGTTGTGAGTACACTCATCGGGAGCCTCCACATGAACGGCGGCAAAATCATGCTCCTCGAGAATATCCAGAGCCGCCTGAAGCTTGTTCTCGTAGTTGGTGTCTATCTCGCCGGTGGCGCCCTCGGGACAGACCATGTCCAGTCCGCAGAGCACTGCGATACCGTGGCACAGGGGGACGGCGGAGACCACCGCTCCGTCGTAGCCGTAGCTGTCCGTGAAGGAGGGCAGCTTCACGGCGGTGCCCTCCGCCCAGAACCAGATGCCGTTGGCGGGCAGCTTGCCCTCGGCTCTGCGCTTCTCGTTGAGGGGGTGGCGGTCGAGTATCTCGTGGGCCTTCTTCATAAGCCCCAGCAGCACCTCGGCGTTTTCACAGCCGGAGGGAAGGAGGGGGCCTATCTTCTCGCCCAGATGGTCATGGGGAGGAATGAGCTTTATGCCGGTGATATCCGCGCCGGACTGCTGTCCGATATGGCGGAAGGAGTGACCGAGATTCACCTTCATGCCCGCCTTCTCCGCCAGAGGAGCAAAGCCGGGGTCGCTGAAGAGAGCGGTTACTATCTCGTCGGAGACGTCGGCCTCGATGGAGCCAGCGGAATGTGAGAGGATGCGCTTTTCCTCAAAGGGCATATCCCCGTCCTCGTAGGTGACCATGTTGCAGCGGTAGGCGATGTCACCGTCGTTTAAGACGATGCCGCTTGCGGCAGCCTCCAGAGGAGCGCGGCCCTTGAAATACCTGTTGGGGTCACAGCCGAAGATAGAGAGGATGGCGGTGTCGCTGCCTGCGGGAAGACCCTCGGGCACGTTCATAACGCTGCCCACCTCGCCTTTTCTGGCGAGCTCGTCGATAAAGGGCTTCTTTGCGTACTGCAGGGGAGTCAGGCCGCCCAGCTCGGGCACGGGATTATCCGCCATGCCGTCGCCGATAATGAGAATATATTTCATGTGTTCACCTTCCGATAATAATAAATAATGATTCATTATAATGCAAAAGGCAGGCTTTGAAAAGTATCATTGTTGATTTTTTGCGGACTTTGTGCGAAAATGTCACTGAATATTACTTGGAGGGCGTTATGAGCGGAAGAAAAAGCTATACTGTAACAAAAAAGGATGCCGAAAACGCGGTGAGATTCGCAAAGAAGTACCCCGTGGCGGCGGCGATAATTGCCCTTGCCGTGGTGCTGTACCTTATCTTCGGCAGAGGACAGAACACACCCACGGAGCCCATGGAGGGGCTGTACCTGCACTGCATAGACGTGGGTCAGGGCGACTGCGAGCTTATAGCCTGCGGGGGAGAATACATGCTTGTTGACGCAGGACATCAGGAAAACGGCAGGGATGTGGTGCGTTATCTGGAGGAGCTGGGAGTGACACGCCTTGAATATGTGGTGTGCAGCCACAGCGATGCGGACCACTGCGGCGGCCTCGACTGCATCATCGACAGCTTTGAGGTGGGAGAGGTCTTTGTATCCCCCTATGACGAGCATAAGCCCGCCTACGAGGATTTTGAGGAGGCGCTGGACAATGCGGGGCTCAGCGCGGAATACCCCGATATGAGCATCGGCTATCCCCTGGGTGACGCGACGGTGAAATTCGTCGGGCCTCTGGAGGACTACGGCGAGATAAACGAGAACAGCCTTGTCATGCTGGTCGAGTACGGCGGAACCACCTTCTTCCTCGGCGGTGACGTGGGTACAGAGGGTGAGAATGCCATGCTGGACATGGGCATCAGCCTTGACTGCGACGTGCTGAAGGTATCTCACCACGGCTCCGTATCCTCCACCGGCTACCGCTTCCTCTATGAGGCAAGCCCCGAGATAGCGGTGATATGCTGCGGAAAGGACAACCGCTACGGTCATCCCCATGACGAGATCCTCAGCAGGCTTGAGGATGCGGACACGGAAATATACAGAACAGACCTTGACGGCACGGTGATAATCTTCTCCGACGGCATAAAGGTCGAGCGGAAGACCGCATAAAAAGAGCCGGGGCACTGCTCCGGCTCTTTTTATGCTTAATTCATGGCTCTGTATATAAAGGTAACCACCTGCGCACGGGTGCAGGTCATATCG
>JABUSQ010000039.1 GCA_021442665.1 Oscillospiraceae bacterium
ACGTCCATGCCGAGAGTGTCGCTGAGAAGCTTGACAGCCTCACCGTTTGCAAGAACGTTAAGAGCGTTTGCTCTCATGGTGCCGAGGTAGGTGTCAAGGTCACCGCCGATGATGCCGGCATTGAAGTCACGGACATTCTGCACGGAGCTTGCCAGACCCTCGATGGCGGGCATCAGGCTTTCCATAGTGCCGATAAGCTCTTTGCCTTCCAGATAAGCCTGGGTGTTGGCGTCGATCAGAGCCTGACCGTCGGCGAGCTGCTTGACGCCTGCGGCGTACTCGGCTTCGCCTGCAACATAGGTTCCTACGCCTTCAACATAGGTTGCCTCGTTTTCTCTGAGCTGTGCAACACCGTCGCGGGCAGCGGCGATGCCGGCGGTTGCGGTATCGGAGTCTGAGTTCTTGTACTGGTAGATATTCGTGAGATCACCGATTGCGGGTACGAGATGGGTGATGCTGAATACGCATGCCAGAACCAGGACGATGCTCAACACCATAAGTAATACTCTTTTCATGGATAATCCTCCCTGTGTAAATTTTGGTATAAAAAAGATTACTTAAACACGGTAGCTGATACTGTTCATACAGTATACCACAAGAGAGCGCATTAGTAAACAGTCTGCGCAAATTTCGTGAAGCAAAATTCACGTCAACAGAGATAATGTGCAAAATCTGCAAAACAGTTCAAAAACTCGAAGAATTTTGACGGATTATGCAAAAACACTGAAACACTCTATTAAAATATTATACATAAATTACAGAGCGAATTGTGAATAAACTGTGAACATTACAGAATAATTATCAATTTATCGGTGATTAATTGACACAAAAACGGTTTCGTTTACTTTTTGTGGAAAAGCTTCTTCGCCTGGTATTTGGGCTCGTAGGTAATATTGACGCCTAATTTCTGGAACAGGTTCTCATCCACGCGGGAGAGTATGACGGTGGAGTGGGCCTCGCAGCCTCTCAGCTTGTTGAGCTGATCCACGGCAAGCTCCGCCATGGGGTTGGTCACTGCACAGATGGACAGGGCGATAAGCAGCTCGTCGGTGTGCAGTCTTGGGTTGTGATTGCCCAGATGCTCCACCTTGAGATGCTGGATGGGAGCGATGACGCCGGGGGCGATGAGCAGCATCTCATCGTCGATACCCGCAAGACGCTTCATGGCGTTCATGAGGCAGGCAGAGCTTGCTCCCAGCAGAGAGGAGGTCTTGCCGGTGACTATGGTGCCATCGGGCAGCTCCATGGATACGGCGGGAGCGTTTGTCTCCCCGGCCCTTGCCAGAGCGGCGCCGATTACGGGGCGGTCTGCGGCGGTAAGGTTCAGAGACTTCATGATAAGCTCTATCTTCCTGACCTCTGCGGCGGTACCGAGGCCCTGACGCAGAGCGCAGGCGGCAGCGTAGAAGCGGCGGATGATCTCCTGTCTGGAGGCCTCGCGGCAGGCCTCGTCATCGCAGATGCAGTAGCCGGCCATGTTTACGCCCATATCCGTGGGACTCTTGTAGCGGCACTCGCCGTAGATGCGGGAGAGGATGGCGTTGAGCACAGGGAAGATCTCCACGTCACGGTTGTAATTAACCGTGGTCTCGCCGTAGGCCTCCAGATGGAAGGGGTCTATCATGTTCACGTCGTCAAGGTCTGCGGTGGCTGCCTCGTAGGCGAGATTTATGGGGTGCTTGAGAGGGACGTTCCAGATGGGGAAGGTCTCAAACTTGGCGTAGCCTGCGCTGACGCCCCGGAGATGCTCGTGGTAAAGCTGACTGAGACAGGTCGCCATTTTGCCGCTGCCGGGACCGGGAGCGGTGACGACCACGAGGCTTCTCTCGGTCTCGATGTAGTCGTTTTTGCCGAAGCCGTCCTCGGAAACAATAAGCTCCACATTGGAGGGGTAATCGGGGATTATGTAGTGGCGGTAGACTCTGACACCCAGAGTCTCAAGACGCTTCTGGAACTGCTCCGCCGCGGGCTGGCTGCGGTAGTGGGTGATGACTACGCTGCCCACATAGAGCCCGATGCCCCGGAAGGCATCGATAAGACGCAGGGTATCCTCATCGTAGGTTATGCCGAGGTCGCCCCGGCGCTTGTTGCGCTCGATATCGTCGGCGGAGATGGCGATGACTATTTCCGCATCGTCCTTCATCTCCAGCAGCATCTTCACCTTGCTGTCCGGCTCAAAGCCCGGGAGTACACGGGAAGCGTGGTAATCGTCGAAAAGCTTTCCGCCGAATTCCAGATACAGCTTTCCGCCGAACTGACCAATCCTGTCACGAATGTTCTGAGACTGAAGTGCGACATATTTAGCATTGTCGAAGCCTGTGCGTTTCATAGCTTATCCTCTCTATGTAATTCAAAATACAAAAAATAATTATATACCGTACTGCAGGTTTTTGTCAAATATTTTGCAGGCGGTGAGGTACTTTATAACGCAGCGGACCTGATTGCTTTTTATGAGATAATGCACCCTGTCGGTGCTGAGGTGGAGCTGCTGAGGACCCATGACGGACATTCCTCTGACCTCCGTGAGGGGGAGCGTGCTGCCGTCGGGAAGGACGAGTCTGTCCTTATAGAGTACGAGCTCACCGGCGGAGATAAAGTCCGCGCTTTCGGCGGTGCTGACGGTGTAGAGCAGCATATCCGTGTCGGAGAAAAGCAGCTCCTCATCGGAGAGGCATTTTTCCTTTATACGCTCGTTCTGCCATATGCTCCAGTCCTGAACGGTGTCGAATATGACGTCCTCGCCGGCGAAGAAGCCCTCGGGAGTATAGCGGTGCATTGCTCCGCATTTTGAGCAGAAGAAGTAGTTGCCGTCGCTGTGCATGCTGCCCTCGGCTTTGCAGCTGGGACACATGAAAAGCAGGGTCTCCAGATGCTCGGCGAGCCGTCTGCCGCGAAAGCTTGTGCGAAGCTCCCGCTGACGGGCGTAGGCATCCTCGTGAAGGTCCGTCTCTATGAGCTCCTGAACAGCCTTTGCAGTAAGAGATTTAATATATTCCGGCTCGTAAACACCTACCACACGACCCTTTGATTTTCCCCTGCGGATGGAGCCTCCGCTCCAGCGGGGATTCGCAAAGTAGACGCCCTCGAGACGGTAGGTCACCAGCTTTGCCCCGGCCATGCGCGCCATCTTTCCCGTGGCGGGAGTGATGGGAGCGGTGACGCCGTCCCAGGAGCGGTTGCCCTCCGGGAAGATGCAGACGCTGTTGCCCTCGCCGAGATTGCGCACTATGCTGCGTATGGTGGAGGAGGCGCTTCCGCCCTTCTGACGGGGGATTATCCTCGTATAGCGGCACAGCAATTCGGATACGAAGCCCTTGCGGAGTATATGCTCGCTTGCCACGAAGTACAGCGGCTCCCTGAATGCCGATATTAGAAATACGGGATCAAGCTCCGCACAGTGATTTGCCATGACCAGCAGAGGCCCCTTTTCCCCGCAGACCTCCGTGTCAAAATTAAACAGCAGCTTTGCCGCGCCCTTGATTAAAGGTCTTGCCTTTTCCCACGCCAGCTTATGTCTTTTGCGTTCTTCCATGCGAAAGCACCCCCGATTAATAATTATAACTTACTTAGTTTACATTAATTTAATACTTGTATCAAGTATAAAGGCTTTTTTTCCGCAAAAATTTATGGTATATTATAGTCCGTAAAATTATCACAAAAGACGATTGGAGATAATCATGGGACTGTTTGGCAAATTATTCGGCAGCCATACCGACCGGGAACTGAAGAAGATTTACCCCATTGTGGATCAGATAGAGGCTCTTGAGCCGAAGATGCAGGCGCTGAGCGATGCCGAGCTCAAGGCAAAGACAGAGGAATTCAAAGAGAGATACAATAACGGCGAGGAGCTTGACAGCATACTGCCGGAGGCCTTTGCGGCAGTGCGTGAGGCGTCATGGCGTGTGCTGGGCATGAAGCCCTTCCGGGTGCAGCTCATCGGCGGCATAGTTCTGCATCAGGGACGTATCGCCGAGATGAAGACCGGCGAAGGCAAGACCCTTGTGGCGGTTCTGCCCTCCTACCTGAACGCCATCACCGGCGAGGGCGTTCACGTCGTCACCGTAAACGACTACCTTGCACGCCGTGACAGCGAGTGGATGGGAAAGGTACACCGCTTCATGGGGCTCTCCGTGGGTCTTATCGTACACGGCCTCACCAATGACGAGCGCAGAGCGGCGTATGCCTCGGATATAACCTACGGCACCAACAACGAGATGGGCTTTGACTATCTGCGAGACAACATGGCTCTGTACAAGGAGAGCATGGTGCAGAGAGGTCACGTGTTTGCAATTGTGGACGAGGTGGACTCCATCCTCATTGACGAGGCGAGAACTCCTCTTATCATTTCCGGTCAGGGCGACGAGAGCACCGACCTGTACCGCAGAGCCGACGACTTTGTCTGCGGACTCAAAAAACAGGTCTACACCACCATCGACTCCAAGGAGGAGGAAGCGGAGGATCTGGACGCAGACTACGTCGTTGACGAGAAGGCACGCACCGCAACGCTGACTGCCAGAGGCATAAAAAAGGCGGAGAGAGCCTTCGGGCTGGAAAACTACTCCGATATGGAGAACGGAACCCTCAGCCACCACATCAATCAGGCTCTCCGTGCCCACGGCATCATGAAGCGTGACGTGGATTATCTGGTGAAGGACGGAGAGGTACTCATAATCGACGAATTCACGGGCCGTGTCATGCTGGGCAGACGCTACAGCGAGGGTCTGCATCAGGCTATCGAGGCTAAGGAGCACGTTGACGTCCAGAACGAGAACAAGACCCTTGCCACCATCACCTTCCAGAACTATTTCCGCCTGTACGACAAGCTTTCGGGCATGACGGGCACCGCACTCACCGAGGAGGAGGAATTCGGCACCATCTACAAGCTGGATATCGTGGAGATACCCACCAACAAGCCCGTACAGAGAATAGACAACCCCGATGTCATCTATAAAAATGAAAACGGCAAGAACAACGCCATTATCCGCCAGATTGCCGCCTGCCACGAGAAGGGCCAGCCCGTACTGGTGGGTACCGTCTCCGTGGAGAAGAGCGAATATCTCTCGGGCCTGCTGAAGAAAAAGGGCATAAAGCACAATGTCCTCAACGCAAAGCACCACGAGAAGGAGGCGGAGATTGTCGCTCAGGCGGGTAAGCTGGGAGCCGTCACCATAGCCACCAACATGGCAGGCCGAGGCACGGATATCATGCTGGGCGGCAACGCGGAGTATCTCGCCAAGACCGACCTCCGCAAGGCGGGCTATCCCGATGAGGTCATCGCCGAGGCAACGGGCTATGCCGACACCGACAATGAGGAGATATTAGCCGCCCGCAGCCTGTTCCGTGAGCGCATGGAGGTTCACAGAGAGGTCTGCGCCCGGGAGGCGGAGAAGGTCAAGGCCGCCGGCGGCCTGTTTATTCTCGGCACCGAGCGCCACGAATCCCGACGCATCGACAATCAGCTCCGAGGCCGTGCAGGACGTCAGGGCGACCCCGGCGAGAGCCGCTTCTACATCGCCGCAACGGACGATATTATGCGCCTTTTCGGCAGCGACAGATTCAAGAATATCATGGACACCTTCAAGATGGAGGAGGACGAGGCACTGGACGCCAAAATGCTTTCCGACGCTGTGGAGCGTGCCCAGAAGACCGTGGAGAGCAAGAACTTCCAGCGACGCAAGACCGTGCTGGAGTACGACGACGTAATGAACCGCCAGCGCAATATCATCTATGACGAGCGCCGCAAGGTGCTGGACGGTGAGGAGCTTCGTGAGCATATAAACGGCATGGTGCGGGATTTCATCGCCGCCACCGTCACAGAGGGTCTGGGCGGAGCCTCCGCCGAGAATCAGCAGATGCTCAGCGACGCCACGGCCCCCTTCGAAAGATACTTCCTGCCGAAAAATGCGCTGAAATTCGAGGATTTCAAGGGCAGAGTCAGCCCCGAAAGGGTCTCCGAGGCGGTGTACGATATCGCCATGAAGGAGTACGACGCAAGAGAGAAGCTGATAGGCGAGAGCCTTATGCGTGATGTTGAGCGTGTCATTATGCTCCGTGTGGTGGACGAGTACTGGATGGAGCACATCGACGCCATGGACGAGCTCAAGAAGGGCATAGGTCTCCGGGGCTACGGCAACACCAAGCCCATCGATGCCTATAAGCAGGAGGGCTTCGATATGTTCGATGCCATGATAAGCGGCATACGAGAGGAGACTGTTCGGCGCATATATACCGCTCAGGTGAGACGTCCCATGCAGCGCAAGGCGGTGTCGAAGAACGCCGTTGCCAATGTGGGCGGCAGTGAGGAAAAGAAAAAGCCCATGAAAAAAGCCCCCAAGCCCGGACGCAACGATCCCTGCCCCTGCGGTAAGATGAAGCCCGACGGCTCAAGACGGCTCAAGTATAAGGAATGCTGCGGACTGTACGAATGAGTCTCCGCAGAGTAAGGAGCGAGCATGGCATTTTACGATAAGAAATACAACGGCTGCGAATTCCGCACCAGTGATAAGATAGCCTCTGCGCATATGTTCACCACCCGAAACGGAGGCGTCAGCTCCGGCGTGTGGGATAACTGGAACTTCGGCGAAAACCGCGGGGATGATATTGACTGCCTGAGGGAGAATTACCGCAGAGCGGGAGAACTCTTCGGTGTAGGCGCCGACGGCTTTGTCGTGACCCGTCAGGTACACGGCGTAGAGGTCAGGACAGCCGCAGAGAGCGACCGCCACAGGGTGGGTGAGCCCGTCCCCTACGAGGCCGACGGCCTTGTGACTAATATCGCCGGTCTGCCCCTGATGATCTATATCGCCGACTGCGTCCCGGTGCTCATGGAGGACAGGGAAGCGGGAGTTATCGCCGCCGTGCACTGCGGCTGGAAGAGCAGCGTGGCGGATATTCTGGGCGTTGCCGTGGAGAAAATGATATCCATGGGAGCCGTACCGGAGAATATCCGTGCCGCCGTAGGCGAGAGCATAGGCTTCTGCTGCTTTGAGACGGATTCCGATGTTCCCGAGGCTGTGGAGAAGTATCTTTCCGGCGACACCGAGGGTCTTATCCGGGACGACGGAAACGGCAAATTCCACGTTGACCTCAGGGGCGCAAATCTCCGCCGTCTGCTTCAGCTGGGACTCAGAGCGGAGAACGTGGACGTCTCCGGAGAGTGCACCGTGTGCATGCCGGAGAAATACTGGTCTCATCGGGCGACCGAGGGCATCCGTGGCTCCATGTGCGCCGTTATCATGCTTTAAAAGGAGCGACAATGAGATTAAAAAAGCTATGCGCACTTGTGCTTGTCATTGCCTGCCTGCTCTCTCTGAGCGCCTGCGGCAGCCTTGACAGTCAGGTGGACGATTATGTGGACGGAAAAAGCGCAGGCAAGGACCTGGGTCACAGCTCTGCGGCGGATGCCGTATTCACGTTAAACTACAACAGCAGCTACAGCATGAATCCTCTGGTGGCGACCAACACCAACAATCAGCTTGTGTGCAATCTCATTTACGAGAACATGGTGGAGCTGGACAATACTTATAATGTAATACCCAATATCGTGACCTCATGGGAGACGGACGACGGTATGCGCTGGGTGTTCCATGTGGACACGGAGCGTTATTTCCACGACGGCACGAAGCTAACGGCGGCGGACGTGGCGTATTCTCTGAGCTGTGCGGTGAATTCCGACCGCTACAAGGGACGCTTCGGCTATGTCTTCGGCACATCGGCATACGACGAAACGAGCTTCGGCGTTACCCTTGCCAAGCAGAATATGCTCTTCCCCATGCTTCTGTGCATACCCGTAATCAAAAACGGAAGCTACGGCGATGCCTATCCTCAGGGAACGGGGCCATACACCTTTTCCGAGGATAAAGAGTATCTCGTGGCCTTCGACAAATACCCCAACAGCGAAAACCTCCCCGTGGACAAGGTCTATCTTGCCCAGTATCCGGGAGGACCGGACACCATCACAGCCTTTGAGGACTCTCTCATAGACGTGGTCATGAACGACCCCACAGCACCCACGAATCTGGGCTACGGCAGCTCCAACGAGATACGAAGCTTCAATACCATGAATATGCACTATATAGGCTTTAACTCCTACAGCGCGACCTTTTCCTATGAGCTGATGCGTCTGGCTGTGAATTACGCCTTCGACAGAGAGTATCTCAAAACTCAGATGGGCGGCTACTGCGTGCCCACCTCCATACCGGTAAACCCCGTCTGTAAATGGTACAGCGAGGACGCAAACGAACAGTACGGCTATAATCTTGAGGTCTGCCGTGACATAATCAAGAATCTGGGCTTTTCGGATTTCGACGCGGACGGCTATCTGGAGATGAGGCAGGGCGAAGGCTACATGGACGTGGATATCCGCTTCCTCGTGTGCTCGGACAGCAGCATAAAGCTGAACATGGCAAGAAAGTTTGCTCAGGATATGGGCAATATGGGCATTAAGGTCAGCCTGCTGGAGTATGCATGGAACGATTACAAGAAGGCCGTGGAGGCGGGAAACTACGATATGTACTACGGTGAGACCCGTCTGAACCCCGACTTCGACATAACAAGACTCATCGGCACCGGCGGAAGCATGAACTACGGCCAGTGGTCGGTGGATGCCGTGGACTCGTCAATAGCCGCCTATCTTCAGGCCACGGATGAAAACAGGGCTCAGGCGTGCCGTGATATGTGCGATGCGGTCTGCGGCGGAGCGTATCTGGTCACTCTCTGCTTTGAAAAGCACCAGATGATAACTCACCGCGGCATCATTGTGGGAATAAACGTAAACGAGAACAACCCCCTCACCAATGTTCAGAACTGGAAGATAAGCTTTGAAAACGTGGTGGTGGAGGAGAAAAAGAAGGATTAAGGATTGAAGTGGAAGCTATGACTGATAAGGAGCTTGTACTGCTGGCGAGGGCAGCATCGGAAAATGCTCATGTACCCTACTCCGGCTTTCCGGTGGGTGCGGCGCTTGAATGCGCCGACGGCAGGATATTTACCGGCTGCAACGTGGAAAACAGAGCCTATGGCGGCACCATCTGCGCCGAGCGCACCGCCATGGTTAAGGCTATAAGCGAGGGCTGCCGTGACTTCGCACGAATCGCCGTATACGGTGACGGAAAGGAATACTGCTACCCCTGCGGAGCCTGCCGCCAGTTCATGGCGGAGTTTAATGACGGAAGCATGACCGTTCTCTGCTCAAGAGGAACAGAGGATATTAAGAGCTTTGTGCTCCGGGAGCTGCTGCCGGGAATATTCGGTTTCTGATATGGAGCTGGGTCAGCTTGTGTTTTTTGTCGCCGCAGCCGAGAGCGGCAGCTTCTCTAAAACCGCAGCGGAGCACTATGTGAGCCACTCCACCGTGAGCCGCAGCGTATCGGCACTGGAGCAGGAGTTGGGTACTGCTCTGTTTGAGCGGGGAAACCGCAGCCTCCGTCTCACGCCGGCGGGGGAAAAGCTTCTGCCCAGGGCAAAGGAGCTGCTCCGTCTGGCGGAGGAGCTGCGCTCCGTATTATAATAATGTAGGAAGACGCAGCGGGAGGCAAAAGCACAGAGGCAGGGGCGGCAGAAGAGCTTTTCCGGCTCTTGCCATACCTGTGCCGTTCGTTTCCGGTTTTGATGGTTTTTCACAAAAAAATATCAGATTTTTCTGTAAAATAACTAAATCCCCTATTGACAAAGAGAGGGGATTTTGTTATCCTAAAAAAGCGCCTGCGAGTTGCTGACGGGCGTATTATGCGATGAAGCGGGAGATTGCTCAGTTTCGAGGTAACTTCCGTGGAGTATGTCCGGTATCGATCCCCGTGTCGATACATAATCGGGCGGCTGAAGCATTCCGTACACTGCGTATATCGCCTGTGCGGTTCAGACCGGCTCTGTGCCGGTTTGTTTTTCGGGCAGGGTCTGATACGCACGGCAGTGTGTACAGAAAAGGCTTCATCCGTACGGGAAACAGAAAGGGCGGTCCCAATGCCGCCGAAAACGTACGAAAAGGAGTAAACAAAATGGCAAGCAGCAAAAACATGATCCGCATCCGCCTCAAGGCGTACGATCATCAGCTCATCGACAAGGCCGCAGAGACCATCGTCGAGGCAGCGAAGCGTACCGAGGCAACCGTTTCCGGACCCATCCCCCTTCCCACCAAGACTGAGGTCGTCACCATCCTCCGTGCAGTGCATAAGTACAAGGACAGCCGTGAGCAGTTCGAGCGCCGCACTCACAAGCGTCTCATCGACGTGATGAACCCCACCCAGAAGACTGTCGAAGCTCTTATGAGCCTTGAACTGCCCGCAGGCGTGGAGATCAACATCAAGCTCTGACAGGGAAGTAAGGCAGGGCGTTCAACCTTATAAAAAACAGAACGCCGCCCACAAATTTATCAAAACGACCCAATGTCCGCAGCTTGCGAATGCGGACGGGTTAAGTTGCCAGCCTCTGGCACGGTCTGAGCCGTGACCATGCGGGGTAACCAATAACCGTTAGGAGGAAAAAATAATGAAGAAAGCCATTATCGGCAAGAAGGTCGGCATGACGCAGATCTTCGACGAAATGGGCAAGGTCATTCCTGTAACCGTCATCGAGGCAGGCCCCTGCGTCGTAACTCAGAAGAAGACGGTCGAGAAGGAAGGCTACAGCGCAGTTCAGCTCGGTTACGAGGAAGTAGCCGAAAAGAAGCTCTCCCAGCCCGAGGCCGGACACCTGAAGAAGGCCGGCGTAGGCATGGTGAAGCACCTCAAGGAGTTCAAGCTTGAGAACGCAGCAGAGATGAACGTAGGCGACGTCATCAAGGCCGACGTCTTCGCAGAGGGCGAGAAGGTCGACGTTACCGGTATCAGCAAGGGCCACGGCTTCGCCGGCGCAGTAAAGCGTCACGGCACCCACATCCAGAAGATGAGCCACGGCGGCGGCCCCGTTCACCGTCATGCAGGTTCCATGGGCTCCTCCGCAGACCCCAGCCGCATTTTCAAGGGCAAGAATATGCCCGGCCACATGGGTGTTGACCAGGTCACCGTTCAGAACCTCGACGTTGTCAAGGTAGACCCCGAGCTCAATATGATCGTTATCCGCGGCGCCGTACCCGGCCCCAAGGGCGGTCTCGTGTATGTAAAGAGCACCGCAAAGGTACAGCCCGTCAAGAAGGGCGATGCAGCAGGCATCAGCCTCAACCCGCAGAAGGCATCTGCTCGTGTCAATCCGCAGAAGGCTTCCGCAAGAAACAAGTAAGGAAAGGAGAGTATCTTAAATGCCTATTACTAACGTATACAACATGGCAGGTGAGAAGGTCGGCGAGATCGAGCTCTCCGCAGCCATCTTCGGCATCGAGCCCAACAAGTCCGTTCTTCACGATTCCGTCAAGAACCATCTTGCAAATTGCCGTCAGGGTACCCAGAGCGCACTCACCAAGGGCGAAGTCAGCTACACCACTGCAAAGCCCTGGCGTCAGAAGGGCACCGGCCGTGCCCGTGCAGGCTACAAGGGTTCCCCCGTGTGGACTCACGGCGGCGTAGCATTCGCTCCCAAGCCCCGCGACTACAGCTACAGCCTCAACAAGAAGGTAAAGCGCCTTGCACTCAAGAGCGCACTCTCTGCTGCAGCGGCAGAGGATGCCATCGTCGTCATCGACGAGATCAAGGTCGAGGAGATCAAGACCAAGACCTTCAAGGCATTCCTTGATGCAGTCAATGTTTCCGGCAAAGCTCTCGTAGTGACCGAGTCCGTGGATGAGAAGGTAGTAAAGTCCGCCCGCAACATCGCCGGCATCACCACCACCATCGCCACCATCCTCAGCCCCTACATGATTCTCAACAACCGCAAGATCGTTGTCTCCAAGGCAGCACTTGCTAAAATCGAGGAGGTCTACGCATGATGAAAACTGCTTATGATATCATTATTCGCCCCATCATCACCGAGCAGTCCATGGAAGACCTGGACATCAAGAAGTACGTTTTCGAGGTAGCCAAGGACGCAAACAAGGTGGAGATCAAGAAGGCAGTCGAGGAGATCTTCGGCGTTACCGTTATCAAAGTCACCACCGCCAATGTAAACGGCAAGACCAAGCGTCAGGGTGCATACCCTGCAGGCAAGACCGCCTCCTGGAAGAAGGCAGTCGTAAAGCTCAGCGCCGGCTCCAAGAACATTGAGCTCTTCGAAGGCATGGCATAAGGGGAGGTAAAGAAGAATGTCTATTAAAACCTACAGACCTACCACTCCGGCCCGCAGACAGATGACCGTTTCCGGTTTTGACGGTGTTGATAAGCACGCAAGACCCGAGAAGAACCTGACTGAGGTCCTGAAGAAGAAATCCGGCCGCAACAGCTACGGCCGCATCACCGTTCGTCATCAGGGCGGCGGCAACCGTCAGAAGTACCGTGTTATCGACTTTAAGCGCAACAAGCTGGATGTCGAGGCAAGTGTTCTTCGCCTTGAGTACGACCCCAACCGCAGCGCATTCATCGCTCTGGTGGAATACACCGACGGCGAGCGCCGCTACATTCTCGCCCCTGTCGGTCTGAAGGCCGGCGACACCGTCGTCTCCTCCGCAGCAGCCGACATCAAGGCAGGCAACGCACTTCCCCTTGCCAACATTCCCGTAGGTACCGTCATCCACAACATCGAGCTCTACCCCGGCAAGGGCGCACAGCTTGTCCGCTCCGCAGGTGTTGCAGCACAGCTCATGGCAAAGGAAAACGGCATGGCAACCGTACGCCTCCCCTCCGGTGAGTACCGCAAGGTTCGTATGGACTGCATGGCTACCATCGGTCAGGTGGGCAACGCAGACCACTCCAACATCTCCATCGGCAAGGCAGGCCGTAAGCGTCACATGGGCAT
>JABUSQ010000046.1 GCA_021442665.1 Oscillospiraceae bacterium
GGCGGTCAGGACATGAAGTGCATCAAGCTGAAGAACGGAGCCGTGGACACGATAATGCTCAACGAGGCCTGTTCCTCAGGCTGTGGCTCCTTTATCGAAAACTTTGCCAACAGCCTCGGATTCTCGGCGGCGGAGTTTGCCTCCGAGGCTCTGTTTGCGAAGAACCCCGTGGATTTGGGTACACGCTGCACGGTGTTCATGAATTCCAATGTGAAGCAGGCGCAGAAGGAGGGGGCTACGGTGGCGGATATCTCCGCAGGCCTTGCCTATTCCGTCATTAAAAACGCCCTATACAAGGTCATAAAGCTCACGGATGCAAAGCAGCTCGGAGACCATATCGTGGTGCAGGGTGGTACCTTCTATAACCGTGCGGTGCTGAGAGCCTTTGAGAAAATAGCAGGAGCAGAGGCAATCTGCCCGGACATTTCGGGTATCATGGGAGCCTTCGGCGCCGCGCTTATCGCTAAGGAGCGATATTGCGGACAGAGCAGTACCATGCTTTCGCCCCGTGAGACGGAGAGCCTTACATATAAGACCACCGCCGCACGCTGCGGGGGCTGCAGCAACAACTGCATGCTCACCGTTAACCGTTTTCCTGACGGACGCAGGCACGTCACAGGCAATCGCTGTGAGAGAGGCGCCGGAGGAAGCCGTGAAAACAGAGCGCCCAATATGATGGCGTATAAGCTGAAGCGTATTTTTGATTATCCCGACCCGGAGAGCACACCCCGAGGTATTATAGGCATACCCCGAGTGCTGAATATGTATGAAAACTACCCATTCTGGGCAACATTTTTCCACAGCCTCGGCTTCGGAACGGTGCTTTCGCCTCTGTCGGACAGAAAAATCTACGAGCTGGGTATGGAATCCATACCCTCGGAGTCGGAGTGTTATCCGGCGAAACTCGCCCACGGCCATGTGCAATGGCTAATCAACAGAGGCGTGGAGACGGTCTTCCACCCCTGCATGTTCTATGAGCATCAGGAGACCGGGGCGGCTCAGAACCACTACAACTGTCCCATAGTCGTATCCTACGCCGAGAACCTGAAAAATAACGTGGAGGACATCACCGAAGGACGCATCCGCTACATCAGACCCTTTGCTGCATTCTCATCGGAGAAGGTAATCGCCGACAGATTGGTACGGCTCTGCCGTGAGGAGTGGAATATTCCCGAGGCGGAGGTCAGAAGAGCTGTGTCCCTGGCGTGGGCTGAACAGCACAGAGCCAAGGCGGATGTGCGTGCCGAGGGCAGAAGGCTTATAGAGGAAATGGAGAAAAACGGCGGACGTGCCATCGTTCTTGCGGGCAGACCATATCACATAGACCCGGAGATAAACCACGGCATCCCCGAGATGATAGCCTCCTACGGGCTTACGGTGCTGACCGAGGACAGCCTGCCGGAGGATGTCAAGGCGGAGCGTCCTCTGCGTGTTACCGACCAGTGGGTGTATCACTCCAGACTGTACAATGCTGCGGAGTTTGTCAGCCGCCGTGACGATATGGAGCTGATACAGCTCAATTCCTTCGGCTGCGGACTGGACGCCGTCACCACGGATCAGGTGTCGGAGATACTTGAGAACAGCAACAAGCTGTACACGGTGCTGAAAATAGACGAGGTAAACAATCTGGGAGCCGCCCGCATACGCCTGCGCAGTCTCATCGCCGCCATGAATCAGAGGCGGGAGCGGGGAGTGAAGGCGGAGCCGAAAAAGAGCGCCTACCGTCGGGCTGAGTTTACAAAGCCCATGTTCAGAGAGGGCTACACCATTCTGTCACCGCAGATGAGTCCTCTGCACTTCGATATGCTGGAGCCGGTATTTCGAAGCCACGGCTTCCATATGGAGCTTCTGAGGAACGATAACAGGGAAGCCATTGACGTTGGACTGAAATTTGTGAACAACGATGCCTGCTTCCCCTCCATAACCGTCGTGGGACAGGTGATGGAGGCGGTGCTGTCGGGCCGCTACGACACGGACAGACTCGCGGTTATCATGACACAGACGGGAGGCTGCTGCAGAGCAAGTAATTATGTGGGCTTCATCCGCAGAGCTTTGGACAAGGCGGGGCTGTCACATATACCCGTCATCTCCCTCAATGCCAACGGCATGGAGAAAAACGAAGGATTCCGTATATCACCGGGACTGCTGATGGCGGCGGTGAAGGGCGTAGTCTACGGCGACCTGTTTATGCGCTGTCTGTACAGAGTAAGACCTTATGAGCTCATTGAGGGTTCGGCAAACGAGCTGCATCATCGCTGGCGTGATATTTGCATCCGCAGTCTCACGGGAGAGGATAGGTCTATGTCCTATGCCGACATCTGCCGGGGCATAGTCAGAGATTTTGACGAGCTGCCCATAAACGAGGAACTGCGTAAGCCCCGCGTAGGCGTGGTAGGGGAGATACTGGTGAAGTATATGCCCCTTGCCAACAACAATATCGTGGAGCTTCTGGAGAGTGAGGGTGCGGAGGCTGTCGTACCCGACCTGATGGACTTCCTGAACTACTGCGCTCTCGACGGTGAATACAAGCACGAGTTTTTGGGCGAGGGTATGAAATCGGTGATTTTTGCCAAGGCAGGAGTGAAGGGGATACGGATACTGCGCTACCCTGCGCTGGAGGCTTTGGAGAAGAGCAAACGCTTTGAGCCGCCCATGACAATCGAGCAGGTAGCAGAGCTGGCGAAGCCCTTCCTGTCGCTGGGAAACCAGTACGGCGAGGGTTGGTTTCTCACCGGTGAGATGGTGGAGCTTATACTCAGCGGTACCCCAAACATAGTCTGTGTTCAGCCCTTTGCCTGCCTGCCCAATCACGTGGTTGGCAAGGGTGTGATAAAGGCGCTGAAGAAGGCACATCCGGAGGCGAATATCGTGGCCGTGGACTACGACCCAGGTGCCTCGGAGGTCAATCAGCTCAACCGGATCAAGCTCATGCTCTCAGCTGCAAAAAAGAAGCTTGAGCCTCGTGAAGACAGTTTGACAGGAGCATGAAAAAACGGTAAAATAAGCTAAACTGTTTTGGAGGTAAAAGCTATGAAAATTCTCATGATAGTCGGCTCAATGCGTAAAGAGTCGTTTAATATGCAGCTTGCCAGGGAGGCAGAGAAGCTTCTTGAGGGAAAAGCCGAGGTCAGCTTTCTGAGCTATGGGGACATTCCCTATATGAATCAGGATATAGAGTATCCTGCGCCTGAAAGTATAGCACGGGTGAGAGCTGAGGCTCAGTCTGCCGACGGACTTTGGATATTCACTCCGGAATATAACCACAGCTTCCCCGGCGTGCTGAAAAACCTGCTGGACTGGCTGTCAAGACCTCTTGTTGAGGGAAATCGTGCCGCAGGCACTGCCGTCAGCGGAAAGAAGGCGGCAATTAGCGGAGCTGCAGGAAAATCCGCGGCAGCCTTTGCCAGAGCACAGCTCAGAGAGCTTCTGGGCTTTATGGGTGTTTCCGTGCTGGAGGAGGAGACCGGCGCCACTCTGGGAGCCGAGGCGTTTATGAGCGGAAAGCTGTCCCTGAGCGGGGAGGAGCTGTCCCGGCTCCGAAAGCAGGCAGAGGCATTTACAGACCTTCTAAGCTGAAAAAAGCGTCCTATGGACGCTTTTTTTATATCCTAAACCAGAAACTGAATTTTTCTGTTTGTTTTAGTGAGTGCGCAGAGAATGGGCGAGAACGCAGAGACCGGCTTCACTGTCATTACCGCTGAAGCGTCCTGCTTTGGGAGCGACAGGAGGTAAACTTCGTTCTCTACAGACCCTGCACAGGTTTTTGTATTGCAAAAACGGAGAAAATGGGATATAATGTTACGCATAACACACTATGGAGGATAGGCATGGTAACTTTCAGACTTATGGAGAAAAACGACGAGACCGTCGTATACCGTTATTTTCCCAACGGCAAGGCCGAGCACGGCTTCGGTCTTATTGTAATTGACCGCCTTGCGGGCAAAATAGACGTTACAGAGCTTGCTCCCGATGATATGCTCCGCAGACACACGGTGGAGGACCAGCTTCGCATCCGTGAGGCTATAGTGAATATGCGCAGGACGGAGCAGCTTCCCGAACTCACCGAGGAGGAATTCCCAATTCCCACTCAGGACAGGATATCGACGGTATTTGCAGACCACGCAATACAGAAGATTGTTGAGGCGTACAATCAGGGACAGATTCTCGAGGAGGGCCAGGCCATCTGGGAGATGTAATCCCGCAACGAGGCATTTCTAATGTTAAACCCCCTCCGGCTCAGCCGGAGTGCTCAGACCATAGATAAACCCGACTGCGGCCTAATCCGAAAACGGGGGTATCTACGGTCTTATAAGACGGCTCAGCCGTCTTTTTTTATTTGCAGGAAACCGCATATAACGGGAAGTGATGGAATAAATTGGGTTCAATTGCATTCCGGCTGCTATTATTGATGCTGAATCGCAGAACAGAGCTGAAAAAGCTGAGGAAAATCAAAAAGAAGGGTTAATTTTTGAACAAAATGCAGTTTTTGCATATTGAATTAAAAAACCTGTGATGATATACTTGAACATGGCAAATTGTAGAATGAAAATTTATATACATTCGAAAGGAGTTTACCTATGGTAACCAACAAAGAAAACCTGTTTAAGCTCGGAAAAAAGCTTACCGACCGTCTGCCCCAGAAGCTCGGTCTTAAGAAGATAACCGAGGAAGACCCCGAGTATTGGGGACTTTGCAATGTTCTGGACGACGAAATGGTGGAGATTCTTCTGGCTGTTCCCCAGCGCAAGCCTCTTTCCTTTGAGGAGATAAAGAAGATTACCAAGTGGTCTGACGAGGAGAAGCTCGCCGAAAAGCTTGAGGAGATGAGCCAGCTCGGCGTTATGGAGTATAACTGGGAGAATGAGGATCATCACAAGCAGTGGCTGGTTCCTCTGTTCGTACCCGGCAGCGCAGAGTTCCTGAACATGAAGTATTCCATTCAGGACAAGTATCCCGAGGTAACTGAGTTCTTCCAGAATATGACCAGGCTGCCTCTTGAGGGCGTGACCCAGCTTCTGCCTCCCGGCGGCGCCGGCGTTGGCATGCACGTTATCCCCGTGGAGAAGGCCATAGAGCACGAGTCTCAGTCCGTCTCCATCGAGCATCTGTCCCACTGGCTGAAGAAGTACGACTACTACGAAATCGGCATCTGCTCCTGCCGTAACTGTGAGACCCGCAACAACCGTGGCTCCGGCGATTTGAAGGAGCATTGGTGCATTGCCGTGGGCGACTGCGCAAAGTACTGCTTCGAGACCGGCAAGGAAGGCCTCCACAATGCCTCCTATGAGCAGGTCATGGATACTCTCCGCCGTGCCGAGGAGGAGGGCTACGTCCACCAGATCACCAACATTGACGGTGAGAACAAGATTTTCGCAATCTGCAACTGCGCACCCGGAACCTGCTATGCTCTGCGTACCTCCCAGCTTTTCAACACTCCCAACCTTTCCGCCTCCGCTTACAGAGCACACGTCACCACCGAGAACTGTGTCGCCTGCGGCAAGTGCGTTGAAGTCTGTCCCGCCGGCGCAATAAAGCTCGGTCAGAAGCTCTGCACCAAGAACGGCCCCGTGGTATATCCCAAGCAGGAGCTCCCCGATGAGACCCGCTGGGGCAAGGACAAGTGGGACGAGGACTACAAGACCCACAACATGGAGAACTGCCATGACAGCGGCACTGCTCCCTGTAAGGCAGCCTGCCCCGCTCACATTGCGGTACAGGGCTACATAAAGATGGCGGCAGAAGGCCGTTACCTCGACGCTCTCAAGCTTATCAAGCAGGATAACCCCTTCCCCGCAGTCTGCGGCAGCATCTGCAACCGTGCCTGTGAGGACGCCTGCACCAGAGGCAGCGTCGATGCTCCCGTTGCCATCGACGAGATTAAGAAGTACATCGCAGAGCTGGAGCTCAACGAGAAGGATCGCTACATTCCTCCCCGCCGCACCAAGAGGCTGTCCACTGAGGATTACGACGAGAAGATCGCCGTTATCGGTGCAGGCCCCTCCGGTCTGAGCTGCGCATACTACCTGAGCATCAACGGCTACCCCGTGACCGTGTTCGACCGCAACAAGGTTCCCGGCGGTATGCTTACCCACGGTATCCCCTCCTTCCGCCTTGACCGTAAGGTAATCAATGCTGAGATCGACGTTCTCAAGAAGATGGGCGTCAAGTTCAAGATGGGCGTTGAGGTCGGCAAGGATGTAACCATCGAGCAGCTCCGTATGCAGGGCTTCAAGGCCTTCTACGTTGCCATCGGCGCACAGAAGAGCGCAAAGCTCGGTATCCCCGGCGAGGAGCTGGAGGGTGTTTACGGCGGCGTTGACTTCCTGCGTGACGTGAACCTCGGCAAAGAGGTCAAGCTGGGCAAGAAGGTCGCTGTTGTCGGCGGCGGCAACGTTGCCATGGACGTGGTCCGCACCGCTATCCGTGTGGGCGCAGAGGAAGCCTGCATCGTCTACCGCAGAAGCGCAGACGAGATGCCCGCCGATAAGGAAGAGGTCGCAGAGGCAATGGCAGAGGGTGTAAAGTTCTGCTACCTCAACGCCCCCGCAGAGATCGTTGCCGACAAGAACGGCAAGGTCGCAGGTCTGAAGGTGGAGATTATGGAGCTGGGCGAGCCCGACGAGAAGGGCAAGCGCAAGCCCGTGGGCACCGGCAAGTTCGAGGTCATCAAGTGCTCCGCAGTTATCGGCGCAGTCGGTCAGCAGATCGACTGGGGCGAGCTGGATACCGGCGCAATGGTCAAGGGCAAGAAGAATGCCGCAGAGGCAGACGGTGTTACCCTGCAGACCGCACAGCCCGATATCTTCGTGGGCGGCGACTGCTTCACCGGTCCCAAGTTCGCAATTGACGCCATTGCAGCAGGTCGTGAGGGCGCAGTGTCCATCCACCGCTATGTACAGCCCGGACAGAGCCTCACTCTGGCACGCAATCTCCGCAACTTCTACGAGCTCAACAAGAACGATATCGTTCTGGGCATCGAGAGCTTTGACAAGCCCGGCCGTCAGCAGATCAAGCACGATCCCAAGAAGGCCAAGACCATGAAGAACGACCGCATCACCTTCACCGAGGAAGAGGTCAAGAAGGAAGCCTCCCGCTGCCTCGGCTGCGGCGCCTGCATCGCCGACCAGAACAAGTGCATCGGCTGCGGACTCTGCACCACCAAGTGTGAATTTGACGCTATCCATCTCACCCGTGACTTCCCCGAGGCTTCCACCATGTGGACTGCCGAGGACAAGGTCAAGGCTCTGGCTCCCTACGCTATCAAGCGTGCCGCCAAGATTGCCATCAAGGATATCAAGGCAAAGATCGGAAAGTAATTTCGCCGGAGGATATACCCATGCATGAGCTTGGAACGGTCAATTACGTTATCAAAGAGGTAGAGAAGCTGGTGGACGAACACAATCTCAGCGTCGTTGCCTCCATCACCCTGCAGATAGGCGAGGTGTCCGGTATCATTCCGGAGTATATCGTGGATTTCTGGCAGTGGGCGAGGAAGAGCACCGAGCATCTACAGGAGACTGAGCTTGTGGTTGAAAAGCTGGAAGCTATCACCTACTGTGAGGATTGCGGAAAGACCTACCCCACGATGGAATATGCGAAGATTTGCCCCTACTGCAAGAGCGAGCACACCTATCTCGTGCAGGGCAATGAGTATATCATCAAGGAAATAGAGGCAATGTAGCCTCAAAAGAAAATGATCCCCGAACACTGTTCGGGGATTGTTTTTAAGTTTTGCTTGCATTGATGTGAAACAGACCGTATATTTAATTGTAAGGATCGGAGGGATACAATGAAAGATTTAAAGCATCTTATATACTTTGAAAAGCTGCTTGCGGAGGCTGACAACGAGCTTGTGAAGCAGGGGAGAGCGAACGGTAATCTGGCACTGGGTTACTCCTGCTATTTTATACCCGAGGTGCTGCTGAACCTGCCCGGCTGCTTTTCCTCACGCCTGCGTGCTCCCGGTACGGGAAGCATAGATGTGGGCACCTACTATATGTCAAACAAGATATGCTCCTACACCCGCAGTATCCTCGAGCGGGGTATTGAGGGTGGCTACGATTATCTGTCGGCGCTCTTCTCTGCTGAGACCTGCCAGATGATGCACAGAGGTCATGAGCATTTTGAGATTCTTGAGCTTGTGAAAAAGCAGAATCCGAAATTCTTCATGTCCATGATGGACGTGCCCTTTATTCCTGATGAGGAAGCGACGGAGCATTACGAGGAGCAGCTCAGATTTTATATACTGGACAGACTGCGTGATACCTACGGCATAGACACCTCAGAGGAGGCTCTGCGTGCCGCCATCGAAGAGCACAACGAGATATGCCGCATCGTGACCGAGATAGGCGACATGCGCAAGGCGGAAAACCCCGTAATCACGGGCTACGAGTTCCATGTGATACAGCTTGTATCGCAGGTCTGCCCGAAAAACCTCATAAGACCCTATCTTCTGGAGACTCTTGAGGAGCTTAAAGCCAGAGAACCCGACGCAAAGCCCGCCTTCAGGGTGAAGGTCGTGGTGGTTGGCTCTGAAAATGATGACCCCGAGTTTACAAAGCTGCTGGAGAGCTGCGGAGCACTGGTAGTTGCTGACCGCTACTGCTTCGGTTCACTGCCCGGCAGGGAACCCATAGAGATAAGGGAAGGGGAGACCGCCCTGCGAGCCGTCGCCCGCCACTATCTTGAGACCAGCCAGTGCCCCCGCTTCATGAGTAAGGAATGCGGCAAGGGCAGACTGGACTATGTTAAAAAGCTCTATGAGGATTATAAAGCCGACGGCGTGCTCTACGAGCAGATGAAATTCTGTGAATACTGGAGCTACGAGCGTGTGGTGGGCACCAATATATTCGCCGGAGAGACGGGCATACCCACTCTGGGAATCGAAAAGGAATACACTCTTGTGGGAGCGGGGCAGCTCCGCACAAGATTTCAGGCCTTTGTGGAAAGCCTTGAGATAAAGAAACTGCAGGGAGGTAAAAAGTGATGATAAAAAAGGAAAAGCTCTCCCGGGACAGATTTTATGACAAAACGGGCATCGCAAAGCACCGTGAATGGCGGGGGCTGAAGGACACCTTCTACGACTACACCCAGTGGGTTGTAAATCTGGGTATCATGGGAGCATTCGTAGCCAAAAGCCCTATAAGGATTATGCGGGGCATGATTGAGTACCGGTGGTTCGGTTCCTATCTGGGCTCACTGCACTGGATAGACAAATGCATGGAGGGTCTCGAGGGGCCTGCACTGAGAGTTGCTCATACCCAGATGCACGCAATTATGAACACCGCCACAAACCACATCGCCAACATGATGAAGGGCGACAGACGCTTCGGCGACACAAAGGAAGCATCAAAACAGGTTATATTCGAAGAGACCATGGGTCCCGAGATACTGGGTGGCTTCCCGAAGCTTACCCCCACACTTATGGAAGCCATGCAGGGCCTCGTGGGAGCCTATATGGACCAGACCCTGCCACCCCACTACATTGACGCCGTGGAGCATTACGGTCTGCCCTCGGACTCCTGCCGCCTTTCCGCAACCACGGTGGGCGTTGCCATCCTGGACGATTATCCCCGCAACGGTGCCTGCCTCATCGTCAACAATATGCCCTGCGACTCCTCGACAATGAACAGCCAGCTCGTGCGCAGACGCTTTGATATCCCGGAGTTCATCGGCTCACTTCCCATGCGCTGGGAGGACGAAAAGACGGATAAATATGCTCTCAGCCGCATGAAAAAGATGATTTCCTTCATCGAGGAGAGCACGGGAGAAAGCTTCGACGAGAAGGCATTTTTCGAGATGATGGAAAAGCACAACATCGAGGTGGAGGATGAGCAGGCCCAATGGGAGTACATGGCTACGCCCTACACTCCCTACGGTGCCTCCATTGTTAACCTCTTCCACACCACCATGTACGCCTTCTCCGGCGGCAGAGTCCCGGCTATCAACAGAGCGCAGAAAAAGTGCCTTGAGATAGCTAAAAAGGCATATGAGGACAAGGTGAATTGCTTCCCCAAGGCCCGCCACAGAGCTATCATATGGGCAGGCCCGGGCTGCTATTTCTTCCATTTCGCCAACTGGCTCTATAACTGCTGGGGCATCCTTGTAATTGCTCAGATGGACAACTTCGAGGGCTGTACTCTCATTCCCACGGACAGCCTTGACAATGCCCTTGTGGGCGTGGCAAAGAGCTACGAGCACGGCATCATGCGCCGGCATCTCACAGGCGGCTATGAGCATCTTCTGGAGTTCTGGGAGCTGGCAAGACGCTTTAACTGCGACATTGTAGTCATGAACGAGGACATCACCTGCAAGGGAGCTTTGGGGCTCTCCGGCGTTGTCAACGACTCCATGAAAAACTATCCCGAGATAAAGATGATGACCATTCCCAATGACCTCTTCGACCACCGCACCATATCCCGAAATGATATGCGCCGTGAGGTAAACTCCTTTATGACGGCGGTGATGCAGGAGGAGCCTCTGGATGCAAGCCTGCTGGACTTTGACGATTACGAAGGGTGGTAATGCAATGAAAAAACTTATGCTTGCGGCACTTGCAGTTGTCCCTGCGAGTATGGTAATATATTGGTGGAATCTGGACAACAAGCTGATATTCTACGTTGTGCGTCCGATTCTCAATAAAATTTACGACAGTCAGAAAAGGGATGTTAAGCTGTGAAAAAGTATGTGTTTTATTTCAGCCCCACCGGCGGAACGAGATTTGCCGCAGTGGAGCTGGCAAAAGCTATGGGCGCCGACGAGATAGACATCACTGTCCGCTGCCTTGATATGAGCCTGCAGGAGGAAGATGTCGCCATTTTCTTCTTCCCCGTATATGCGGGTCGTATTCCCGTACCCGTGCGTGAACGTCTCAGCCACATCAAAGCCTCCGGAACATCTGCGATTCTGGTGGCATGCTACGGAAATCGTGCTGTGGAGGACGCACTTCTGGAAATGAGCGACAGAGTGAAGGCGAAGGGCTTCCGCACGATAGGCGGTGCTGAGATTGTTACTCCCCATGCCTTCAATCCTGAGGTGGGTAAGTTCCGTCCTGATGAGGGAGAGCGCAGACAGCTTCTGGACTTCGTCAACAGAGTTCTGGCAAAGCCCGTGAAGAACGAGGTACAGATGCCCGGCGATCCCGCCTACAAGGACAAGAAGCCTGCGAAGCTTCCGCTCTATCCCAAGGCGGCGAAGGAGTGCATAGGCTGTGGTATATGCTTCAACAACTGTCCCATGAAGGCCATCAGCGAGGTAAAGATGAAGGTAAACAAGAAGGCGTGTATAAGCTGTATGAGATGCATTGACATGTGCTCCACAAGTTCCCGCCATCTGCCCAAGTCTCAGGAGCTGCTCAGCAAGGGCCTTGCCTTTGCTATGGCCGGACTGAAGAAGAATAAGCCTAAATTTTATATGTGAGGTAACTGATATGTTTTGTCCGAAATGCGGAACGGAGCTTAACGGAACGCCCTCCTTCTGCCCCGAGTGCGGAGCCGATCTCAGAGATAAGCCCGTGTACACCGTAAACACCGAAGAAAGAAAAGACACATACGCAGGTGATTACAGCTACAGCGGCGGCTATAAGGTGAATATTAATGAGCGCAGCATCGGGCTCAACATATTTCTCAGTATAATCACCTGTGGCATCTACGGCATCGTCTGGTTCGTGCAGTTGGTTGACGACCTGAATGCCGCCTGCGGTAAAACCGACGAAAAGGGCGGCGGAATCGTATTTCTGCTGAGCCTTATCACCTGCGGTATCTACAGTCTTGTATGGATGTATCAGGCAGGAGAGAAGGTTAACGCCGTCAGAGCAAAAAACTGCGAGGCTCCCGATACTATTCTGCCCATCCTGTATCTTGTGCTAAACTTCTTCGGTCTGGGTATAGTCAGCATCTGCCTCATCCAGAGCGAGCTGAACAAGGTTGCCGCCGTCAGAAGGTGAAGAGGCGAGCTGTAAAAGTTATAACCATCGGCACAGTCTGCCTTGTGACAGGCTGTGCCTACGCACTTCTATGCAGAGCTCTTGGCTTCGGTATTCCATGCGTGTTCCATCTGGTGACGGGGCTTCAATGCCCAGGTTGCGGCGTGAGCAGAATGTTTATCAGCCTGCTGAGTCTTGATTTTGCCGCAGCCCTCAGATACAATGCCGCAGTGCTGTGCCTGCTGCCTATAGGTGTTGCCGTTGCAGCGGATTATGCGGTGGTGTATATAAAGTACGGAGCGAAAACTCCACATCGTTGGGCAGAGCTTTGTGTATGGCTTATGATAGGGGTGCTGGTTGCTTTCGGGGCCCTGCGAAACCTTATTTGAGGTGAATGATATGGAAAAGCTTAAGATAATTGCCCGGGTGCGCTCGCCCTTTAAATCAAAATTCGGAATTCCCAGACAGAGCGGAGTAGTTGAGGAGATAGAGTCCGAGATAGTCTTCGAGCCGGAGTTTCGTGATCCCGAGGCGTTGCGGGGCATAGAGCAGTGGTCGCACCTTTGGCTAATATGGCAGTTTTCCGAGAATCTTCGGGAGGACTGGTCTCCCACGGTGAGACCGCCGAGATTGGGAGGCAATGTACACATGGGGGTCTTCGCTACACGCTCACCCTTCCGTCCGAATGCTTTGGGGCTCTCCTGTGTGAAGCTGGAATCGGTTGACATAACTAAAGAGGGGCCGGTGCTGAGGATTAGGGGAGCAGACCTCATGGACGGAACGCCGATATTCGACATCAAGCCCTATGTGCCCTA
>JABUSQ010000064.1 GCA_021442665.1 Oscillospiraceae bacterium
TTTTTTACAGGGTCAGTATCAGAGAGCCTCCAGATCGACACGGAATGCCTCGATTGCATCCTCGGTCACCATGTCTTCGATGTAGGGGAGAGCATCCTTGAAGATGAAAGAGCGGCCGACCTCAAGCAGGGGGTGCTGCAGAACATCGGGGATGTGCTTCTCAATGAGTGCCATGGTCTCGGGGGTGTCGAGCAGTTCGCCGACGGTGGTTCCTTCAAAAGTGTACTGTGCCATTTGTTTTTCCTCCTAAATTTTGTTGTTTTATTATTTTGTTTGTTGACGGATGAGGGTATTACTCGATTGCTTCGAGGGCTGCTTTCAGCTTGTCTCTGGTTTCCTGGGAAATCTTCTTCTGACTGTCAAGAACAACACCGACGGGTTTGCCCTTCACCAGCTTGAGAAGCGGACTTTCAAGAGCTGCGGGAAGGATCTCCTTGAACACGTTGATGCATTTTTCGTCTGCCAGAAGCTCGCCAATGGGGGTGTTCCAACCGTATTTGCTCATAAGTACCTCCTTATTCGCCCCGGGCTGCACGGCCTGCTGCAAGACCTGCATCGAGGGCTTTGCGGTTAAGCTCAATGACTTCCTGACCTTTGCTTGCAAATTTATGCTCCAGACTCTTCATGAAGACATCCGGATCCAACATCCCCGAGTAACCCAGCATGGCTCCTATGAGGATGATGTTGGCGATTTTGTCGCTGCCCAGTTCGTGAGCCATATCGTCGGCAGGCACATCAACAACGCTGATATCCGTGCGCTTAAGTGCGGAGGTAGTGCGGTTTATGTTGCGCACCAATACGCCGCCGGGACGAAGCTCCGGAGTGAATTTCTTGAAGGAGCTTTCGTTCATGACGATAAGGCCGTCGGACTGCTTGGGGAGGGGGGATATAACTTCATCGTCGGACACGATGACCGTGCACTTGGCACTGCCGCCGCGCTGTTCGGGGCCGTAGAGCGGCATGAAGGTAGCATGCTTGCCGCCTTCGACAGCGCTGCCTGCCAGAGACATACCTATGGACATTACGCCCTGACCGCCGGAGCCGGAAACAATGAGGGTAAACTTCATTTTATTTATCCTCCTTTACCGTTTTGTCCACGAATACTCCGCAGGGGAAGTACTTCATGGTCTGCTCCTCCATGAACTCCAATGTCTTCACGGGGGACATATGCCAGTTGGTGGGGCAGTTGGTCAGCAGCTCCACGAAGGAGAAGCCAAGGCCATCCACCTGATTCTGCATTGCCTTTTTGATACCGGCCTTTGCCTTGCGGATGTTTGCGGGGTTGTTGAGGGCAAAGCGAGCCACATAGACGGGGGCCTCCAGTTCTTTGACAAGCTCGCACATCTTCAGAGGGTAGCCCATGGTATCGGGCTCACGGCCGTAGATGCAGGTGGTGGATTTCTGACCTACCAGAGTGGTGGGAGCCATCTGACCGCCGGTCATGCCGTAGGTAGAGTTATTTGCGAAGAAGATGGTGATATGCTCACCTCTGTTTGCTGCCATAAGCACTTCGGACAGTCCGATGGAAGCAAGGTCGCCGTCACCCTGATATGCAAATACCAGTGCGTCGGGACGGCAGCGCTTGATGCCGGTGGCAACTGCGGGTGCTCTGCCGTGGGCGGAGGTCACCATATCCAGCTTCCAGTAAAGGCTGTTCATGGTGGAGCAGCCGACGGGCAGCACATTGATAACACGCTCTGCAACGCCCAACTCATCGATGGACTCGGCTATAAGCTTTGTGGCAAGAGAGTGCAGGCATCCGGGGCAGAAGCCGCTTGCCAGAGGCAGGAGACATTTAGGTTTGGTATATACCTTTTCGACCGCCATTACTTTGCACCTCCTTCAATAATCTTGCGCACGGCGGCTTTGGTGCTTTCATCATCCAGCAGGATGCCTCCGCTGCGTCCATATTCGTACACAGGAGCACGACCGAGGACCTGAAGCTCGATATCCTCACGCATCAGTGCGGGGATGGACATCTCGATGTCGATAATGCCCTTTACACGGCTGTAATCCAGACCGCTGATACTCTTTTTGGGGAAGGGGAAGAGAGTTATGGGGCGGATAAGGCCAATCTTAACGCCCTCTTCACGCAGATCCAGAACGACCTGCTTTGCAACTCTTGCACCGATGCCGTAGGCGACAATGACCCACTCGGCATCCTCCACCATGAACTCCTCAACGCGGACGTCGTTCTCTTCCCAGCGCTTGGTTCTGGCAACGGCGAGCTTGTTCTTGCCCTCCAGGCCTGCCTCGGGATAGATGGGAGTTATAAGATGACCGCCTCGCTTGGTTCCGTCGTAGCCGACAGTCCAGGGCTTGCAGGGTGATTCGGGCAGCTCCTTCATGGGAGGCAGCTCGACCTCCTCCATCATGGTGCCCAGACAGCCGTCCATGAGTATCATGACGGGGCTTCGGTCACGCTCGGCATACTCTGGCGCATCGTAGACTATGTCCACTGCCTCCTGAATGGTGTAGGGAGCGAAGACCAGCATACGGAAGCCGCCGTGGCCTGCCGCCTTAGTGGCCTGAAGGTAGTCCTGCTGTGCGGGCTGGATGGAGCCCAGGCCGGGACCGCCTCGCTGCATGTTCACGATGACCGCAGGCAGCTCGGCAGCGGACAGGTAACTTATACCCTCTGCCTTCAGAGAGATGCCGGGGCTGGAGGATCCTGTCATGGAGCGAACACCGGTAGCGGCAGCACCATAGACCATATTGATGGATGCGACCTCGCTCTCACCCTGAACAAAGGTGCCGCCCACCTCGGGCAGACGCCAGGAGAGATACTCGGGAAGTTCCGACTGCGGGGTTATGGGGTATCCGGCAAAGAAACGCACGCCGCCTCTTACTGCGGCTTCGCCTATAGCTTCATTGCCCTTCATAAATTCTTTTGCCATACTCAGCCCTCCTCAACAATCACAATGTCGTACGCTGCCTCAGGGCAAACAAGGGCACAGGTTCCGCACCCGATGCAGCCTTCAAGGTCAACGACCGGATAATAATGGCCTTTTGAGTTGCGCTTATCTCCGAATACGATGACCTTCTTCGGGCAGAACTTTATGCAGTAGCCGCAGCTCTTGCAAAGGTTTGCCACTACGCTGGCTTTTTTCTTCATCAGCTAATCTCCTTGTTATGATTTATACTGTTTATCGTAGTTCTTCTGAATGCACTTTATGGTCTTGGTGATATAGTCGTTGCAGGGTGTGGGAACACCGAATTTTTTGCCGTATGCAACGATTGCGCCGTTGAGAGTGTCAATCTCTGTGGGGCGCTGGAAAATGAGAACGTCCTGCGCCATGGAGGGGTAGTAGTCCTCGATGCTGCCACCGCCCACGGTTTTGACCAAATCCGCAAAGAACTTGGAGGCCTCCATGGGGCAGCCCCATGCGGTTGCAACCTCGCAGCACTCCTTGACGATACCTGTGGCAAGACCTGCGCCGTTCATATCTTTGAAGATGTCCTTGCACTTCATTCTCAGGATGGCGGAGAGGGGGTTGAAGGTGCAGTTGGTGATTATCTTCTGCCAGAAGTGGGGTGCAACGTCCTCCCAGAACTTGCAGGGGCAGCCGCCGTCAATGAACAGTTTCTCCAGATACTCGCCTGCTGCCACTGTCAGCTCAGTACGCTCCACTGCGCCGAAGTTCATCTGCAGACCGTCCTTGGAAGGGGAAGAGATGCACGTTCCGGGTTCGGGCAGCTCGGTGCCGAAAACACCGTTGCCGTAAAGGACTCTGCCTCCACCGACTGCAGCAACGAGCTTGTCTTCGTTGCCCAGACCGTTCATAAGGCTCACCAACACGGTGTTCTCACCCACACAGGGCATAGCACCCTTAAGTGCGGCGTTGAGCTGCATTGTCTTGGTCATGAAGATGACTATGTCCATGGTTCCTATCTCGTCGGCATTGTACGCAGTCTTGAAGCCCGTGAGCTGATATGTCTGATCGCCGTTGACAACGAAGGTAAGTCCGTTGGCTGCAATCTTGTCCATATGCTCCTTGTAGGGGTCCACCAGCGTAATATCCGCTCCGCCTCTGCGGAGATAGCCGGCAAATACGCTTCCGGCGGCACCCGATCCTACCATAGCAATTTTCATTTGGTCTGTTCCTCCTTTATTTATTGATAAATCAAAAATTACTGTCGTTTTTAAGCCGGCTCATACGATGAGTCCCATCTGCTTTGCCTGAGCGGTCAGTTCATCACGGAAGTCCGGGTGAGCTA
This sequence comes from Oscillospiraceae bacterium, assembly GCA_021442665.1. GTDB lineage: Bacteria > Bacillota > Clostridia > Oscillospirales > Oscillospiraceae > F23-B02. The sequence continues at coordinate 4,219 of JABUSQ010000064.1, forward strand.
TGGCAATGAGCCGCTTTGCACGCACGTCCAGAGTTTCGTACTTCAGGTCTGCAATACCGTACTCGGTGACGATATACTCGACCTCGGCTCTGGGTGTGGTGATGGGTGTGCCTGCGGGATGAGAGAGCACAATCTTAGAGGACAGAGAGCCGTCCTTCTCCTTGCGGGTGGATTCCAGAGCGATGAAAGAGTGTCCACCCTTAGAGAGCTGTGCGCCTCGGACATAGTCGAGCTGTCCGCCGATGCCGCTATACTGCTTGAAGCCTATGCCCTCCGCTGCGACCTGACCGGTGAGGTCTACCTGCATGGCGGAGTTCACGGAGATGACGTTGTCGTTCTTCGCTATTGTGTAGGGGTCATTTGAGTACATAAAGCGTCTGGATTCGCACAGTGGGTTGTGGTCAAGGAACTTGTTGAGTCTCTCGGTGCCCATTGCAAAACCGAAGGTGCTGATGCCCTTGTCAATGCTTTTCATGGAGTTATCCACGGCGCCGCACTCCATAAGGTCCGCCATGGATTCAACGAACAGCTCAGTATGAATGCCGAGGTGCTTCTTATCCTTGCAGCGGTAGCCCATGGCTATACCCAGTCCGCCGATGCCGAACTGGATGCAGGCCCCGTCCGGTATCCGTTCCGCCACAAGATCGGCGATGCGATTATCCATCTCCGAAGGTTCGGTCTCCTCCATTGTGCACAGAGGCTGGGTGCAGTCAATGACGCAGGTCACGTCCTTGATGTTCACCATGTTGTCCACGCCCTTGATGTAGGGAACATTCTCGTTTACCTGAAGAATAACGCAACGGGCGGTCTCGCAGAGAGGGGTATCTATGGGTGTGAGGCCGAAGCTCATCATGCCGTTTTCATCCGGAGGCGTGGCAGCCATCATGATGACATCGCCGGGATGGACACGGCTGCGGTCGTCGAAGGTGCGGGAAAGCTGAATCACCTGCATCTTCACATCAGAGCCAAATCTGTATTTGAAATTGCGCTCCGCCGGGCCGAAGAAAAGACTGTTAACGTTTATATGACCGTTGCAGGCCTTGGCAAGAGGACGGTACAGTCCGCCGCCGAAGCCCAGATAAATATTTACATTTTCCAGCCGTCCCTTCTGTGCGCCCAGCTCATCGAACAGCGCATAGGGCAGTGAAGAATACATTGTTGAATGGATGGTATCGCCCGATCTGATGTGGCTTATTGCCTCCTGCGGAGAGACAATTTTATCGGCATATTTGGTTCTCCAGTCCATAGCTTCCTCCGTTTTGTATGAAATGTATAATAATTCTCCCAATTTTTGTGCGAATTTTATATGCTTATACTATAACTCATAATGTTAAATGTGTCAAGACTTGAACATTCAAAGTGTATATATAGGCAAAAACGTTATGCGCAGAAAAGCGGAAATGCGAATAATCGTGATTTGTGCTTCTTCAAAGGAGCCGAAAGCAGAGGTGCCGACGGAATACCACGGCGAATTTGACAAGCTCCGCACCTTATACTATAATATTTTCGGAATTTTCGAAAATATTTTCGCAGTGCTGTTTACGGAGGTGTCTGAGCAGCTATGCTTGTTCTGTATATACTGTTGGCTGTGCTTATCGTCTGCGCAGCGGTTTTTGTGATAACCTGGGTGCTACTGAAGATTACGGTGCGTCCCGGTGAGGCGCCGAATCTGTACGATCCTGCCGTGGCGGGAAAGACCCGTTGGGCTCCCTATTCGGGGGATATCCACAACGGCATCGACCGTATACGTAGGCTCCCATGGGAGGATGTGTTCATTAACTCCGGCGACGGACTAAGGCTCCGGGGCAGACTGCTGTACGGCGAGGGCAGGGACGGCGTGATACTTGTTCACGGCTACCGCTCCTCCGGTGAGATTGACTTTGCGGGCATCGTTGATTATTACCGGGAACGCGGCTTCGGCATACTGCTGGTGGATCAGCGGGCTCACGGGCAGAGCGGAGGCGATATGATATGCTTCGGGGTCCGGGAGCAAGAGGATGTACGGCGCTGGTCGGAGCTTGCTGCGTCCCGGCTCGGCGGCAGACTGTGGGTGCACGGTGTGTCCATGGGCGCTGCAACTACCCTGTTGGCGGCTGAGGCGGGCTTCCCCGTTCCCGTGTCCGGGCTTGTGGTGGACAGCTGCTACCCCTCTCCCCGTGATGTGCTGGCATATCAGATGTCAAAGCAGTACAGGCTACCCCACTTTCCCTTTGTCCCCATAGGCTCTCTTGCCGGTATGTGTATCGCCGGACGGGGTTTTGTAAGCTGCAGCACCGCTCGGGCGTCCGCTAACGCAAAGGAGCCAATACTTTTCGTCTGCGGTGCAGAGGACAGGAGCATACCGCCCGGGTCGGTTCAGGCTCTTCGCCGTGCCAGAGGCGACCGTGATCCCATACTCGAGGTGCCGTACGCAAGGCACGGGCTTTGCTGGCTGCAGGATCCCGAGGGCTATGCCCGGGCGCTTGATGATTTTTTTCGGGCGGCAAATCGGGCGCAGGAACAAGACGCAGAACACTGAACGACTAAAAATCCGCAGATACTATTATCTGCGGATTTTTTGCATTATTTACGTCAGTTCGGGGCACTGACCATTGTGTGATAGTGCACTGAGAGATTGTAGCAGTTGTCCATATGGGTCTTCGACGCCGTCTCTGCCAGTTCCGGCATGCCGAACTCAATGGCACGGTAGATAGACATATGCTGGCTGGCGATGATACCCAGCTCCGGGTCGTTCTTCATTCTGAGCAGGTAATCCTGAGAGCGCACCGAATAATAGGCGATTAGGCGGTTCAGGGAGGAGTACATTTTGATGATATACGGGTTCCCGCAGGACTTGATAATCAGCATGTGGAACTCAGTGTCATATTCGGAAAAGCTCTTAAAGTCCCGTGCCTCAAATGCCGCCCTAAAGCTTTCAGCCAGAGAATGCAGGCGCTTCAGATCCACGGCGGTGTTGTTCCGGGCGCAGATATAGGCGGCTGTACCCTCCAGAGCCTTGCGCGCCATGAACATCTGCTCAAGGGAGGCGAAGGAGATGTCAAAAACATAGTAGCCCTTACGGTTGGGCGGAGCGACGACCAGTCCCTCCTCCATAAGCTGATTCATTGCGTCGGAGATCGGTGTGCGGCTGATGTTCAGCAGATTTGCAATCTTGACGATGCTCAGCTTGGTTCCCGGGGGAAGCTCCCCGCTGACGATGGCGCTCTCAATGATAGTGTAGACAAGATCATTCAGCCGCAGGAACGGATTGGCAGCCATTGCCTCCTCCACCAGCTCCGGGTGAAAGCATTTTTCAAGATTATCCATAACGCTCAGGGCATACAGCCCAATACCCCCTCTTCAGCATTTTCCGAACTTAGTTTGTATTCATGATATCACATAAAGTCCGAAATAGCAAAAAATATTTGTAGTTTTTGCGTAATTCTGCATTTTTCCGGTACAATTTTGTCTTTTGCAGAACACCGGAGATGCTCACGGTTGTTTCCGAAGACTCAGAAGGACTGCCTCAAAGTCTTTGCTTTGCGGCAGTCCTCTTATTATCACTCGCCCTTTGCTCTGCGGCGGGCTTCTTCAAACTTTCTCAGAGATTCCTCGTACTCCCTGCGGGCACGCTCCAGCTCCTGAGCCTCATCATCGGAAGCGACGGACAGCAGCTCATCCTCGGGAGGGGTGGAGGGTATCACGGGTTTCTGTGCCTTCTGCGGCTTCTGAGGCATCTCGGGAGCCTTGTGCTTCGGCTTTTCCTGCTTCTCCGGCTTGTTCTTAGGGGCATTCTTCTTATTCTTTTCGTTCTTCTGCTTGTTCTCGGGAACGAAATCCTCTTCCTCGTCCTCAAAGAACTCCTCTTCGTCCTCGTCCTCGAATTCCTCGTCATCCTCGTCTTTGGGCTTGATTTTAGCAGGTTTTACCAATCCCATGCCTATCTTATAGGACTTTAGGCAAGAGGACGCCAGCAGAAGCGCAATCACGGAGGATATCAGTATCAGCAGTGCGGAAGCAAACTGAGCGGTTCCGCTGCCGGAGCCGTCTGCGAGAGTATAGATAAAGCCGTTGTAGCCGTTCATGAAGCCGTAGATATTGTATGCGGCAGAGACAATTGATGATATGACCGCAAGAGTCACGGCGAACTTGAGCTTGCCGAGGGAGGGGGCGAATGCGGCGATGAGGCAGACTGCGCCTGCAGCCACGCCCACAACACTTACCCAGAGGAGGAGCTTGCAGAGCTGTTCACGGAGAGCCAGCTCACTGTCAAGGTTGTCGGCATTCTCGTCCATATATTCACGGGCAGCATCCAGAACTGCGTGGTAGTCCTCGGGGTCGGAGACCTTTTCGGCAATCATATCATTCTCCAACAGTACCTTAATGCCCGCTTCCACTGCTTCCTGGGCGTTGTCGTAATCCTGCAGATTCTCCAGAGCCGCCGCCATGGCATCGGTCTTGTCCTGAAGCTCCTGCTTGCCCTCGTCAAGCTGCTTTTTGCCTGCATCAAGCTGAGCCTTACCTGCATCAAGCTGAGCCTTACCTGCATCCAACTGCTTCTTGCTTGCGTCCAGCTTTGCTCTTGCCTCGTCGAGCTGAACCTTACCTGCGTCGAGCTGCTTTTTTGCATCGGCAAGCTGTGCCTTTCCGTCGGCGATGGTCTGCTCTGCTGCGGCGATGTCGGCATTTGCCTTGTCGAGCTTTGCCTGACCTGCCTCATACTGAGCCATGGCCTCCTCGGCGGAGTTGTAGCCGAACTGACGCACGGCAGCGTCGGCAATAGGTCCGGAAATAGGACCTCCCATGTAAGTGAGTCCCTTCAGGGCTGTGTAGGCAGGAGTCGCCTCATCAAGCTGCGCCTGACCCTCGTCACGCTGCTGCTTGGCTACCGCAAGCTGTGCCTCGCCCTCTTCCAGACGCTCTACGGCGTTGTCATACGCCTGCTTGCGCTGATCGTACAGTGCCTTGGCTGCGGCGTACTCCTTCTCGCCTGCGTCGTACTGAGCCTTGCCTGCGTCGTACTGGGCCTTGCCTGCGTCGTACTGGGCCTTGCTGGAGTCATATTTCTCCTGACCGTCTTCGATGAGCTTGCTGCCCTCCTGCTCCGCCGCAGTGCCCTCAGCGAATTCCATGGCATTCTTATCCCGGTCCTCCTGAAGTCTGTCCAGATCGTCCAGATTATCCTCGATGATGTCTATGCTCTTGATGACATTAATCCTTGTCTCGTTCTCTGCCTTTCTGATGCCCAACAGGTCATCCTGACCCGTAACGGCGGCATAGAGTCCGAAAATGGAGGCAAGCACGAGGATAACGCTTATTGCCGTTAGCAGTGTTCTTTTCATATATCAGTTTCCTTTCGTCCGGGCGTCTGCACCCGTGACATGTTATTTCTTTTTTCTGCCGCTGCTGCGGGCTTCGCTGCGTCCCAGACTCTCAAAGTCATCGGAGAAGCGGCCGGGAACCCCCACCTTAACAGGTCTGTAGGTGGTCTTTCTGATGAAGCCGTCACCCAAAAGCAGAACCTGAGGCAATACGAAGATGACCAGTATCAGAGATATGAGAGTACCCCGTCCCAGAGCAATGCCGATGTTGGATGAGGTAGCCTCGCTTACCAGCCTGCCTATGAGCAGTCCCGCCGCCACCATTATGCTGCCGGAGGTCAGCAGAGTGGGCAGAGCGCCGTTTATTGCGGCAATGATGGAATACTTCTTGCCGTGTGACTTTCTCAGCGTGGTGTAGCGGTTTGAAATGACGATGGCGTAGTCGATATTTGCGCCCATCTGAATCGCACCCACTATCAGGTAGGACAGGAAGAACACGTCCTCGCCGGTGAAGTAGGGTATTGCGAAATTTATCCATATACTGCCCTGGATAACCGCGATAAGCAGCACGGACAGTCCGAAGGAACGGAAGGTTATGATTATGGCTATGATAACGAAGAGCGCCGACAGTATGGTGTTCATGATGCTGTCACGCTGGAAGGAGAGCTGAAGGTCGCGGGCGCAGGTGGTGTTACCGCCCACGATGACGTCCTCGCCGTAATATTCCTCGGCGATTTCGTGAATCTGAGCGATAAGCTCATAGGATTCCTCGGACTGTACCGGATAGTCGGAGTATATGAGCATGCGGCTGTAGGTCTTGCCCTTGAGCTGGCGGGTTGCGTCGCTGAGCTGATTGTAGTAGTCTACGATAAGCTCCTTCTTGTCATCGGCGACCTCAAGCTGTTCATTCTCCACCACCACATCGTAGAGGAACATGAACAGATCCACAAGAGGAACCTTATAATTGTGCAGATCCTCCACCTGATCGTACTGGGAGTTATGAGCCGCATACAGGGCAAACAGACCTGTGGCCGTGACCTGATCCAGACCCGCAAGCTCAGAGAATTCGTCGATGGATATCTTGTCACCCAGACGGTGTCCGTCCGCCACGTCCACAGTGGCAAGTCCGAAGGTTGAGGTAACGTGGGGATTCTCCTCCAGCTCCTCAAGAAGTCTTGCCTCCACGTCGTAGTCTCCGGAGGGAACCAGCATCGCCATCATATTATTATAGCCGAACTCGTTCCAGACCTCAACATTTGCCTGCTGACCCTCACTGCGGTTAATGGGCATGAGAGAGCCGTAGTCGTAGGCGTAGATAAGATTGGTGGAGAAGTAGCCCGCAACGCCAAGCACCACAAGGAACAGAACGGGAACCACCTTTCGGGTCTTCCACGCAAGCCTTCCCAGCTTGTTGACCTTGGGAAGAAAGCGGCGGTGGCGTGTCTTGTCGATGGCACCGGAAAACATGGTCATAAGTCCCGGCATCAGCAGGAATACCGTCAGCATGGAGATGCAGATGGATTTTATCAGCACCTTGGACATATCCGCACCGAGGCCGAACTCCATGAAGCTCATGGCAATAAGTCCGCCGATGGTGGTGAGGCTGCCTGCGGCTATCTCGGGGATGGCCTTGGTCAGCGCCTCGATCATTGCCTCCCGGGAGGGATAATAGCGGCGTTCCTCTACGAAGCGGTTGCTGAGGATGACGGCATAGTCTATAGCCAAAGCAAGCTGCAGCACCAGCGTGATTGAGTTTGATACATAGGAAATCGAGGGGAACAGGAAGTTTGTGCCCGTCTGAATGATGGCTGCGGTACCGAACACCAGCAGCAGAATGGGCACCTCGGCAAAGCTTCTGCTGGTAAGCATTAGCAGACCGATGACGATGATTACAACGATGATGCCCACGGTGACCATCTTCTCGATGATGAGGGCAGAGAAGTCAACGCCCACCTCGGTGGAGATATAGCTCTCGTTGTACTTGTCAACCACGTCGTGGACACTCTCCACACCGGTGAGGCTTATCTCCTCCTCCACGGAGCCCAGGAAGGTGACGTCGAACAAAGCGTTGGAGTTTTTGTAATGAGCTTCATCGGCGGCGAAGGTCACGCTCTTTATGCCCTCACCCTCTCTTAGCCTGTCGGCAATTTCAAGGGCCTCCTTCTCGGTTATGTTCTTCACCATGACCTTGGCGGTGCCATAGGTATAAAACTCCGTGCCCATCGCATCCAGAGCCCTTCTGGTCTCCGTTTCCGCGGGCAGGAACTGATACAGGTCGTCCTCCACCACAGTTAGTCCCATAGTGAAAAACGACGCCACGATAGCGGCAAGGAAAATAATTATGATGAATATGCGCTGGTCAACTATAAATGTTGCCAGACCTTTGAGCGGAGAATTATTCTGATTCATACCGAGCCTTCCGGAAGATATATTTTATCTGCAGTAATAATATATAATATTCCAAATTCCTCGTAACTTCAAGAACATTTAATGAACAATTTGAATTTTAATCCGTATTTTTTCATAATTTTACTTCTTGATTCCTTCCTCCGACACGGTTATAATAGTTACAAATACCTTAAACAAGGAGAACACCATGAAAAACCCTGCCTATCCCCCCACCGGCAATGCGATTCTCAGAGCCTATGCCCGAGGTTTCCGTGACGGATCCGGCGAAGCCGGAAGGTCATCGGATACTCTCCCTGCCCTCGTCTTCGGCTTCTTCTGCTGGCTGGCGATGCTGTACTTTGTTTTCAGATAGATTTCATGCAAATTCTGCATATTGCATATTGCATATATTGTAAAAATAACAAAAAGCTGAGGATTTCTCCTCAGCTTTTTTGCGTTTATTGCATTTATTTCATGTTGCG
>JABUSQ010000206.1 GCA_021442665.1 Oscillospiraceae bacterium
GGAGCATCCAGAGGAGCCTCGCCGCAGCCGGCGGCACCGTAAGGTCCGTTGGGACGGTAGGTCTCAAGGAAGTGGAGCTCAATGTCATCGGGAATGTCGTTGGGGTAAGGAATACCGCACTTGAGCAGGCTGGTCTCCTTGCTCAGGTCGTCGAAGTCCTCGCTGAGGGCAAGGCCGATGCCCTGTGCCAGACCGCCGTAGAAGTTGCCCTCCACCAGCAGCCTGTTCATGATGGTGCCGCAGTCGGCAACAACGGTGAATTTCTCCACCTTGACCTTGCCGGTCTGAGTATCTACGCAGACCTCAGGCAGGAAGATGGTGTACATGTAGGTGGCGAAGGGATCGCCCTGTGCGGTGGCCTGATCGATGGGATGCTCCGCGCAGAAGGTGGTGACCCAGTTGCCCTCGACCTTGGTGTCGATGCCCTCGGCGACCATTTCGTCGTAGGTGCGGAAGCTGCCGTCCTCCTTCTTCATGGCGGCGACAAGGTTCTCGGCAGCCAGACGGCAGGCGTTGCCGGTCATGACCTGAGAGCGGGAGCCGCCTGCAGGGCCGGAGTTGGGGGTGAACTTGGAGTCGTTCATGACGAGTCTTATCTGCTCGGGCTTGATTCCTGCCTGACGCAGAGTCTCGTGAGAGGCTGCCAGCACGCCCATGTCGGCGCCCTGTCCGTGATCCTCCCAGGAGGCGAACATGGTGACGGTGCCGTCGGGATTGAGCTGAGCATCGGCGGAGGAGGAGTCAACACCGTCAAGACCGCAGCCGTAGACGCCGTTGGCAACACCGATGCCGTACTTGAATCTGCCGTCGGAGGCGGCGTTCTTCTCGGCGACTCTCTTCTTTCCTGCCTCGTACAGAGGACGCGCCATCTCGTACATGGCCTCCTCGCAGTAGACCTCGGGGGGGTAGCCCGTGGGAATGGTGGTTCCCTCGGATTCCTTGTAGCAGTTCATCGCACGCATCTCAAAGGGGTCGATGCCCATCTTTGCCGCAAGACAGTCAATGGCAATCTCGGAGCCCATGAAGGACTGAGGAGAGCCGTAAGCACGGAAGGCGGAGCCCCATGCGTGGTTTGTGAACACGGTCTGGCTCTTGTTGCGGATGGAGGGGATACCGTAGCCCGCGCCCACGAACTGGCTGAGGCGCATGGTGAGCAGGTCGCCGAACTCGGAGTAGGGACCGTGGTCGATGTAGTTGTCGCCCCAGAGAGCCTGCAGCTTGCCGTTCTTGTCTGCCGCCAGTTTGATATGCATGAAGCCGGGGGAGCGCTTGCCGGTGTAGGTGATGTTCTGGAACTGGTTGAACACCAGAGTTACGGGACGCTGGCAAATCTTTGCCGCAACGCCCAGCAGAGCCTCGTTGGTGGGTGAGAACTTGTAGCCGAAGGTACCGCCGGCGTGATTCTGCACCATGCGGAGATTCTCCATTTCAACGCCGATGCCTGCGGCGATCATGGGCATGTGCAGGTGGATGCCGATGGACTTGGAGTGGATGGTCAGCATGCCCTCATCGTCGATGTAGGCGTAGCCGCAGTCGGGCTCCAGATGCAGGTGAGGCTGGCGGGAGCAGTAGCTCTCCACCTCGATCTGCTGCTCCTCGGGCCATGCTTCCCAATCGAAGTCGGGTCCCTTGATGCAGTTTGTCTCGTAGTATGCGTTGGGGGTACCGGGATGTATCTCTATGGCGTCCTCGGCGATGGCCGCGGGTACGTTCATATATGCGGGCAGCTCCTCAAGCTCCACAACAACGGCGTCGGCAGCTGCACGGGCGTGCTCCTCGGTATCGGCGGCAACGATGGCGATGGCATCGCCGAACTGGAATACCTTCTCGTCGCAGAGCACGGGACGGTCAAAGCCGTCGCATTTGTTGTTCAGGGGGAGCATGACCAGACCGTTTATGCGGTTGGTGCCGCCTGCCTCAACAACGTCCTTTGCGGTTATCACCTTGAATACGCCGGGCATCTTTTCTGCCTCGCAGGTGCAGACGCTCTTGATGTTTGCGTGGGATACCTTTGCCTGAACAAGAGCCAGACGCAGAGTTCCCTTGGGCATCTTCAGCGCATCGTCAGCGCCGAAGTCCCATGTGCCGGTGACCTTCTGAGCTGCGGAGGGACGGATATACTTGGTGCCCTTGATGCTGTCGCCGGTGGGCTTGAATACCAGATCCTCCTTGCTCATCTCGCCTCTCATGACGGCGGCTGCTGCCATGACCGCATCCACCAGCGGCTTGTAGCCGGTGCAGCGGCAGAGGTTGCGGTTCTTGTTGAACCAGTCACGAACCTCTTCACGGGTGGGGTTGAGGTTGTTGTCCAGCAGGACCTTTGCGCTCATGATGAAGCCGGGAGTGCAGAAGCCGCACTGCGCGCAGCCGTATGCCATCCATGCCACCTGCAGAGGATGCATATCGCTGAGGGTGCCCACACCCTCGATGGTGGTAATCTCGTCGCCGTCATTGAGTCTGCTCATCTTAAAGAGGCAGGAACGGCAGACCTTGCCGTTGAGTATGACATTGCAGGCGCCGCAATGTCCTTCGCCGCAGCCGATCTTGCAGCCGGTGAGCAGAAGATGCTCACGGAGAACGGTTGCCAGAGTTTCGTCCTTATCGAGGACAAGATTTCTGCTTACGCCATTGATAATCAGATTTTTCTTTATCATGCTGTTTCCTCCTGAAAAAGATTTTTTCAATTCTTAATGCCTGCTGTGCCCGCCGCAGGGGTCATAATCGGGGCCCTTTCCCGTGAGATCCTTCATGCGCTCCACGCCCCTGGCGGAGCAGAATACAAGCTGCGCGGTGCTGCCGTCGAAATTTTCCCCGCTGAGCCGCAGGAAGTTTGCGTTTTCATAGTAGTCTATGGGCAGCTCTCTGCGGAACACCTGTCCCGTTTTCCGGTCTGTTATCTCCACCGTAACGGTATCGGCAATTATCTCGAAAATATCGTCGTCCATGGGACTCACCTCCGCAAACTGTTTTCCATTAATAATGTTATCATCGGTGATTTGACCGTTCAACTTGCAACGAATTACTATTCGCAGATTTTACCATTTCGATTTTGTGCGTTTTGCACAAAATTTTGACACGACAAAGATAAATAATTAACAAAACTGCTTTGTTTGACGGATGAGGCGCGAAAAAGCCAGGGCCTGCGCCCTGACTTTTCTGTTTATGCATATTTCATTGCGAGGCTGTAGACCGCAAAGTCTGCGGTATAGCTTATGCTTGCGTTGTACCTGAAGCAGTTGCCGTCCTTATCACGCGTTATCGAGGAGGGCAGACCTGCAGATGCGTTCCTCCTGCGTTCAGTCCTTTTTCAGCATTTTCCACAGCCCCCGCAGAAAATGTCCGTTCGCCATCTCCAGCAGTCCCTGAAACAGTCCGTCCTTTGTGCCGGCGGATATCTGCATGCTGCGCAGGGGGATTCCGACGCCGGTAAGCAGCATCAGTTTATACTCCGGGCAGTCCATGTTGCGCCGTTCTTTGGGAAAGCCCCTGCCTATCACCGTTTTCACCGACAGGAACATGATCTTCATTACCAGAGACTGCTTCTTCATCTCCATTACGGAATTCTCCATGGTGAACTGTCCTCTGACGGGCTTATCCTCGGTGTATTTTATGCCCGGCAGAGACTCCCATGCCTCACGCGAGGGTTTTCCCGAAGGCACACCGTACCAGTCATCACGGCGGAGGCAGCATTCCTCGCCCTCAAGCTCAAGCTCCCCGGAGAGAGTCCCTGCCTGAACGGTATAGCTTCCCGCAGGCACCACCCATCCGTCCTGCCACACGGCAAAGCAGCGGTCGTCCAGCTGAAATTCCGCAGTCCCGCTCTCTCCTGCCGCAAGCCGCAGCTTCCTTACGCCCTTCAGCTCACGGAGGGGTCTGTATCCGCTGTTTTCCGGCGGAGCAACATAGAGCAGCACGGTCTCCGAGCCCTCCAGCTCTCCTGTGTTCTTCACGGTGACGCTGACGCTTCTGCCGTTAATTTTAAGGTCGGAGTATTCAAAGCCCGTATAGCTGAGTCCGTGGCCAAAGCTCCATCGGACGGGTACGCCCGCCTTCTCGTAATAGCGGTAGCCCACATAGACGCCCTCCATGTACATGGCGTCCTTTGTCCCCCAGCAGTCACTGCTCGGGCAGTCACCGTATTTGTACGGCCAGCTCTCCGTGAGTCTGCCCGAGGGATTTGCCCTGCCGAAGAGGAGGTTTCTCGCCGCCTCGCCCATGGCCTGACCACCCAGACCCATATAGAGTATGCCCTTGACCTTATCCGCCCAGGGACATTCCACGGGGCTGCCGCAGCACAGCACCACCACCGTGTTTTCATTTGCCTCGCACACTGCGTCTATCATGCGGAGCTGACCCCCGGGCATTCTCATGCTCTCCCGGTCAAAGCCCTCGGACTCCCAGCTCTCGGGAAGTCCCGCAAAGATGACCGCCGCATCGGCATTTTTCGCAGTCTCTGCAGCCTCACGGAGAAGCTCCTCCGTGGTATCTCCCCTGTCGTCGCAGCCCGGCGCATAGGCAAGCTCCGGCATTGCATCGCGGGGAGAGCTAAGCCTTGTGGGATTGATATGACTTGAGCCCGTGCCCTGATAACGGGGATTCTTCGCCATGGCTCCGATAAGAGCCACACGGCTGTTCTCCCTCAGAGGCAGGATGCCATCGTTTTTCAGAAGCACCGCGCCGCTCTCGGCAGCCTCCCGGGCAAGCTCGTGGTGAGCGTCTGCGTCAAATTCTTTATTATCCTTATTATCCTTTCGAGCCTCGGCGGCTCTTGCTAAGAGGCTCAGCACCCGACGGGCGCATTTATCCACGTCCTCCTCCGGCAGCTCTCCGCTGCGCACTGCCTTAGCGCAGGCAGAGCCCATATAGTTGCTGCCGCCGGGCATATTGAGGTCGCAGCCCGCGCGGAAGCCCTCAATGCGGTCGCTCATTGCGCCCCAGTCGGTGAGCACAAGCCCGTCGAAGCCCCACTCCTTCCGCAGAACATCGGTAAGCAGCCGACTGTTGTCCGAGGTGTGGACACCGTTAATTTTATTGTAGGAGCACATCACCGTGGCGGGCTTTCCCTCCTTCACTGCTATCTCGAAGCCGGTGAGGTATATCTCCCGCAGGCTGCGCTCGTCCAGCACACTGTCCGAGGTAAAGCGGGACAGCTCCTGATTATTGCAGGCAAAGTGCTTCAGACTTGCCCCGGTGCCGTTTTTCTGCAGACCCCGGATGAAGCCCGCCGCCATTTTTCCGCTGACCACGGGGTCCTCGCTGAAATACTCAAAGTTTCTTCCGCAGAGGGAATTGCGCTTTATATTCGCGCCCGGCCCCAGCACCAGACCCACGCCCAGAGCCGCCGCCTCCTCGCCCACGGCCTCACCTATGCGCTCAAGCAGCTCCGCGTCCATGCTTGCGCCGCTTGTCACTGCCGTGGGAAAGCAGGTTGCCGGGAGGGACTTGTTGATACCCAGCATGTCCGCGCCGTCGCCTTCCTTCAGCTCCTGCTTTCGCAGTCCGTGGGGGCCGTCGCACATGAACACGGCGGGTAACTCCGGCACCTCACGGGTCATCCAGAAGTTCTGCCCGTCACAGACGGCTATTTTCTCCTCAAGGGTCATTCTGTTCAAAATGCTCTCAATATCCATTGCATTATTCCTTAAAAGACGTATTCTCCCGCCGTCAGTTCTTCCTCTCTGCCGTCAGGAAGCCTCAGCGCCGCCGTGCAGTTTGCGGGAACGGTGACACTGTAGCGCAAAGCTCCGTTTTCACGGCTCCATGAGCTTTTCACCCTGCCGTAGATGCTCCGGTATTCCGCCGCCGCCCGGGTGAAGGTGCCGCCGGGGCGGGGAGCGATGATAAAGCGGTTTTCGCCTGCTGTGCGGATGCCGCACATCCCCTCAAAGAGCCATTCCACGCAGGAGCCCTTGGAATAGTGGTTCAGGGATGCTATGCCGCCCTGAGCCTCCGTACCCTCCCAGCTTTCCCAGATGGTGGTGGCTCCGTTTTTCGGCATGTACAGCCAGCCCGGCATCTCCTCGTTTTCCAGCAGTCTGTAGGCGGCTTCGATATCTATGTCCGCCAGCACATAGAGTATGAGCGGCGTGGACAGAAAGCCCGTGCCCAGCCTCCAGCCGTAGTCCTCAAGGAGTCTTATGAGCTTTTTCTCCGCTTCTTTTCTGTCCTCTTCATCAAAGAGTTCCATGTACAGCGGGCGCACAAGCTCCGCCTGCCGTTTGGTTTCCAGAGGATATTCCTTCGTGCGGCGCAGACTGATATATGCCTCACGGCAGTTTTTCGCGTATTCCGAAAAACGCTCTGCGTCCGCCCTCTTTCCCAGCTCCTCAGCTATCTCCGCCATGAGCCCCAGCACATAGCTCGTATAGGCCGTGGATACCTCCGGGTGGGGCGCGACGATGTCCTTCCAGTCGTTGGGGTGCACATCCGCAGGCTCCGCCCATTCGCCGTAGGACTGTCCGCTGTTGACCAGATATTTCTTATCGGCTCTCGCCATGTGTACCCGTTTGGCGTAGACGGAGTAAATGTCAAAGCGGGGACCGCAGCGGGAGATCTCGAACTCCGCAAAGGCTCTCATGCCCTCGTAGTGGCGGAGCAGAATCGACCTGTCCCCCGTGAGCTTCCACATTCGGTAGGGTGTAAAGATGCCCACATCCGACCAGCCCACGGAGCCGTTCATGGTTGCCATGAAGAAATCCGTTCCTCCGCAGGGCGCTATCTGGGGCAGCCTGCCGTCCTTCTTCTGCCAGTCGTACACGTCCAGCAGGTATTTCCTCCAGAACGCCGTACAGTCCAGCAGATACGCCGAGGTCATGTAGAAAATCTGAGCGTCCCCTGTCCAGCCGTGGCGTTCTCTTGTAGGGCAGTCCGTGGGAATGTCGAGAAAATTGTTCTTCGCCGACCACAGGGTATTCTCAACGAATTTGTTCAGAAGCTCGTTGGAGCTGTCAAAGAAGCCCGTGCGTTCCATGTCCGAATATACCGCAACGGCGGTAAAAGCCCCGGGCTGCCACGCTGTGTCGGTTTCCAGCAGCACGTACCGAAAGCCGAAGACGGCAAAGGCGGTTTTATATGTATTCAGCCCCTCACGGCAGATATACTCCACCTGCTGAAGCGGTGAGGTGTGTCCCTTGCGGCTGACCTGAATGTTTTTCTGCGTAAATTCCCCGTTTTTGTCCATAAGCTCACCGAAGCGGAGGAAGACCCGCTGTCCGGCACGGGCGGTAAGCTCAAAGGCTACATAGCCCGCGATGTTCTGCCCGAAATCCAGCACGGTTTTGCCGGAGGGCGTGGTGATGACCGTGGGCTTGAAGGTCTCGTGCTCCGTGACGGGGACATTGTTTGATGCCGTGGGAAGGACCTTGTGGCTCGTGAGCTTTGCCTTCCCGGAATAGCCCGGCTCCATGCGGGCGTCGAAAAGCTCGCCGTCCTTGTTGTCGGCAAAGCGTATGGGGCCGTCGTCTGACCACTGCCATGTGCCGTCGGTGCAGATGCAGGCGCTCCTTCCCTCTGCGTCGGTCAGCTCCAGCTGCGCCAGCAGCTTTGTCTCATAGCCGTACTCGCACAGGCAGCCCCATGCGCCCACGCTTCCCCTGTACCAGCCATCGGCAAGCTGAACGCTGAGGACATTTTCGCCCCTGCGCAGAAGCGCCGTCACGTCATAGGTCTGATACTGCACACGCTTCCGGTAGTCGGTGTAGCCCGGCGCCATGACGAAGGCTCCGACCCGCTCCCCGTTTATGCGTGCCTCATAGAGTCCGCAGGCGGTGATGTAAAGCCGTGCTTTGCTGATTTCTCCGGCAGTGAACACCTTTCGGAAGCAGTCTACGGGATAGCGCTCCGCCTTTCCGCCCGTGTATGGGCGGAGTATATTACGTCGGGTCTTTGGCGTATAGTTCCCGGTTATCCACCGCGCCTGCCAGTCGGATTTTCTCAGCAGACCCATTTCAAAGCCTGCCTCCGTCCACTCTCCGGGCATTCCGTTTTCATCCCAGAGCCGCACACGCCAGCTTACACGGTCACGGCTTCCGAGCCTCTGTCCGCCCCATTCGCAGCGCATGGAGGAGCTTTCCACCTTGCCGCTGTCCCATGCAGGACTGCCGTTTACCTCGGCAACGAGCTGATAGGCACTCTGCCTGATTCCGCCCTCGCAGTTCCAGAACAGGCGGGGCTCGGTGATGTCAATGCCGAGGGGATTTTTCAGATACTCGGTATAAAGGTTGATTGCTTTCATAGGATACTCTCCTTTTTGAAGAAGCTCTGCATTTCTTTCAGTGTCTGCCCTGCTTCCGGCAGGAAGGAAAAGGTCGGCCAGGCGTGGCAGAGATTATGCTTTACCTGTATGGCAGCCCTGTGCCCTGCCTGTTTCAGCTTCTCATAGAGAAGCACGGAATCGTCATACAGCATTTCACTGTCCGAAGCCGACATGAAGATGGGAGGCAGACCGGCGTAGTCCCCGTACAGAGGTGATACCAAAGGTGCTTTAAGCTC
Organism: Oscillospiraceae bacterium; assembly: GCA_021442665.1. Classification (GTDB taxonomy): domain Bacteria; phylum Bacillota; class Clostridia; order Oscillospirales; family Oscillospiraceae; genus F23-B02. The sequence goes on from JABUSQ010000206.1 coordinate 8,491, forward strand.
CTCCAAAACGGGCTTTTCCCCAAACTCAGCCCGGTAATGCTCTTCATCAAACAGACCCCGTACCATATCATCCGATGCCGCATTTCCGGTGTGACTGGGCAGCAGCCCGGTCTGGTCTGTCCATGGAGAGAACACGGCAATGGCCCGGGGCAGAGGCAGTCCCTCGTCCCGCAGCCGCAGAGCCAGGGACAGACACAGGGTCCCTCCGGCACTTTCGCCCATAAAGATAAGCTTCTCAGGGTCGCAGCCGCTTTCCAGCAGAGAGCGGTAAAAGGTGCAGCAGTCCTCCAGCTGACAGGGCCATTTGTGCTCCGGAGACAGGCGATAGTCGGGAGCGATGACAGCATAGCCGTATCGGCCGGCCAGCGCCTGGGTGAGCCGCCGGCGTTCCGCGGCAGATCCGGAGGTAAAGCCGCCGCCGTGAAGGTAAAGCACTGTCTTGCCGTTGTTTTTCCGTCCCGTCAGCTTTTCGGCACGGATCCCTGCCAAAATGAGCTGTTCACAATGTATGCACTTTTTTATATTTACCGTGCTTTTTTCAGCGTTTTCTTTTCGCTCCGCAAGGTAATCCTTAGGACCCGAATCTCGCTTTGCGGCCATGGCCTTAATGGCCAGATTTACCGAAAGAGCCTGTATACTCAGCATACCTCAGCCCTCCGCGGCGGCCAACATAACCTCTTCCATTTTCGGCATCCACCAAAGGGAGTAGCCCGCCTGTGTGGGATGAATGGCGTCTGCCATATAGAGCGAGCGTTCCTCGGCGGACAGGTCATTAAAGGGGGCATCATTCCAAAAATCAATGACATAAATGTCCCATTTGCCCGCAATTTCCTCAAGAAGCGCCACCATGTCCCCATAGGCTTCGCTGTCATACCGGGGGTTGGTGTAGAACACCACCGGGCAGTCCCAGCGCTGCCGGGCAGAAGCGAGGATATATTCAATGGCTCCGGCCACGGTGGAGGTGTCGAAGGCTGCCGGCTCAAAGCTCTCGCTTACCGCACCCAGAGGAATGTTCTGCGTGGCATCGTTGGTGGAAAGCTGGCAGATGAACAGGTCTGCCTTGTCCGTCTCCAGCCTGTCCAAGCGGGAGATGTAGGAGCTCGCGCCGGTATCCACCAGCGTGGTGCCCGGCACTGCCTCTTTTATAGAATGAAAGTCATGACGGACGGCCAGATAATCTGCAAAGGAAACTCCGCCGGAGGCAGAACCGCAGGTTACAGAGGAGCCCAGAAAAACCACGGTTTTTCCACGGAGCGGGCTGTCCGGCAGACGCTCGGTGTTCTCCAAACCGTAGACCGGGGCGTTCCCGGGGTGGTTGTTTGTCTTTATATCGTGCAGCAGGGAAAAAGGTCCCCAGCACCACTGATAGCCACAGAAGGCAATCCACGCCGTCACCGCAGCGGCGGCACAAAGTAAGATAATAATCCTTTTTTTCTTAATTTTCATAATGTTTTCTTCTTAATTAATTACTCGCATTCCGCCTCAGCCTGATTTCCTCCTGCTTTCTGCCGATATCCTTCTCAACGTTGAGGAAGATGAGCAGTGCCGCAAGGGCGATGCCCGTAAACACCTCAAGACCCACGAAGCCGAAGGTTATGACCTTCTGCACCGCCTCGCTCTGCACGGCTATGAGATTGCCTGCGGCGTCAAAATAGGGGGCAACATAGCCCGTCTTCGCCAGCAGGCCGTTGAAGATACCCTGCGCAACACCGACCATGGCAACGGCGATGATGCTGTATACGGACATGGCAAGCCCGTCGGCACGGAAGCCGGTTTTCCACTCCATGTGGTCGAGAACATCCGCAAACAGAGCCATAAACACATAGGCGCAGGGCAGACCACCCATGTTCTTAATAAACTGACCTATAAGTACAACCACCATATTTCGAGGACTGAACCAGCAGACAGCACTGCCGACGGCATAGAGCACAAAGCCCCAAAGCGTCACATTGCGCTTGCCGAATTTCTTCGCCAGAGGCCACACGGCAAAGATGCCGATGCCCATGGGAATGCCGCCGATTGTGGAAACCAGAGTTTGTGTAATACCGTCGTTATAGGTTCCGAGAACATAATTGCAGTAGTACACGAGGCTCACATTTTTTATACATCCGCCCACCGTGTAGATAAGGAAGTAGATGTATATGAGTATCATGTATTTGTCGGTGAAGATGGCCTTGAGCTGCTTTGAAAAGGCTACGTCCTCCTGCTTCTCCTCTTCCTGCGTCTCCAGCGTGACACGCTCCTTGGTGAAGAAGTACTCCAGCAGCGTCAGCGGCAGCGCGAGGACGGCGAGGACGGACATGAGCCCTATCCACTTGCTCTGATCCACTCCGAGCATGGGCATAATGACCATGGGGAAGACGAGGGCAACGAGGATGCCGCCCATCATTATGGTGGCGATCTGATTGAACACGCTCAGCCCGCCTCTTGCGGTGGTGTCACGGGTGGACAGCGGCACCATAAGATTGTGGCTCATATTGAATATGGTATATGCAAAGGAGTAGAAAAGGTTATAGCTGACCATGACCCAGATGACCTGCACGGTCTGGCTTGCCTTGGGCACGGTGAACAGCAGCACGCCTGTTATCGCCAGCAGCGGTGCGGAGAGCAGCAGCCAGGGTCTTGCCTTCCCCTCCTTTGTGTGGGTGCGGTCGATGATATAACCCATGACGATGTTGGTCACGGCGTCGATTATCTTGCTCACAATGGGGAACACCACAAGAAACGCTCCGCCCCAGACCCCCGTGAGATCCAGCACGTCGGTGTAGTAAACGTTCAGATAAGTGGCGAGCACGGCATTGAGCAGAAGCGCGCCCGCCGGGCCCAGCAGATAGCCCAGCCATTTCTCCTTGGCTCTGACCTTGTCGTCGCTTATCCTTGTTGCGGGCAGTCTTGCTCCGTATTTTTTTGATGTATCGGTCATGATGCTTTCTCCTTCTGACAGTCTATGCTCTTATCTTACAGTTTTTGCTTGCTCTGCGTCTTGCACGGCTGTGTTATATGTTATATAATAGTGCTGTAATTTTCTGCTGAGGTGATAAAATATGGCGGTGGACTATGATTATATGGCGGCTACCCTGTCAACCCTCTCCGGCATACCCGTGAGGCTGTATCGGGAGGAGCGTTTTCAAAAGCTGTTCCATCCCAATAAATTCAAGCCCGATCTTGCCATTTTAGAGGAGAAAAATATCTTCCGTTCCTCGGAAACGGTGAGCTTTTATCTCACGGAGCAGTTTCTGCTTTTCGGGCTTTTCCGGGTGAAGGAGGAGCCGGTGAGCTTCATCCTCGGTCCCGTACCGCAGGTCACGGCGGACAGAACCCGGGCGAGGGACATACTCCGTGCCATAGGCGAGCCCATGAGCCGTGATACGGAGCTGCTGAACTATCTCCGTGCCATTCCGGGCTATCCTCTGAGGAATTTTCTGCAGATTCTCTGCACCTTCGACTACTTCATAAACGGCGAGAAGAAATCCGTGGGCGACATCCTTCTCACCGGGGACGAGCCGATGCCGTCACCTCCTGCTGCGGAGACGGACGAGACTCAGAACCACAACACCTACGATATGGAGCAGGAGCTCCTGTCAAACGTGGAGCTCGGCCGCACCGATGCCATCCGCGCCATGATGAAGGCTCCGTCTGCGGGGAGAGCGGGCACCATGGCTCACGATGCTCTGCGCCAGCAGAAGAATATCCTTGTGTGTACTGCGACGCTGGTGTCCAGAGCCGCCATACGGGGGGGAATGCCCACGGAGGACGCTCTCGCTCTCAGCGACTTTTACATTCAGCGCTCGGAGCTGCTGAACGACTGCGTGGCTGTAATGAGGCTGCAGGCAGGCATGGTGCTGGATTTCACGGAGAAGGTGGAGCGGCTGCGCTCTCTGGGCGGGACCGG
>JABUSQ010000002.1 GCA_021442665.1 Oscillospiraceae bacterium
AATATGCGAAGAAGGCACGGCTCTGCCGTGCCCTCTTCCTCAGCGCAGGACTGCGTTTATCACATTTTCTCAGGTGCCGACACTCCGATGATGCCCAGTGAGATGGCGATGACCCTCCGCACCGTGTCTGCCAGCACGAGCCGTGCGTCCATAAGCTCCGGCTCTGCGTCCTTGATGCGGCACACGGTGTAGAAGCGGTGGAAGCGTGCCGCAAGCTCCGTGACGTACTTGTTTACCCGGCTGGGGTCGTAGTCTCTGGCGGCAACGCGCAGCTCCTCCGGCAGCGCCGCTATCTGCTTTATCAGCTCCTTCTCCTGCTCGGTGCTCAGAAGGCTGAGGTCTGCGGCGTCCGCCTCGGGTACGGCTCTGCCCACGGCGGAAAGCATGGTGCATATCCTTGCGTGGGCGTACTGCACATAGTACACCGGGTTTTCGCTGTCCTGCCGCACGGCAAGATCCAGATCAAACTCCACCGGGGAGTCCGGGCGGGAGTTGAAGAAATATCTGGCGGCATCCACGGGAACCTCGTCCAGCAGGTCGCTGAGAGATATCGCCTTGCCCGTGCGCTTGGACATGCGCACCACCTGACCGTCACGGGTGAGCTTCACAAGCTGCATGAGAACAACGTCAAGGCGGTTCTCGCCGTCCAGCCCCAGAGCGTCCATGGCTCCCTTGAGACGGGCAACGTGACCGTGATGGTCTGCGCCCCAGATATTGATGACCTTGTCAAAGCCCCGCTGCTCGAATTTATTGCGGTGGTAGGCGATATCTGCGGCAAAGTAGGTGTAGAAGCCGTTGCCTCTGCGAAGCACATCGTCCTTCAGCTCCAGCTTTGCGATATCCTCCTCCTTTTTGCCTGCAGCCCGGAGCTTTCCGCCTATTATCTCGGAGGTCTTCAGCCACAGCGCACCGTCCTTTTCGTAGGTGAAGCCGTTTTCCGTGAGCTTTTCCACGGTCTCGGCAACGTAGCCGGAGCTGTGGAGAGAGGACTCGAAGAACCACTCGTCGTAGTTTATGCCGTAGCGGCAGAGGTCGCTCTTCATTTTGGGAAGATTGTGCTCCAGACCGAAGGCGGCCATCCGGCGGTGACGCTCTTCCGTGGGCATATCCATCCATTCCCTGCCGTACCGCTCCGTGAAGAGCGCCGCCAGCTCCTTTATATCATCGCCGTGGTAGCCGTCCTCGGGGAACTCAACCGCGTCCTCCCCCAGAGCAAGCTGCAGGCAGCGGGCCTCGATACTGGAGGCGAACTTCTCGATCTGGTTGCCCGCATCGTTGACGTAGAACTCACGCCACACCTCGAAGCCTGCGCAGTCCAGAACCGACGCCAGCGCATCGCCCAGCACTCCGCCTCTGGCATTGCCCATGTGCATGGGGCCCGTGGGGTTTGCGGACACGAACTCCACCATGACCCTTTTGCCCCTGCCGAAATCGTCACGGCCGTAGCTGTCGCCCTCGGCACAGACGTTTTTAAGCACGTCGCCGTACCACTTGCTTCCCATGCGGAAGTTCATAAAGCCGGGCCCGGCCACCGAGACCTCCTCAAACCACGAGCCCTCCAGCTCCATGTGCTTCACCAGAGTCTCCGCCGCCTTTCGGGGCTGCATCCGCAGAAGCTTTGCGCTGGCCATGGCAAAGTTTGCGGCATAATCTCCGTTTGCCGTGTCCTTGGGTATCTCCACACTGCCGTTTAGAGTGACTCCTGCGGGAAGCTCCCCGGCTTCTGCCGCTTTGAGATATGCGGCGTTCACAAGAGCGCCCACCTGCTCCTTGGCCTTCTGTACCATATTCATATATTCTGCCTCGTTTCTTTAGGTTTTACGCTCATGCAGAGCTTGTTTATTCCCACCACGGCGTGCTCCATATTCACCACATAGTCGATGCTCAGGCTCCCGCCTCTGTCTCCGAGCTCCGACACTATCCTGCGGGTCTCAAAGCCCAGGGTCGCCGCGCCGTAGAGAGTCTCGTAAAGAAAGCCCGTTCTGCAGCCCTCTTTGAATTCCATGCGCATATTCAGGGTTCCTCTGCGCTCCACCACGACTCCCGAGGAGGTGACCTCCACCGTGGTGGTGGTTCCCGCCAACCCCGTCAGCTCCGATTCGAGATACTTCACGGCATAGCCGTCGGCGATGCGCATATATACTCCGTCGGTGACCAGCTCGATGCTGTCGTCGCCGGTGTTCTCCAGATTCTGAATCCCCGTCACGGTGATGACAGCCTTCATCAATCCACCTCCACGGGCTCGGGATCACGGAAGCTGACCTCTCCTCTGAGAAAGCCCCCCAGCATCACGGGAGCAAGGGCCTCAAAGCCGTCAAGACTTCCGCTGGTGAAGAAAAACTCCTCACCGCCGAAGGGATTTGTCATGTCACTGTCCCGAAGGTAGGCGCAGAGCTCCTGCGCGGCGGCCTCTGCGGCTCCCACCAGAATGACCTCACCGCCGAGATAAGCGGCTATGGCGTCGGCGATGATACCGAAGTGGGTGCAGCCCAGCAGCAGTGCCTCGACCCCCGCCTGCTTCAGCGGTGCAAGACTCCGCTCCACCGCCTCTCTGACCAAGGGGTCGTCTGCGGCAAAATGTCCGCTCTCGATAAGGGGCACGAATTCGGGACATGCCGCCGCCGTGAGCTCTGCCTCGGGCGCAAGCGCCGATATCTCACGCTGAAACGCGCCGCTTTTTATGCTGGTGGCTGTGGCTATGACGCCCAGACGCTTTTTCCCCGTCCGGCACAGCTCCCGCACGCCGGGCAGGAGCACGCCCACCGTCTTTGTCTCGCAGCTTTCCAGAATATCCGCCGCATTGGAGGATATGGTGCCGCAGGCGACCAGAATGGCCTTTACGTCAAAGCCCTCCATGAAATCGAGGTTCTGCTCCGCCATTTGGCGGATCTCCTCCCGGGGTCTGCCGCCGTAGGGCATACGTCCCGTGTCGCCGAAATATATTACACTTTCATCGGGCAGAAGTCTGCGCAGCTCCCGCATGGCGGTGAGTCCTCCCAGCCCCGAATCGAATATACCAACAGGTCTGTCATCCATAGCCATATGTCTCCATTATAAGTTAACTTATATATAATATGCCAAACCTTCAAAAAAAACAAGAGTAAAATACTATGGAATAAACGGCGGCTTTCTGCTATAATAAAAGCATACGATTCATGGGAGGCGACGGATTTGAACATAGAGCTCACTCTGAAGGAATTCCGCAGGCTGCTGGACATGGTCTATATCGGTAACTGGGTGCTGAATTCCACCCGTGGGGACGACCGTTTTGAGGATTACGACCTGCTGGAGGAAAAGCTTTTTTCCCTCTGCAAAACCACCGGCATGCCTGCCCTTGTGAGTAATTACCGGGGGCATTGCCGTCCCTCCCGTGCCTTTGAGGAGGGCGGCATACACGAGGCCATCGCCGATTACGAGGATGCGGTATTCTTTGATATACTGGCAGAGGAACTCGCCCGGCGGGATTTGGGGCTTGGCCCCGCCGAGCCGGGAGACCTCGCCGCCGTTGCCGAACGCATGGAGGATTACCTTACGGAGTTCGAAGCCAACGGTCTTGACAACCTGAAGGTGGATATATGAGGACTTACACTCACAGCATCGACACCCCGCTGGGAAAAATGTGCCTGCGGGGCACCGACAGCGCCGTCACCGGGCTCGGCTTCGGTGAGGCTCCCCGGGAGGAGCCCTCTCCCCTGCTGCTTGAGGCGGAGCGTCAGCTCGGGGAGTATTTTTCAGGCGTCCGCAGGGAATTTGACCTTCCTCTGGAGCCCGCGGGGACGGAATTCCAGCAGACCGTGTGGCATGAACTGAGGAGGATACCCTACGGCGAAACCGTAAGCTACGGGCAGCTCGCCGCAAGAATAGGAAAGTCCAGGGCCTGCCGTGCTGTGGGCGGAGCCAACAACCGAAATCCCATCGCAATCATTCTGCCCTGCCACCGTGTGGTGGGCTCGGGCGGAGACCTCACGGGTTACGCCGGAGGTCTTGACAAAAAGAGATATCTGCTTAAACTGGAAGGAGTGGAATTATAATGTATATGGATTGGAGCTATATCATACTGGTGCTGCCTGCGGTTCTGTTTTCCATGTGGGCGTCCTCAAGGGTGAACAGCACCTTTGAGAAGTACAGCAGGCAGTACACCCGCAGGGGCATAACCGGCGCTCAGGCGGCACGCTTCGTGCTGGACAGAAACGGGCTGACAAATGTCCGTATCGAGCACATCTCAGGCAATCTCACCGACCATTACGACCCCGGGAGCAATGTCATCCGTCTCTCCGACAGCGTCTACGGAAGCACCTCCACCGCCGCCATCGGCGTTGCCTGCCACGAGACGGGTCACGCCATACAGCACGCCGTGGGCTATGCCCCGGTGAAGATACGCACTGCCATCGTCCCCGTGACGAACATCGGCTCCAAGCTCTCCATCCCCCTTATCATTGTAGGAATCGCCCTGTCCTCCGTGGGTCAGGTCTTTGTCAGCATCGCCTATCTGGGCTGCGCTCTCTTCGGTATCTGCGTGGTGTTCCAACTTGTGACCCTGCCTACGGAATTCAACGCCAGCCGCCGTGCTCTGAGCTGCATCGAGGCGGACAGCCTTCTGGTGGGCGATGAGCTTCAGGGTGCGAAAAAGACCCTCTCCGCCGCCGCCCTGACCTATGTTGCGGCTCTCGCCGTGACGCTGATGCAGTTCCTGCGTCTGCTTCTGCTGGTCTCCGGCAGGAGAAAGTGAGAACAAAACCGCATTTTCCGATAAAAAAACAGGTACGTATGTACCTGTTTTTTAATTTCTCTGCACCGGGGCTTCATATTCTTCCCGCAAGGCAGAAGGGCAGCTCCATGCGGTGAGCCTCCAGCAGCTCCCGGTCACGCAGTATCACATCGGCGGAGCCGTCGGCGGCAAGCTCTCCGCCGTGAAGGAGTATGACCCGGGTGCAGGTGTCCAGTATCATGTCAAGGTCGTGGGAGGCGATGAGCTTGGTCATGCCGAGCCCGTTCACGGTGTTTATGACCGTGCGCCGGTTCAGAGGATCCAGCGCCGTGGAGGGCTCGTCCATTATCATTACCTCCGGCTCCATGGCAAGGACGGTGGCGATGGCGGCCATGCGCTTTTCGCCGCCGGATATCTTGTGATTGTAGCGGTGCTTAAGCTCCGTCAGTCCCAGACGGGCAAGCACCCCGTCCACCCTCTCCTCGGCCTCCACCTTGGAGAGCCCATAGTTTCTGGGGGCGAACATCATATCCTCGTACACCGTGGGCATGAACATCTGATTGTCGGAGTCCTGCAGGACAAAGCCCAGCTTCCGCCGCAGCTCGGGCAGATTCTTCTTCTCCACCCTCAGCCCGTCCACCGTGACCTCGCCCTCATAGGGCAGAAGCCCCAGCAGTATCTTCATCAGCGTTGATTTACCCGCGCCGTTGGCTCCGATAAGACCCACGGATTCACCGTCGGCAACGGAAAAGCTCACGCTGTTCAGCACCTTATGACCGTTTTCATACTCGAATGACACATTTTTAAACTCTATCATGACCTTACCTCACATAAACAGACCGCCGATGGCCGAGGCGATATCCACATACCGCGCCGTAAAAAACAGAGTGGCGGAAGCTATGGCAAAGACTGCGTCCCGAAGGGCTGCGGGAGCCGTATCGGCATAGAAAAACTCCCCCCTGAAGCCCCGAAGCTGCATGCTCTGATACAGCTCCGTGGCTCTGTCCATGCTCCGCAGGAGAAGCTGCCCCAGAAAGGAGCCCCAGGCGGAGATGTGGATGCCCTTCTGATTGGGGGCACGGAGAGCGTAGGCATCGCTCATTACCGCCACCTGCTCGATGAGCACGGAGATATAGCGGTAGGTCAGCAGAAACAGAGTGACGATTATGTCGGGGATGTGCAGCTTTCGCAGAGCGGCGCAGACGGCGTCCGCCTTGGTGGTGGCGATAAGGATAAAGCTCGCCATAAGGGCAAACACGCCCTTGAGCATGAGCGTCAGCATGGATACCACACCGCCCCGCACCGCAAGACCGCCTATGTACAGCAGCGGAGCGGTGTCCAGAAAGGGATTCACAACGCCCACCGCCATTACCAGCGGCAGAACGAAGCGGAGCTTGTAGAAGCAGGTGCTGACGGGTATGCCGCTTGCCTGATACACGAAGACCGGGTACAGAACCATGACCGCAAGTCCGCTGAGGCTGTATTTCGGGAAAGAAACGCAGACAATGATATATAGAATTGTGACGAGCAGCTTCGTCAGAGGATGCAGTCCGTGGATAAAGGAAGTCCCTGAGGCAAGCTCCTCCATATTCAGAAGCTCCGTGCGGGCCTGAGACGCTTTGTTCATGATTATCTCCCGTGAGGATGCGTAAAAAGGGTATCCTTAAAGATACCCTTTTCCGATTAATTGAAGGGGCTGTCAGCTATTTGCACAGCGGTTCTTTTTGCGGAAGAAGCCGCCTAAGAGGCAAATCAGAACCGTAAGCCCGGCAACCACGGCAGAGCCCACAAGTCCCGAAAGGGATGTGCCTGCGGCGCTGTCGGGATTTGAGGAAAGGCTGTAATCGGGGAGTATCGCCGTGCTGTTCTGTATCTCCGCAGCCTTGTCCGCGGCGGAGCTGTGAACGCCGAAGTCCTCCTCGCTGAGTCCCATGTTCTCGGAATAGCCCGCCTCGGCATTGCCGAAAAGGCTCCACTCAAGACCGTCGGGATTGTCGCTTGCCACCAGAGAAAGACCTCCGCCAACCACGGCGACCACCAGAGTCAGCACCAGCAGGGTGCTTTTCAGCGAGGCCTTTGCCTCCCCTTCCCCGCTTCTCACGTCGGGCAGAAGCTCAGGGCGGGCCTCATACACAAAGATAAGCACCGCCGAGGTGATAAGACCCTCGATAAGACCGATGGCAAGGTGAATGGGCTGCATGACGGCTACGAAGGCTCCGAAGGGCAGCTCCGTGATACCCGATGCGCTTGTCTCCAGAACCACGGAGAAGGCTCCCAGCTGCAGAGTCAGAACACAGCCCAGCACGGAGGCGAGGATGAGCTTTATACGGGCAGAGCCTCTGTCGCCCCGGGCGGAGAAGAGTCTGCTCTTCATTATCGGCCGGTATATGAGGAAATACCCCGCAAAGCAGCCGTAGAATGCCATGTTCCATATATTCGCCCCCAGCGCCAGCAGACCGCCGTCGGCGAAAAACAGAGCCTGTATAAGCAGTATTACCACCATGGACAGGAAGCCCGCATAGGGACCCAGTATGCCCGTCAACAGCAGTCCGCCGCAGAGATGGCCCGAGGAGCCCGTACCGGGGATTGTGTAGTTTATCATCTGACCCGCAAAGACCAGTGCGGACATGACCGCCATGGCGGGGAGCTTCTGAGGAGCATCCTCCCTGCGGAGCTTGTGTACACATACGCCTGCCGTCACCGCCGAGGCGGAGTACATGGTTGCGGCAACTGCGGGAGCTATGAGAGCGTCTGCCATATGCACGGTGAGTCCCTCCCTTTTGAAGAATACTTTAATTGAATAATACAGCAGAGAATTACACCGCACAAGCCCCCATGGGGGATATAAATTTGTGATTTTATTGATAATTTCCCGATTATTTTTCCTCCGTGACCCATTTTATTATGTAATCGGCAAATTTCCGGGTGGCGGGGCTGTGACGGCTTGCCTCGGGTATGGCAAGGCCTATGGTACGTTTTGAGGGGGGCACAAGCTCCTTGATCTTCAGGTTGTCGTGCCTGCCCTTCAGCAGAAGCTCCGGCATGATGCTGATGCCCAGTCCCTGCTCCACCATGGCGATGATGGCGTAGTCATCCTTGGTGGAAAATTTGATATTGGGCTTTATGCCCGCCGCATCCAGAGCACGGCGCGCGTCGTGGTTTGAGGTCTCCAGCAGGGTGATGAAGGCCTCTGTCTCGCACTCCACCAGCGGAAATTTCGGGTAGGAGGCAAATTTGTGGTCGTTGGGGAGTATGGCAAAGAGCCTGTCCTCCATAAGCGCACGGCACTCCATGCTGAGTCTGTTGGGTACAGTGACAAAGCCCAGATCCACCATGCCGGCCTCCAGCCACTCCTCCACATCGTAATAGTCCCCTGTCAGGAGCTTTATGTCCACCTTGGGATAGTCGTGCTGAAACTTCTTTATCACCCCCGGCAGCCAATGCACTGCCACGGAGGTAAAGGCTCCGATGCGCACCGTGCCTGAGTCTATGCCCACGATGGAGGACACTGTCTGGCGGAGCTGCTCTTCATAATTTAATATACTGCGTATGGAGGGCATGATGCGCATGCCGTTGTCCGTGAGCCTCACTCCCGCCCTGGAGCGGGTCAGCACGGAAAAGCCGAACTCCTCCTCAAGACTGCCGATGGCGTGGCTGACGGCGGACTGAGTGCAACCCAGAGCCTCTGCCGCCCTTGTCATGGAGCCCAATTCTATCACTTTAGCCAAGGTTTCGTACCTGGATATGTTCATATTGACCTCTTTATATAAATATTTTTCATGATTATATTATTTCTATTAATAATATTTATACTATATCGCAAAAAATGAAAAAATCAAGAACAAAGTGTGAAAATTCACCTTGTTAAAGCGTGACTGCGCATTTATAATTTGCACATATCAGAAAAGCGAGGTCGCAAACCATGAACGCGGAAATAATCGTATTTATAGCTTACTTCATAGTCCTGTTTTTCGTGGGACTCATATTCTTCTTCAACGGCAGCAACAAGAATCAGAAGGACTACTTTCTGGGCGGCAGAAGCATAGGCCCCTGGGTCACGGCAATGAGTGCGCAGGCCTCGGATATGTCTGCATGGCTGCTCATGGGTCTGCCCGGCTCCATCCTTGCCTTCGGCTTCGGTCAGATCTGGATAGGCATTGGTCTGGCTCTGGGCACCGCCGCAAACTGGATAATCTGCGCCAAGAGACTGCGCAAGTTCTCCGTTGCCGCCGGTGACTCCATCACCGTTCCCCAGTACCTGACAAACCGCTTCGCATCTCAGAAGAAGACCCTGCAGATAATCTGCGCCGTGATCTTCCTCATCGCCTTCACAGTTTACGTCGCCTCCGCCTTCGTGGCAGGCGCCTCCGTATTTACCATGCTCTTCACGGGCATCTCAGAGCAGACCGCAATGCTCATCTACGGTGCCATCATCATCGGCTACACCTTCCTCGGCGGCTTCAAGGCCGTCTGCTGGACCGACTTCTTTCAAGGCATCCTGATGCTCATCGCTCTGCTGGCAGTCCCCATCATCGTCATGGCGACCCAGAGTCTGGACTACAGTGCGCTGAGCACCGTTTACCAGTACACCGACGCCTCCGGCGCAGTGGTGAACTGCGACTTCGGCTCCGGTCTCTTCTCCGCATCCTGGAAGGACGTTGTCTCCGGTCTCGGCTGGGGTCTGGGCTACTTCGGCATGCCCCACATCATCATCCGCTTCATGTCCATCGAAAAGCCCTCCATGGTGAAGAAGTCCTCCGTGGTCGCCATAGTATGGGTGGTGCTCTCCATCGGAGCTGCCTGCCTCATGGCATACTATGCCCGCATGATGGTGGCCGAGGAGTTGCTCACCGCCGGTGCTCAGAAGACCGTATTCATCGTCATGGCGCGCAAACTCTTCCCCCCTGCCATTGCAGGCATCCTGCTGGCGGCTATCATGGCTGCCTCCGTCTCCACCGCAGACTCTCAGCTTCTGGTCGCCTCCAGCTCCTTTACCTCCGATATCTATCAGCCCCTTATCCGCAAGAACGCAGGCGACAAGGAGGTTCTCTGGGTAGGCCGTATTGCCGTGGTCATCATCTCCGTGGTGGCATACTTCATCGCCTCCTCCAAGGGAAGCGGAGCTCAGGCCATCATGAATATGGTGGAAAATGCCTGGGGCATCTTCGGCGCCGCCTTCGGTCCCGTTATCATCCTCTCCCTGTTCTGGAGACGCTTCAACTACACCGGCGCCTGCGCAGGCGTTGTGGTGGGCGCTCTTGTGGACATCGTATGGCTCTTCTGCTTCTCCTCTACCGGCATCTACGAGATAGTCCCGGGCTTCATCTGCGGCGCTGTGGCTGCCGTGGTCGCCGCCCTCTGCTCCAAGGCCCCCTCCAAGGCCGTCACCGATATCTACGACACTGCCATTCAGGCGGACTTCGGCGAATGACGCCGCACCGCACATATTCACGAAAAGGCTCCCCGTCGGGGGGCCTTTTCCCGTCTGTCGGACTGACCTGTTTTTATTCCGGCCCGGCATTTGCTCTTTGCATTTTCCCGCTTATGTGATAAAATCCCTGTGAGGGAGTGATGTTATGGCATTCATGATAACCGCGGCCTGTCTCCTCTGCGGTGCCTGTGCGGAGAACTGTCCAGCAGGGGCAATAGCCATGGGCGGAGAGCATTTTGAGATAGACGCGGAACGCTGTCTGTCCTGCGGTGCCTGCGCAGGTCAGTGTCCCGCCGGTGCCATAGCCACGGCGGGCGAGGTCTGCGTGTCGGAGTATTACGAGATCGACCGCTTAAAGTGCATTACCTGCGGAAGCTGCGGAAGCGTCTGCGTTAACGATGCGGTGTATCTGGACCCGGACTCCCGGTATGTGATAGACCCGGAGCTCTGCCTCGCCTGCGGAGAATGCGCCGTCGCCTGTCCCGCCGAAGCCATAGTCCTGCGCTGAAGGGGAGGTCTGTATGTGCGATTTTGTTTCACTGTGGCAGGGTGGCCCCCTGTTTGCTCAGTCGGAGCACTTCAGGCTGGGCACGGATTCCGTGCTGCTGGCTGACTTCGTGACTGCGGAAAGATACGCAAAGGGCATAGATCTGGGCTGCGGCTCAGGTATACTGCCTCTGCTTCTGCTGGTCAGAGCCGAAAAGCTCCGCATGACGGGGCTGGAGATAAACCCCGATGCTGCCCGGTTTGCCGAGGCAAATCTCCGTGAAAACGGTCTGTCCTCCCGGGGGCGCATTGTGACGGGCGATATCCGAGACCACCGCAGGCTCTTTGCCTCGGGTGAATTCGACCTGGTGGTGTCAAATCCTCCCTATTTTGCCGAGGGCAGCGGAGCCGTCTCTCCCAGAGGCGACCGGGCTGCCGCCAGAGGCGAGCTGCTCTGCACGCTGGAGGATACGGTCTCGGCAGCGGCGTATCTGTGCCGCACGGGGGGCGCATTTTTTATGGTACACAGGGCGGAGCGGCTTACGGATGTGCTCTGCCTGCTGAGGAAATACGGTCTTGAGCCGAAAAAGCTCCGCACCGTTTCCCACAGTGCGGAGAAGGAGCCCTCCCTGATTCTTATTGAGGCACGGAGGGGAGGAGGTCCCGGGCTCCGTATCCTGCCTGCGCTGTATCTTCGCAATGCCGACGGCAGCGAGACCGGGGAAATACTGAGAATCTATCACAGGGAGGAACGCCCGTGAGCGGAAAGCTTTATCTTGTGGGTACGCCCATCGGCAATCTGGGGGACTTTTCCCCGAGAGCCGTCGAAACACTGGAGAGCGTGGATTTCATCGCCGCCGAGGACACTCGGGTGACGCTGAAGCTGCTTAATCATTTTAACATCAGAAAGCCTCTGGTCAGCTACTACGAGCACAATAAATACGCCTCGGGTGCTAAGATATTTGCCCGTATTGAGGCGGGAGAGAGCTGTGCTCTGGTGACGGATGCGGGCATGCCCGCCATATCCGACCCCGGAGAGGACATCGTGAGGCTCTGCGCCGAAAACGGCGTGGAGGTACTGACCGTCCCCGGGCCCTCTGCGCTTGTTTCCGCTCTGGCTCTGTCGGGTCTGCCGACTCAGAGATTCTGCTTCGAGGGCTTTCTTGCCGTCTCCGGCAAGAGCCGCAGGGAGCATCTGGAGAGCCTGCGGGACGAGCCGCGTACCATGATTTTTTACGAGGCGCCTCACAAGCTTCTGCGGACGCTGGAGGATATGCGCAGCGTCTTCGGCGGCGATCGGCGGATATCTCTCTGCCGTGAGCTTACAAAGCTCCACGAGGAGACCCTGCGCACCGAGCTTGACGGCGCCGTGGCACATTTCACGGAGACACCGCCCAGAGGTGAGTTCGTGCTGGTTATAGAGGGTGCCGCCCCTGTAACCGCGGAGGCAACGCAGGAGGATGCCCTTGCGCTGGTGGAAAAATACCGCAGCGAGGGTCTTTCCCGCAAGGCAGCCTGCAAGAGGGCCGCCGCCGAGACCGGCTTCAAGGCAAATGAGCTGTACAGCGCCTCCATCGAGGACTGATACGCTTCTGCCTGTCTTAGAATTTCAGTTAATTTTCATTAACCTTTACAACATAAAAATACCGATGCGAATGAACGCATCGGTATTTT
>JABUSQ010000148.1 GCA_021442665.1 Oscillospiraceae bacterium
CTGTTTCTGATACTGATACTGATAGAGAGGATGAAGAGTTTGAGAAAAGAAAAGAGAATCCCTCCCCATGTCAGGCATGGAGAGGAATCCCGGTTATATTGCGCCGCCGGACAGGAGGCGTACTTGTCATTCCCTGTTCTCTTCGTTTCCGGCTTCGGGCTCAATGACCTTGTCGCCGTCGGGCTTGTCCGCCTTCACAACGTAGTCCTCGTCGTTATCGAAGCGGGCTATCTTACGAGCGGGACGCTCGATGGTGTCGTCCCTGGGAGCGGCCTTTTTAGGCTCGATAAACTCGCCGGTCTCACAGTAGTGGTGGAACACCTCGCCCTCCATGCTCTCATTCTGAAGCAGGTATTCCGCTACGCCGATGAGCTGCTCACGGTGCTCGGACAGAAGCTTCTCGCAGAGTGCGGAGGCCTCGTCAAAGATGCGCTTGACCTCCTCGTCTATCAGTCCCGCAGTCTCCTCGGAGTAGCTCTTGGTGGTGCCGAAGTCACGTCCGATGAAGATGCTGTGGTCGGAGCTGTCGTAGAGGATGGGTCCCAGCTTCTCGCTCATGCCGTAGCGCATGACCATGTTTCTGGCGATATTGGAGGCCTGCTGAATATCACCCGAGGCACCCGTGGAGATATCCTCAAGGAAGAGCTTCTCCGCTATTCTGCCGCCCAGACTCATGACGATGTTCTCAAACATCTCCGTCTTGGAGGTGAAGTTTTCCAGATCCTCCTGAGGACGGAAGAGGGTAAAGCCGCCTGCCATGCCTCTGGGAATGATGGTGATATAGTGTACGGGATCGGTGTGGGTCAGGTACTTGCCCGCAATGGCGTGACCTGCCTCGTGGTATGCCGTGAGCCGCTTCGCCTTGTCGGACATCTTCTTGCTCTTCTTCTCGGGGCCCATTTCCACCTTGAGTATTGCCTCGTCGCAATCCTCCATGGTGATAAAGCGGTGCTTGCGGCGAACCGCCAGCAGAGCCGCCTCGTTCATGAGGTTCTCAAGGTCTGCGCCGGAGAAGCCTGGTGTGCCCTTTGCCACGGAGTTCAGGTCAACGTCCTCCGCAAGGGGCTTGCCTCTGGCGTGTATCTTCAGTATCGCCTCACGGCCCTTTATGTCGGGCAGTCCCACATAGACCTGACGGTCAAAGCGTCCGGGACGGAGCAGAGCGTTATCCAGAATGTCCGCACGGTTCGTTGCCGCCATGACGATGACGCCCTCGTTATTGCCGAAGCCGTCCATCTCCACAAGGAGCTGATTCAGGGTCTGCTCACGCTCGTCGTGACCGCCGCCCAGACCGGAGCCTCTCTGGCGGCCCACTGCGTCAATCTCGTCGATGAAGATGATGGCGGGCGCAACCTTCTTCGCCTGATCGAAGAGGTCACGGACACGGCTTGCGCCGATACCGACATACAGCTCAACGAAATCGGAGCCGGATATGGACAGGAACTGCACGCCTGCCTCACCTGCCACAGCCTTGGCAAGCAGGGTCTTGCCGGTGCCCGGAGGGCCGACCAGCAGCACGCCCTTGGGGATGCGTGCGCCCATGGCGGTAAAGCTTCTGGGATTCTTCAGGAACTGAACCAGCTCCTGCAGCTCCTCCTTTTCCTCGTCTGCGCCGGCAACGTCGTTGAAGGTCTTCTTCTCCTTCTCCTCGCTGCCCAGTCTGGTGCGTGCCTTGCCGAATTTTCCTGCCGCACCGCCTGCGCCGCCGCCGTTCATCTTGTTCATCATCACATACCAGAAGAGTATTATGATGCCGAACATGATGATGTAGGGCACTATGAGCGCAAACCAGTTGGTCTGGGGCTGATATATCTCGTATTCCGTGATTATGCCCGCAGCCTTCTGCTCCATGATAAGCTCGTTCAGATCGTTATAGAACAGAGAGAAGCTGTAGATGCTGACGCTGACTTCCTTCGTCTCGTTGCTGCCGTCCTCACGAACCTGCAGAATCAGCACATCACGGGTTCCGTCATATTCGAAGGATTCCACCTTTTCATCCTGAAACAGCTTTACCACGTCGGAGTATTTAAGTCCCTCCGTCTTCTCGGTACGGGTCATGGTAAAGATGATGCACGCCAGCAGCACCAGAAGCAGCGCATAGAATCCTATATCTCTTCCTTTGTTTCTTTTAGGCTTCAAAAAAACACTTCCTTTTCCGGGGATTAGTCTCTGTATATTTCGGGCTTGAGCACGCCGATGTACGGAATATTGCGGTAACGCTCGTTATAATCAAGGCCGTAGCCCACAATAAACGAATCGGGTACCTCAAAGCATGAGTATTTTGCCTCAACCGGGGCCTTGCGTCTGGAGGGCTTATCCAGAAGCGTGGCGATGGTTATGGATGCGGGCTGTCTTGCGGAGAGATACTTTGTCAGATAGTTCAGCGTGCGTCCGGTGTCCAGAATATCCTCCACCATGATGATGTGCCGTCCCTCGATGCTCTCACTCAGGTCCTTCTGTATCTGCACCACGCCCGTGGAGTTTGCGCCGTCATAGGATTTGACCGCCATGAATTCCACGGAGCAGGGAATCGTGACGCTGCGCACAAGGTCAGCCATGAACACCCAGCAGCCCTTCAGCACGCCGATAAAGACCGGGTTTTTCCCCTCGAAGTCCCGGGATATCTCCGCTCCCAGCTCTGCGACCCTCGCCCTGAGCTGTTCCTCCGAAAACAGTATTTCCTCTACGTCTTCATGCATCATTCCCATAATTGTACCCCGACAGCTCTCTTTTTATTATTTCGACTCTCAGAACCGTATCTCCCGCCCGGGGAAGACATCTCTCCGCCACGCCGAAGCCGTACACGGCGATGATCCCCTCTCCGTCACGGAACACGGGCGTAAGCGCTCTTTGGCTCTGAGTCAGCTTTTTCTCCGAAAAAAGCTCCTTGAGGCTCTTTGTACAGCCTCGCCCCGCCGCTCTGAATCTGTCTCCCTCAGAACGGGAAGCAACCGTCATTTTACCACAGAGCGAGCTGTATTTAAAGTCAAATTTGTTAACAGTTTTCATTATCGACGGACAGTTTTCGATAATGTACGTTTTAATCAGCAGCTCCGCCTCGGGTATCGCAAGCTCTCCCACCGGGGGAAGCTCCCGCTCCGGAAGCCTTGTATCGCTCACGCCGAAAATTATCCGGCCGCCGTCCCGGGACACTCTCATGCCCGTAATATCCGCATAGGCAAGCTCCGTACCCTCCAGAAGTCCCAGCAGCAGCTCCGCATGCCGGCTCGTGAGGGTGTTCGGGCACATGGCTCTGAAAACTCTCACCGCCACGGCGCCCGGCAGGGCTCTGAGTCTGTCCGCAGGCAGGCTGTTTCCTCTGAGGTTTTCGGAAATGAAGTCCGCTGCCAGCTTCTCAAGGCAGTCCTCGTCCTCCCTGAGACTGCGGGAGGTTCTCATTGCCGCCATGGCAAAGGCGGGATTTATCTCCGTCAGCACGGGCATGACCCTGTGGCGGATGATGTTGCGGGTGTAGTCGTCCCCCAGATTCGTGCTGTCCTCCACATGGGGAACGCCCTTCTCCTCAAGATACGCCTCGATATCCCTGCGGCCTGTCATTATAAGCGGACGGATGATTTTGCCCCTTACGGGAGGGATGCCCGAAAGCCCTCTTGCTCCGCCGCCTCTGCAGAGATTGAGCAGCAGGGTCTCGGCGTTATCCTCGGCATTGTGAGCCGTGGCTATCTTATTGCAGCCGAGCCTCTCTGCGGCGTCTGCGAGAAATGCATACCGCAGCTCTCTGGCGGCCTCCTCGGCGCTGAGACGCTTTTCCTCTGCGTATTTCGGCACATCGCCGCTGCCGCAGATAAAGGGTATGCCCCGCTCTGAGCACCGGCTCCCGGCAAATTCCGCGTCACGCTCCGCCTCGCTGCCTCGGATGCCGTGGTTATAGTGGGCGGCGCAGACCGTGATGCCCAGCTTGTCCGCATTCTCCCACAGGCAATGCAGCAGGCACATGGAATCGGCTCCCCCGGACAGCGCCACCAGAACTCTGTCTCCCGGCGAGAGCATATTATATTTTTCCGCAGCTTCAGTTATAGTCATTTTCACTGGCACCGCTGAAGTTTGCAAAGGTCGTGAATTCCGGCAGCCAGCGCAGATCCACGGTGCCGGTTCTGCCCTTTCTGTTTTTCAGCACCAGAGCCTCTGCGTGGGTTGGGTCCCCGTTTTCCCTGTTGTAATACTCATCCCTGTACAGGCCGATGACCACGTCCGCATCCTGCTCGATGGAGCCGGATTCACGCAGGTCGCTGAGCTGGGGCCGCTTGTTGGTGCGGCTCTCGTTGGCACGGCTGAGCTGGCTGAGGCAGATGACCGGGACGTTCAGCTCCTTTGCCATTATCTTCAGCATTCGGCTGATATCCGAGATGACCTGCTGGCGGTTCTCGTTTGCATATCCCCTGCTGTCGCTGCCTGCAGACTGCATGAGCTGCATATAGTCGATGACCACAAGCCCCAGATTGCCGATTCTGCGGCACTGAGCGTTCATATCCGACACAGTGAGCATGGTATTGTCGTCAATGCGCATATCCGTCATGGACAGCTCCTGCGCAGCATCGATGAGAAGGCGCCATTCGTCTCTGGTGAGCTTTCCCGTGAGCATATTCTGAGAGGACACTCTCGCCTCCCCCGCAAGGACGCGGCTGACGAGCTGCTCACGGCTCATCTCCAGAGAGAACACCGCAACGGTCTTATCAGTATTCTTTGCCACATGGGAGGCGATATTCAGCGCAATGCTGGTCTTGCCCATGCCGGGACGTGCCGCAACGATAATAAGCTCGCCCTTGTTGAGTCCCAGAATGGTGCGGTCCAGATCGTCCAGACCCGTGGGCAGCCCCGGGACTTTTGCGTCGGACTCCGCCGCACTGTTCATATCGTCGCAGACCTTCTGCACCACCGTAGATACGGGCACCAGCCCGCCAACGGTGCGTCCCTGACGCAGAGCGTATATCTTCCGCTCCGCCGCCTCAAGGATAACGTCCGCCTCGCCGCTGCCCTCGTACACCAGCTTGCCGATTTCGTCCGCAGCCGCCGCCAGATTGCGCAGAAGCGCTCTGTCCCTGACGATGGCGGCGTACTCCAGTACGTTTGCCGCCGTGGGGGTTATTCGCATGAGCTCCACCAGATACTCGGGACTGTTCTCCCGATACACGCCCCGTACCTTCATCTGATCCAGCACCGTCACCGGGTCGATGGTGTGACCGTAGGAGAACATGGCGTATATGGTGTCGAAGATGTCCTTGTTCTGGGGAATATAAAATTCTGAGCCCTTGACCTTTTCGATAACGTCGGGGACGCACCGGACGTCAATGAGCATGGCTCCCAGCACCGCCTGCTCGGCAGTTGCGGAGTGGGGCACCTGTTTTCCTAACAGCTCTTCCATGGCTTCCACCGGTCCGTCTGTTATGCCTCTATCACCTGAAGATGCACGGTACCGGAGATCTCATAGCCCAGCTTCGCCTTGACCTCGTACACGCCGTAGGTCTTTATGGGCTCCGCCTGCACTATCTTGTTCTTCTCCACCTCGATGCCGTGCTGCTCCTTCAGAGCATCGGATATCTCCTGAGAGGTCACGGCGCCGAAGAGCTTGCCGTTGGAGCCCGCCCTGGCGCGGATGGTGACGATAACGCCGCCCAGCTTCTTTGCGTACTCCATTGCCTGCTCCTTCTCCCTTGCGATCTGAGCCGCCTTCGCCTTTTCCTTGAGCTTCAGAGCGTTTATATTGTCCGCAGTCGCCTCGGCGGCAAGCTTGCGGGGCAGAAGGTAATTGCGTGCGTAGCCGTCGGATACCTCCTTGAGCTCACCCTTCTTGCCCTGTCCCTTAACGTCAACATTGAATATTACTTTCATTTTTTATCCTTTCCCGTGATGTCACGATTCAAAATACTCGTCAATTGCCTTTTTCAGAGCCGTCAGTGCATCCTTCAGCTCCCTGTTTTTTATCTGAGCCGCCGCCGAGGCTCTGTTTCCGCCGCCGCCCAGCTTCTCCATGATTATCTGCACGTTGACCTCGCCGATGCTTCTGGCCGAGACGAAGACGTCACCGTTATCCAGCGGATATATGACCATGGAGGCCTCCACGCCGGAGATGTTCAGCAGCTCGTCCGCCGCCTGCGCCGCCACTATCCTGTCCTGCGGAGTCTCCGGTGCGGCTATGGCTATGCTGCGGTACAGCCCTGCATTCTGCATTATCCTGTACCTTGCAACGCTTTTCTCCACGTTGCTCTGCAGAAGCTTCTTTACCTCAGTGGTGTCCGCTCCGTTTCTGCGAAGCACCGCAGCGGCATCGAAGGTGCGGTCGCCGGTGCGCATGGTAAAGCTCTTGGTGTCCAGCACGATGCCCGCAAGTATGGCCTCCGCCTCGCAGCGCAGAAGCTTTTCACCCTCCATGACCACCTCGATGACCTCCGTGAGAAGCTCGCAGGCTGAGGAGGCATAGGTCTCCACAAAGCTCAGGTCTGCGTTGTCGATATAGGTCGCCGCTCTGCGGTGATGGTCGATGACCGCCACCTTGTTACAGCTCTGGAGCAGTCCCATGTCCTCCACCTGCTCGGGGCGGTTGGTGTCCACCACCACCAGCAGCGTTCTTGCGTCGGCAATGAGCATCGCCTCCTGCGGGCTTATGAAGGAGTGCTGATACTCCGGGGTGTCCTTGAGCTTCTTTATGAGAGGCTTGGCGGAGCTTTTCTCCGTATCTGCCACAATGAACACCGGCACGGAAAACTTCTTTGCTATGGCGCAGACGGCAACGGAGGCTCCGATGCTGTCCATGTCGCTGTAGCGGTGACCCATTACCAGCACCCGGGAGGCGTCCTGAATGAGGGCGGCAATGGCGTTTGCCATGACACGGCTCCTCACCTTGGTGCGGGTCTCTATCTCTCCCGCCTTGCCGCCGTAGAACTCGAAGTCGAAGCGGTTCTTGATGACCGCCTGATCTCCGCCCCGGGACAGAGCCATCTCTGCGCTCAGCTCGGCAAACTGCAATATCTCCGAGAAGCTTGCACCCTCACGTCCGATGCCGATGCTCAGGGTGGCGTGGATACCGCTTGGGCTGACCACCTCGTGGACGGTCTGCAATATGCCGAATCTGCTCTCGATTATCTCACGCAGGTAACGCTCCTCAAATATAAACAGATAGCGGTCGCGGTCATAGCGTCTCAGCACGCCCTGCTTGTCCTCGCACCAGAGCTGCAGCTTCTCGCCTATCTCGTCACGCAGGTCGTTTCTTATACGCTCCGGCTGATTCTTCAGCAGCTCGTCCAGATTGTCGATGACGAAGACGGCAGCCACGGGCCTTGAGTCGTCATGCTCACGTCTCAGCTCGTCAAACTCCGTCACATCCGTCCAGTAGGCGATGCCCATGAGCGTCTTGCTTCCGTCCTCGCTGCCGGGTCTGACGATATTGCCGTATATCTGATACTTTCTGCCGCCCACCTCCATGATGTCCGGGCACTGGCTCTTGCCCTCAACCAGCCATTTACCGGAGAATTCGGGGATGAGCTCCGCCACATTGGTCTCGCTCCGGGAGGTCTTTTCTCCGCAGATGGAGAAGAATTTCTCATTGCCCCAGATTATCCGTGAGTCATCCAGCCGGAACACCACGATGGGCAGGGGAAAATTCATCAGCGTGTTGTTTTTTGCGTTTTCCGTATCATAGGTCACGGAGTCTATGTACGCCTTCAGCGCCTTGCCCTTGCGTCTGCGGCTTATGAGAGAATAAATGAGCAGGGCGAGTATCGCCACGCCCTCCGCCGCGGCAAGATAAAGATTATAGTCGGTTTTTATCAGGAAGGTGGCTACGGCGAACACCAGCAGGAAAAACATATAGGGTCTTGTGTTGGGTTCCAGCAGCCTCTGCGTTTTCTTTTTATTCACAGCCTGTCCTCCAAAAGGGTATAGTATCGCTTATAAACATAGATAATACAGTATAACAAAATTTAACGCTTATTACAACACATAAATCCCTGTTCCGTAAAAAATTACAGCGCAGCCCGCAGCCCCGAAGGGGGGTGAAAAGAGGCTTGATAAGTGAGAAAAGCTGTTGTATAATTACCTCAAACTTAAAAAATTTTGAGGAGGTTACAGCATTGTTAGTTGAAAAAACCATAGAGCAGCTCAAGGCCCGCCACTTTGACGTAAGTCATTTCTCCACCAAGGAAGAGGCAGCAGCGTATCTCTGCGGTGAGATAAAGAACACCACCGTGGGCATCGGCGGCTGCAAGACCGTGGATCAGATGGGCCTGTTCGAGCTCCTTCAGGAGCAGGGCAACGAGGTTTTCTGGCATTGGAAGACCCCCGGCTGGGACACCTACGAGAAGGCGAACGCCGCTGAGGTCTATATTTCCTCCGCCAACGCCATCTCTCAGGACGGCCAGATAGTGAACATCGACGGCAGAGGAAACCGCCTTGCCGGTCTGGTCTTCGGCAAGAAGAGAGTTTACATCGTCGCCGGCACCAACAAGATAGCCCCCGATTTCCACACTGCGGTCGACCGTGCGAGAAACGTCGCCGCCGTCCAGAATGTCAAGCGCTTCCCCGGCAAGACCCCCTGCCTGTTGGACGACAAGTGCCACGACTGCAAGAGCCCCGACCGCAAGTGCAACGCCATGCTTATCCTCTGGGGACCTCTTATGGATATGCAGAAGATCGAGGTAGTGCTTATTGATGAGGAGCTGGGCTTATGATTATCAGAAACGGTGAACACAAGATCGACGTAGTGCCCGGCCCCTTCGAGGGCGGCTGCGGCAGCGTAAGCTTCAAGCGCATTATCGAGACTCCCGAGGAGCTTTGCGGCAAGGGCAGAGTCTTCTCCGTGGTAACGCTGGAGAAGGACTGCGGTCTGGGCTTCCACACCCACAACGGCGATGTCGAGTATTATCTCATGCTCTCAGGCGAGGCCGAATACAGCGACAACGGCGAGCAAACCGTGCTGAGAGCAGGCGATACCTCCTTCTGCGGTGACGGCGAGGGACACGCTATCGTTAACCGCAGGGACGAGCCCGTGGTTCTGGTTGCGCTCATAATCTACACCTGAAGTACCCCGGGAGAAGCTCCTCCGACAGTATAAAAGCAAGAGAAAAGCCGAGAGGGTGGTTAATGAAAATTAACCACCCTCTCCTGCCGAAGGTCACGCTGATTATGTACGTGTCCACGTGCCTTTCTGCGCAGCTTAGACACGTTCTTTTATATGCTCTGATACAAATTCACCCCCTTAGTTAAAAGGGGGTGAAGTACTTATCTGCTGTTTCTCGGGCAGCATACAGGCCGGTATGAAAGGCCCGAATATCAGCCCACGCCGGGTACCATGCTTTCCTTACCGTGATTGCAGACAGCGCAGACGTAGTCATCCGGCAGCTCGCCGTCACAGGGCTCGAAGTGGCCGCAGACGTCGCAGTAATATCCCTTGCGGTTGGAGGTCTCTTCTGCGGGAGTAAACTCGAATTCCTCTGCACCGTGGTTGCACAGCGGGCAGGTGTAGCCTTCGGGCAGCTCGCCGTCACAGGGCTCAAAGTGACCGCAGACCTTGCAGACATAGCCTGCGGGCCGTCCGGCTGCGGGACCCTTCTTGGGCTTAATATGTGCATGGTAGTAGCCATATGTGCAGCTGGGTGCATCGGAGAGGACCTTCGCCTCAACTACATTGGCGATGTAAAGAATCTGAGTTTCAACGTCCTTGACGTCTATGACCTCGCAGCTGAGCACCGCATTGGTGTATTCGGGGATATAGCGGATGCCGTTGGACATTCTGTCGTCATAGCCAATGCCCTCGAACTTGTCCACATCTCTGCCGCTCTGGAAGCCAAAGCGCTGAAGAAGCTTAAACGGCACGTCCTGAGTGAGGATGGAGATGTTGAACTTGCCCGCCTTTGCGACCATATCGCAGGTGTTGTTCTTCTTGATGACGGAAATGGTAATCTTCTTGGGGTCACATGCGGCGACCTGACCGGCGGTATTGATAATGCAGCCGTAGTCCTTGCCGTCAACTCTGGTCGTAAGAACTTCGACACCGTAGTTGAACTTTGCAAATACGTTGTTATCAACGGGCTCTTCAATCTTTGCGGGAGCTGCGGGTTTGATGTCTCTGCAGATAATATCGGCAAGAGCCTCAAGGTCTTTTTCCTGACCGTCTGCCAGAGCGCTCATGATGGTAGCGGTATTGCCGATTATTGCGGTCTTGGGCAGAGGCGCAATAATCTGCTTCATCAGCGCTCCGCTGTTGGGTGCCCAGCTTCCGTTCTCGATAAAGGCAACCTTTCTGCCCTCAAGTGCGTGGTTTGCAATGTCATGAAGCAGGTTTTCCATGGTTACGAAGATGCCTGCGTTATAGGTCGTGGATGCGAAAACAAGATGGCTGTACTTGAATGCATCGGCAACTATGTAGCTTGCGGGTGTGACGGAGGTGTCATATACCTTGGTCTTGATGCCGCGCTCTGCCAGCATACAGGCGAGTATATTAACTGCGTTTTCGGTGTGACCGTAAACGGAGGCATAGGCGAGCATAACGCCGGTTTCCTCAGGGGTATAGCTGCTCCAGCGCAGGTACTTGTCGAGGAAGTCACTGAAATGGCTGTGCCATACAAAGCCGTGCAGAGGGCAGATAATATTCAGCTCAAGTCCGGCGGCCTTCTTCAGAATGGCCTGCACCTGAGGTCCGTACTTGCCGACAATGTTTGTGTAATATCTGCGTGCCTCATCAAGATATTCACCGAAGAAATCCACTTCATCGTTGAACAGGTGGCCGTTCAATGCACCGAAGGTACCGAAGGCATCTGCGGAGAAGAGTATTTTGTCTGTGAGATCATAGGTCATCATGACTTCAGGCCAGTGTACCATCGGCGCCATAACGAAGGTCAGAGTGTGGCGGCCGGTGCAGAGGGTGTCACCCTCGTTTACGATCACCATTCTGTCCTCGCTGCACTTTGTGAAGTACTGGCCGAGCATGGCCCTGATTTTTTCGCTGCAGACCAGCTTTGTCTCGGGGTAGCGGAGCATGAGCTCTTCCACGGTTGCGGAATGGTCTGGCTCCATGTGGTCAACAACAAGGTAATCCAGCTTCCTGCCGTTGAGTGCAAAAGCAATATTCTCAAAGAAACGACCGCTTACCGCTTTGTCAACGGTGTCGAAAACTACGGTCTTTTCGTCGAGGAGCAGGTAGGAGTTGTAGGAAACTCCCTTGGCGACATCATAAACGCCCTCAAAGCAGGCAAGGCGTCTGTCGTCGGCACCGATCCATATCAGGTCATCGGTAACTTTTCTTGTACAATGCATAGTATTCCTCCATATAAAAAATTTTTATCGCAAATGTGATAATTGCAAAATGCATGAACTCATTATACAAATTTTTCTCTGCGTATTCAACAGCAGATTGACAAAAAATTAGCTGTTCAGGCAAAGTAATCACTTAGAGCCCCAGCAGAGAGTCGATCTTTGCCTGAGAGATATGGCAATACCCGTCAGGATGTTTCTCAAGATACCTTTGATGATATTCCTCCGCCGGGAAGAAGTTTTCCAACGGCTTGAGCTCCGTATAAAACTCGCGGTATTTTCTTTCCTCTTCAGCCGCCAAAAGCCGGATTGTTTCCCCGTCATCGGCACAGGTCCAGTAGATTCCCGTCTGATACTGACTTCCGAAATCCATGCCCTGACGGTTGAATAAAGTCGGGTCTATCACCGCAAAGAATATCTCAACAAGCCGGGCGAGGCTTATTTTGTCCGCATCATATATAACCCTGACCGTTTCACGGAACCTTGAAAGTCCGGTGCAGACATCGTGGTAGTTTGCGTATTCTTCACTGAGCCCGTTTGCATAGCCTGCGGTGACAGCTTCAACTCCCGGAAAAGCCCGGAAAAGCTTTTCCATACCCCAAAAGCATCCGCCGGCAAAATATATCTCTTTCATATATCTCCTCGAGCCTCCGTTATAACAGATAATATCGTTATTTATGCTGAAGGATTTTTCCTGTATCTTATCAGGAATTCGCTTGTCTGAATTATATCATAATGAGAGCTGACAAGCAAGCAGACCGGCGTATGCCCCACGCATGTGGGGATGAACCTATGGTTGATGCCGAATTTCAATTCAAAACACAAAGTGTTGTAAATATGTCAGAAAAGCGATAAATCAAAAATTTGAACATAAAGAAAAAGTGCTCAAAATCGGTTAAATAACACGGTTTTGAACACTTTTATGGTGCGCGAGGCGGGACTTGAACCCGCACGCCCGGAGTGAGCACTAGAACCTGAATCTAGCGAGTCTGC
>JABUSQ010000199.1 GCA_021442665.1 Oscillospiraceae bacterium
TCAGCAGAACCTCCAGACGCTCCTCACGCTGGGAGCCGCCGATGATCTCGCCGATGCCCGGGACGAGGCAGTCTGCGGCTGCCACGGTTTTGTTGTCGTCGTTGAGGCGCATGTAGAAGGCCTTGATCTCCTTGGGGTAATCGGTGACGAAGATGGGCTTTTTGAAGACCTCCTCCGTGAGATAACGCTCATGCTCGGTCTGCAGGTCGATTCCCCACTCCACGGGATAGTCGAACTTTCTGCCGCTGTTTTTCAGAATATCCACCGCCTCGGTGTAGGATACTCTGCCGAAGTCGTTGGACACCACGTTCTGCAGTCTTTCCAGAAGTCCCTTATCCACGAAGGAGTTGAAGAATTCCATCTCCTGAGGGCATTTTTCCAGTACGGTGTTGATGACGAACTTCACCATTGCCTCGGCGTTGTCCATATAGTCGTACAGATCTGCGAATGCCATCTCGGGCTCGATCATCCAGAACTCGGCGGCGTGACGCTGGGTATAGCTGACCTCTGCTCGGAAGGTGGGCCCGAAGGTGTACACGTCACCGAAGGCCATGGCGAAGTTTTCGCAGTTGAGCTGACCGGAGACGGTGAGGTTCGTCGCCTTGCCGAAGAAGTCCCTGCTGTCATCCACGGTGCCGTCCTCCTTCAGGGGGAGGTTGTTCAGGTCAAGGGTGGTGACCCTAAACATTTCGCCTGCGCCCTCGCAGTCGGAGCCTGTGATGATGGGGGTATGGACATAGACGAAGCCCCGGCTCTTGAAGAAATCGTGTACTGCCTGCGCAGCCACGGAGCGCACTCTGAAGGTTGCGTTGAAGAGGTTAGTTCTGGGGCGCAGATGCTGGATAGTGCGGAGAAACTCCATGCTGTGGCGTTTCTTCTGCAGGGGGTAGTCAGGGGTGGAGGCACCCTCTATCATGACCTCCGCCGCCTTAAGCTCGAAGGGCTGCTTTGCTCCGGGGGTCAGCACCAGCTCGCCCTTTGCGATAAAGGCCGCGCCCACATTCTGATGGGCAAGCTCATCGTAGTTTGCCAGCTTTTCACGCTCCAGAACTATCTGCAGGCTCTTGAAGCAGGAGCCGTCGTTCAGCTCGATAAAGCCGAAATTCTTCATGTCACGGATGGTGCGGGCCCAGCCGCAGACGGTTATTTCTCTGCCGCCGAAGGAGGTCTCATCGGCGTAAATATGCGCTATCTTAGTGTGTTTCATGTAAAAACACTCCTGTCTGAAAATTTTTCATGATTTAAACATTATATACCTATACACTCCGCTCTTCAAGGCAAATTTTACTCCTTCGCCCTGCTTTTCTCCGGCAGCTCGCTTATGAACGCCGCTCCCAGCACCAGCACAGCTCCTATTATGCCGAAGAGTCCCAGAGGTTCCCGCAGGAACAGGGCCGAGCACAGCACCGCAACGATGGGGTCTATATAGCTCAGTATGGCGATGGTCTGACCCGACAGATC
Organism: Oscillospiraceae bacterium; assembly: GCA_021442665.1. Lineage (GTDB taxonomy): Bacteria > Bacillota > Clostridia > Oscillospirales > Oscillospiraceae > F23-B02. The sequence goes on from JABUSQ010000199.1 coordinate 1,462, forward strand.
CTTCATGCCCGCAAAATACAGTACATAGGATATGCCCGTGTGGACAAAGCACACCACCGCCAGAAGCAGAATGACCGTGGGGCTGAAGGCCGAGGCCTCAACCTCCGAGGTCAGCAGAACATAGGGCACCAGCACCACGCCTGCGGTTCCGAGCTGCATAAGGGTGCGGTCGTAGGAGCCTATATTGACGAGCTTTTTGTTCAGTATCATCACCGTGGCGTACAGGCAGGCGGCTCCCAGTCCGAAGAACACGCCCACATACTCTCTGCCGCCGCCGAAGCCCGAGCTGAGAACCCCCGACACGAAGACGATGCCCAGCAGGGCCACAAAAACGCAGGCGAGCTTTTTAAGGGTCAGTCTCTCCCTCAGCAGGAGCGGGGACACAAGTATCACGAGTATGGGTGCAAAGTAATAGCACAGCGTCGCCGTGGCAACGGTGGTGTTATTGTACGCCTCGAAAATAAGTATCCAGTTAACGCCCAGCGCAGCGCCCGACGCCAGAAGCACCGGGAGATTTGCCCTTATGGCGGCTTTGTCGGGCTTCTGCCCTCTGACCGCCATGAGCACCAGCAGGAAACCTGCGCCCACAAGACCTCTCAGCATTGCGATGAACGCCGACGGCAGGGGTATATACTGGCGGAATACGCCGATGGTGCCCAGCACCAGCATTGAGGTGATAAGCTTTGAACGGGGACTCACGGTTTTATCCTTCTTTCTGTTATCTGTATATGGTTCTCGCTCTGAGACGGCAGAGCCTTATCTCTGCGGCACGGATATTGTCCTGCCGCTTTACGACCACACGCTTATAGACCTTTTTCAGAACGCTGTGGAGGCTTTTCTTTTTCTCCCTGACCTCTTCGGTGCCGGTCTCGGTGTTCTCCTCGTCCTGCTGCTCCTCCGGCTCCGGCTCCGCGCCGCTGAGCTCCGCTTCACGGATATCCGCCCTGAGCTGCAGAGCCTCTATGCGGGCACGTTCTGATTCCATGCGCTCCGTGCGCAGGGCAAGCTCCTCCTCCTTGAGCTTATTGGCTCTGGCCTTCACATCCAGCTTCCTGCATGCCTCAAGGCAGCGGAATTTATCCCCGCCCTGCTCCGTAAAATAGCGCATGTCGTCCCCGGCGGAGACGGTGTGGTTTTCCCGGTCTATGTGGGTTGGAAGGCAGTCGAAGCTTATGCCCTGCTCCGTGAAGGTCAGCCGCAGGAGCATCCCGTTTTCCGTATCCTCCTGAACCCGCTGATAGTCCGTGTCGAAAATGAAGTTGCCCAGAGAGTAGAACACGGGCTTGCCGCCGAAATACTCATAACCCTGCACCACATGGGGATGATGCGCAACGACCGCATCCGCCCCCCAGCTCAGATAGCGCCTGAGCTGCCTGCGGATATAGGGCATGGGCGCGTGGAGAAATTCGTCTCCGCCGTGGTAGACCACCACTGCGTAATCCACGTTTTCCTTCATGCTGCGGAGCTTTTTCTTAATGTACTCCGTCTTGCTCTCGTGGAGAGGGCCTCCGTTTGCTTCGCCTGCAACGAGATACTTTTTATACTCTATGGCGAGGATACCCACCTTTATCCCATCACCCAGTACCGTGTATCTGCACGCCTCCTCAATGTCAAGGCCGATACCCACGCAGGGCAGAGCCCGCTCACGGCAGGCGTCCAGAGTATCCACCACGCCTATGTAGCCGAAGTCCATCATATGGTTGTTGGCGAAGCTCAGTACGGGGTTTTTGATATTCCTGCTGACGAAGTCCAGTGCGTCGCCTCCGCAGCGGTGCGCAAGGCGTTTTTTCTTTGTGATGCGGCTGGGCGTGACGGGGCTTTCGAAGTTTATGACATTCCAGTCGTTTGCGTTGAGAAATTCCTTTATACTGCCGTCCAGCACATCATCGTCGTTCTGCCGCCCGGCAAAGTAGCCGCTGAAGCTCAGGTCACCGGTGAAGCCTACAGTTATTTTCTTTTCCATGGCTTACCCCTTTCTTGCGGCAAGGTCTGCCTCGAATATGGCGTCCATCGCCTCATAGGCTGCCAGCTTGCCGTTATATGCGGTAATCTGGGGTGCTACACACTGGGGCTGAGCGTTGCCCTCAACGAAGACCCAGCCCCGGTCCGTATAGGCAAGGTCCCAGCCCACGAAGCGGACCTCGGGCAGCACGTTTGCGATTTTCTGCACCAGCTCCTTAACCTCGTCCCAGCGGGGTATCACGAAGCCCACGAGCTGAACTCCCGTATCGGGATGGAACACATAACGCTCGCCTCTGTAATCACGTCCGCAGTCGCAGATTATGCCGGTCTCAAAATCTATAAGGGCGGAGATGCCGCCGGCGGACATATTGTCCGTGTGGCTTCCACCCGCTCCCATACGCAGGAAGCACCACTGGGTATGGGCATAGCCGGAGTCGTCACGGTAGGTGACGATGCGCACAGTATTGACGGAGTCGGGGTGGAACTGCGCTATCTCCCTGCCCTGCACTATAAGCTCCTCGCAGACGCAGGCGCCGTTGAATACGATGACGGAGAAGAGGTCCTCCGGGGACTCGTAAAGCTCCGCATTGTATATTCTGATGCCGTGTCCGCCGTAATCCTGCGCGGGCTTATAGATGAAGCGGGGATGCTTTTTCACAAACTCGCAGAATTCGGGGAATTCGTCCTCGTCATATACGCAGAGCACGTCACGGTGATAGAACTCCCCGAACTTGCGTATGGTCTCCGTCTTGCGGTTCAGGAACTCGGCGTGGTTTTTGCTGTTGAATTTTTTGTAGTACCTGTATTTGTTGCTGCGGGTAACGAAGGTGCTGCGCCCCTTATGGGACAGCAGGTCGAAGCGGTAGATGAAATACTCCTTGGGCAGTATGCCGTACATGAATTTGCAGTACAGCACCTCCCTGTAGAGCTTTTTTGCCTCTCTGCCGTTTTCCTCAAGCTCCGGACGGTTTTCATATATCGCCTTGTACACTCTTTTCTTCTGTCTGCCGTAATTCGTAAAAACTTTCAGGGCAAGGATGTACAGGCTCACCAGCAGCCATTTTGCTACCCCCGAATAGGGTCCCGCCTTTACGATGCCCTTTTTAATTTTTATAAGCGTCTTTTTCAATGCCTTATCCTCTTATTCTTCCTTATTGAGCCAGGGGTCAAAGAGATATTTCATGCCCTTTCTGGCCGGGGCATAGGGCGCCTGAATAAGCACCAGATCGGGCATGGCATTGCCCTCCACCAGCACTGCCTTATCCTCGCACACGGCGACGTCCCAGCCCACATAGTTTATCCCCTCCAGCACGTTCATGGCGTTCTCCGTCACGGAGCGTACCATGTCCCAGTTTGGCACTCTGAAGCCCTTGAAGGTCTTGCCGGACACGGGATGTCTGTCGTAGACATGACCCTTCTTGTCCACGGCGTCGGTGACTATAACGCCGGTCTCTATGTCTATATCCGCCACCATGCCGTCATGGCTGAAATTGTCGGTGATGCCCTCATGCCCGAAGCGCATGCCCGCGCATATGGTGTGGATACCCTCCCCGTCCTGCAGCACCACCACTCTTATGGTGCAGCAGCAGCCGGGTATGAACTCATCTATCTCGGGATGCTGGGTTATACACTCCTCCACAAGAAGCCTGTCCTTGCCCATGAGCATATCGTAGAGCCCCCGCAAATCCTCCGTGACCCGGTGCTTTTCCGTTCCCAGACCGCCGCCGGATTCGATGGGCTTGCAGAAAATGTACTCCAACCCCTCCGCAAAGGCGCAGAACTCCTCAAAGCTGCTGTCCCGGTTTATCCAGAAGCGCCGTCCGGTATATTCGGCGTATACCTCGTCGAAGCGGTGCTTTTCCGCAAGTATCCTCGCCTGGCTGCGGTCATTGAAGCGCCGCCACAGCGTCTCGCTGTTTTTCTGACGTGCGTAGGAGTCCATTTCCCTGTCGCTGAGCTCCCATGCCCTGTACAAAACGTAATAGGGCTGGATTATATCGTAGAGAACACCGTACCGCTTCATATGCCGTCGGACTCTGCTGCGGCTCCAGCCGCTGCACTCTGCCGCTGTGTTCACGCAGGCATTGGCGTTTTCCTTCCATCGGAGGAGCTTTTCCTTTACCTCGTCCTCGCTCATGGCGTAGAAGCGGTAGCGTGAATACTGCTTATAGGTGATGTCGTAGAGCTTCTTCATCCGGGCCGCCTCGCTTTTTGCCTTTTCATAGCTCCAGCCGGTGTCGGCGCAGACCTCACGCAGATATTTTTCGTTTTTCTCGGCTATTCTTTTCAGCTTTTTCTTCAGGCTCTTTCTGTCGGTACACTCAAAAAGTCTGTTCCCGGTGTACTCCTTATACAGAATGTCATGCTTTTCCCTGAGTCTGTCCATCTCCTTTTTGGCGGTACCGTAGGAAATATCCCTGTATCTCGCCACAAAGTCGATGTCCGTGTCAAACCTTCCCCACCTCACCTTGGGGTCATATTCCTTCCTCAGCTCGGAGTAGCTCCTCCGATAGAGCTTTTTCGCCATGTAGGTGCCGAAGCCCACGTCCAGTCTCAGCTCCGCCATGCGCATATCGTTCTCTATCTCCTTTGCCTCTCTTCCCGATTTTCTCGAGGCAAGGACGGCACAGTATCTGATGCACCTTTTCTTGATTTTATTCATAAAAGCACAAAACTCCCGATGTTGCCATAGTTATTCAAAGTAATATTTTACACAGCTTTCTGCATTATTTCAAGATAAATCGGCAGGCGAATGTGTACAAGCTGTTAAATAATTCAATACTATTGCAGAAGCGGATAAATAATAGTAAAATGAAGCTCAAATATGGCAGCAGTATTATTCTGAATGGAGACATCATGAAAATTGCCGTTATTTTTCTCCGCCTTATACTGAACTTCATTTACTTCTTTCTGAAGCTTTTTCCGACAGACAACAGCAAGGTGCTGTTTCTGAGCCGTCAGTCCGATACTCCCTCGGAGGATTTTCTCTGCCTTGAGGCAAGGCTCCGGGAGCTGAAGCCCGGTACGAAAACCGTCATGATAACCCGGCGTGCGGACAATAATTTCAGCAGCCTGCTCGGCTTTGCGGGAGCAACCCTCCGCAGCATGTACCATCTTGCCACCGCAAGGGTATGCATTCTGGATGCCTACTGGCCTGCCGTTTCCGTGCTTAAGCACAAAAAGCAGCTCACGGTCATTCAGCTCTGGCATGCCATGGGCAAGATCAAAAAATCCGGCTACCAGTCCGTGGGCAAGAAGCTGGGCAGAAGCGAAATGATAGCCAAGCAGTTGCGCATGCACCGCAACTACGATGTCATCATCGCAGGCGGAAAAGCGTTCAACCCCTTCTACTGCGCCTCCTTCGGCGTGGACGAGAGCATACTGTACAACGTGGGTCTGCCCCGTATGGACTCTCTGCGTGAAAACCGTGAGAAGTGCCGTGAGCTTTTTGACAGCACCTATCCGTGGCTCAGGGGCAAGAAGATAATTCTCTATGCTCCCACCTTCCGCAAGGGACATATTCTGGACGCAAGCGCCATGCGTGACGCCTTTGACTTTGAACGGGACGACCGTATCCTCGTGGTACGCCGCCATCCGAACCAGCAGCTTCGTCTCCAGTCCATACGTCCCGCTCTGACCTGCAGCAAGCTCCCCACAAGCGTGCTGCTGTCTGTCTGCGACTGCGTGATAACAGACTATTCCGCCATAACCATAGAGGCGGCGATACTGGGTAAGCCCGTCTATTTCTACCCCTTCGATTACGAGGACTACATAGCTCACAACGGGCTGAACGTGGTGCTCTCCGATGAGTTCCCCAACAGCGTCTACCGTGACCCCGGGGAGCTTTTCGCCGCCATAGACAGGGGCGATTACGACTGGGAGAGCTACCGCCGCTTCTGCGATAAATACCTCCCCGACCTTAGCGGCAGAGCCACGGACAAGATAGCCGGGCTTATCATAAAGTGCATGGAAAAGGACAAGAAGGATGCAATTTCTGAATGCTTTGCTGGGCAGAATTAAGCTCATTATACTCTGGGTGGTCAGGATCCTCTTTGCGCCCGATCACTTTCATCAGTCGGTCTTCACCCGCATCCGCTACGCCGTCTGCGGCGGCTACATGCCGGATCAGGTTATGCTCTACGACTTCAAGCACAACGATCCCGGGGAATACCTCTCGGAGTTTGACTGGTACAGGTCCCGCTCCATAAACGGGCATTACAGTCATATGCTCAACAACAAGGTTGTTTTTGCCGAAATGGTACGGCAGTTCTGTCCGACTCCGGAGATATATGCCGTCAAGAAGGATGAGCGTCTTGCGGGCATGCACGGCAGGAAAATAGACACCTATCAGGATATCCTCAGCCTGCTGAGAGAGGTGGGCTGCTTCGTTGTCAAGCCCGTGAACATCGGCAAGGGCATCGGCATCAGAATAGTAAAGCTTACCGATGAGGGCATACTCCACAACGGTGAGCCCATGTCGGAGACGGAGCTCCTCCAGGCTCTCAAAGGGACAAAAAACTGGCACATCGTCGCCTATGCCCGTCAGGCGGACTATCTGAACAGAATCTACGCTCCCTCCGCCAATACCGTAAGGATGATAGTCCTGCGCTCGGCGCAGACAGGAGAATTTGAGCTGAGCTTTGCCGTTCAGCGCATCGGTGCAGGCTGGACGGGCTCCGTGGATAACGGCAGCCGCGGCGGTCTTATCGCCATGGTCAACGTGGAGACCGGCGAGCTCAGCGAGGCACGCACCCTCCACGATCTCAGGGTCTACGAAAAGCACCCGGACACGGGTTCCCCCATAAAGGGCATCATCATCCCCGGCTGGGAGAGCATCAGGGAGGGCGTGCTGTCCGTCTCGGCGAATTTCCCCTATCTTGACATCATCGCATGGGATATTCTCCCCACCAACGAGGGCTTCACCGTCATCGAGGCGAACACCTCCTCCGGGGTCAACATCATCCAGCTCTGGGGTCCTCAGCGCTACGGCAGGCTCGGCGAATTCTACAGAGAACACGGTGTCATCAAATGAGATATGTCATCATGGCTGACGGAAAAGGCAGCCGCTGGAACAACTACATGGGGCTGGACAAGCACGAGATTCGCATCGGAGGCGAAACCCTCCTGCGGCGCACCGTGCGGCTCCTGCACGGGCTGGACGATGCAGCCGAGGTCATAATAACCTCCCACAATCCCGCTCTGGACACAGAGGGCGCTCTGCGCTTTGAGCCGGCAAACAACGTGCTGGAGATCGACCGCTTCACGGCAGAGCTTGTCCGTGACGATATGTGCTTTCTCTACGGAGACGTGTTCTACGAGGAGGAAACGCTCCGCACCGTAACGGAGCACAGAGGAAGCCGTCCCCTTTTATTCTTCGGAAACGACAGCAGCATCTGCGCCGTGCTCATAGGCAGTGCCGAGGTGTTCATGGCAGCCTTTAACGCCGTCAGAGCAAGGGCAGCCTCCGGCGAGCTTCCTCAGAGCAAGGGCTGGCAGCTTTATCACCAGTATACGGGTATGCCGCTTGAGGGCAAGGCCATAGGCGGACATTTTATCCGTGTAGGCTCCTCCACCCGGGATTTCAACTCTCCTGAGGACTACAGAGCCTTCGCAGATGAAAATTAGAGTAGAAAAGTTAATATTATTGTGCTATACTAACGCTTAACGCTGGTATGGCATTTTATTTTTTCCGATACATCTGGAGACATCTGCTATGTTATCTGTGGGAAAAAACAAGTCCAATAACGGTTTTCTGCTGAAAGAGCTTGTAAAGCGTGATTTCGTCAAGAGATATAAGCGCACCACTCTGGGCATACTCTGGAGTGCTCTGTCGCCTCTGCTTCTGCTGCTGACCATGGATCTGGTCTTCGGCACCTTCTTCGGAAGGAATATGCCCCACTACACCATCTATCTCTTCTGCGGTCTTCTGCTGTACAACTACTTCTCAAACTCCACCAAGGGCAGCCTTTCTGTGCTTTACTCCAACGCCTCCATCTACAGCAAGGTGCCCGTCCCCAAGTTCTACTTTATCCTCAGCCAGAGTGCGGCAAGCTTCATAAACTTCCTCGTATCTCTGGCGGTGTTCTTCATCTTTGTCGCCTTCGACAGGATAAGCTTCCGGGCAGAGTTTCTGCTGCTGCTCTACCCCATTGTCTGCCTGTACTTCATAAATCTCGGTATCGGTATGTTTCTGTCCACGGTGTATATATTCTTCCGTGACATCAACTACCTCTACCCCGTGCTCTGCCGCATAATCATGTATGCTTCGGCAATATTCTACGACGTTAATATCCTCCCCGGCATCATGCGCAGGCTTCTGCTGTGCAACCCTCTGTATATGTGCATCGACTATTTCCGTCAGCTCATAATCCACTCCACGGTTCCCTCCATATCCTATCATCTGGTGCTGGGAGCCATGGCGGTCTTCTGTATGGTCTTCGGCTGGTTCACCTATTACATCAGTCGTGACCGCATCGCCCTGTTTGTGTAAGGAGGCGGAAAAATGGACGAAAGAAAAACTGTTCTCACTCTGGATAATGTCTCCGTTCAGTACCGCAAAAACGGCTCCCTCTCCACGGCAGAGCTTATAAAGGGTCTGTTCAGGCGGGACGGTGATGCCCGAAGCTTCTGGGCTCTGCGAAATCTGTCCTTCAGCCTTCAGCAGGGCGACATGCTGGGCGTTATCGGGCGCAACGGCGCAGGCAAAAGCACCACTATGAAGGCGGTCAGCGGTACTCTCACTCCCGCAGGAGGCACCATCACCCGGGAAGGCTCCCTCTGCGCTCTGCTGGAGCTTGGCGCAGGCTTCGACAAGGAGATGACCGTGAAGGAGAACGTGTATCTTCGGGGCGCTCTTCTGGGCTATTCAAAGGAGTTCATAGACTCCAAATATGACGAGATAATAGATTTTGCGGATATGCGGGAGTTTGAGGATAACCCCTTCCGCACCCTGTCCTCGGGCATGAAATCCCGCATCGCCTTTTCCATCGCCAGCATGGTGGAGCCTGACATCATCATTCTTGACGAGGTCTTCGCCGTGGGCGACGGTGATTTCAAAAAGAAGAGTCAAGAGCGCATGCAGGAGATAATCGGCAGCGGCAGGACCACCGCTCTTATTGTCTCCCACAATCTGTCCACCGTGCGTAAGCAGTGCAACAAGGTGCTGTGGCTCAACAAGGGACGCATGGTCATGTTCGGCGAGGCAAACCTTGTATGCGATGAGTACAAGAAGTTTCTGGACACAGGTGTGCTGCCCGAGACGGAGTCCTTGAAAAGGGTTGAGGCAAATCCAAGAAGCAGGCTGAAAAAGAGCAGTAAGAAGCGTCTGCTGGAGGCCTTTGTATATATCATGCTCATCCTCTCCGCCGTATTGGGGGGCTTCGTATGGTCCCAGTACGATATGCTGAAAAGCTACGCAATCTCCCGCAACACTGAGAGCGGGCAGATACTCACCATCGCCGACAATTATCACAGCAGGATAAGGGACGTTCTCTCCGCCAACACCTCGAACTGGGACTACGCCATTTTCGAGGACGCCGTTCCCGGAATGCTCAGCGGCGAGCTGAGCTACCGCGAGGTCGCCAAGGAGGTGCTGCGCTCGGCGGGCAACATCGACAGTGAGGGCTACCGTCTGACATTGGCTGCCGCCGAGATAGAGGCCGTCAAGTATGTGCATATGGCACGGCTCGATGCGCAGGTGGAGCAGATGCGTGCGGATTTCGAGGCTCAGCCGGAGGGAAAATACCGCAGCCTCATGGTGTATTCCTACCTCCACTGTGATGAATTCTACCGGCTTGAGGAGGCCTGCGACGACGACATGCAGGATATCATCCAGGAGATACGGGCAGAGCTCCGCAAAACAGGTCAGCCCGAGGAGCTTGCCGATCAGGTCTGGAACGCCTACAAAACCGAAAAGGTCTACCTCCTATCCTACTACTGCGTAAAGCTGAGATAACAAAAAAACCGTCCCTCGGGACGGTTTTTTACCGCTCGTCAAAGAAGTCAAAATGACTTCTTTGACGAATTTTTCGCACTCCGTTCTGCGCC
>JABUSQ010000147.1 GCA_021442665.1 Oscillospiraceae bacterium
TAGACGCTCACAACGCCGTCATTTTCCCCGTCCAGAATGCTGAGTATGCTGTTGGCGGGAGCAAGAGCTCTGTCATTGTTTTTCCCCATGGCGCAGGCACAGCTCTGATAGTACACGCCCCGGGCATTGGGATATTTTTCGTTGAAGCTGCGCATAAAGCCCGGGGAAAGCTCCGAAACCGCAAGAGAAAAGCCCTCCGTCCTTCCTCCGAAGCAGCGTGTCCAGCATTTAACCGCAGGCCTTCCGAGAGGGCTCTCCGACGCCCGCAGTCCCCGGTGGGGAGTACACACGGTGGTTACCGAGGCTATGCGCTCCGGCAGCTGCGACGCCGCCGCTCTTGCCGCAAGTCCCCAGCGTGACCAGCCCAGAAGATTCACCTTCTCCGCTCCGCTGTCCACCAGCGTCTTCATAACCTCTGCCTTCACTCTGTCGGTTAGAGTCTCCATGGGCAGAAGCATGTTTCTGTCCGTGAGATAAATCACGGGATATCTTGTGTTTTTCATAAAGCTTTCTGTATTGAAAAAGCGGAAGCCGAAGCTTCCGCTTTTTATGACAAATCAGACTATGCGGCGGTCACGGCTCTGGGAATCGTAGTGCTTGTTCAGCAGGGGACGCAGCACATAATAGATGAGCTTGTTCTCGAGATTGAACATATACATTCCGAAGGTGCCTACAAAGGCAAGCAGAGCAAATCCGCAGACCTTGCCGCCGACTTTTGCAACAGTTTTCATTTTCGTTCCTCCTATTAATATGCCTCGGAGTCGTCAAACTCAACGATGGTGGGGTCAAGAGGCTCCTCGCCCAGAACAACGGACATGTAGCTGTTTACGCAGTCTCTCATGTTCTGACGGGAGACGGTACGGCTGTCCTCAAGGTCATGCTCGATGAATATGAAGTGGAAGCCCAGATCTCTCGCCTGCTCCTCCATGAGTGCGTGGACGCCCAGCATGCCCTTGCAGGCGATGTTGTCGTTCATAAGCACCATGTCGCAGTTGAAGCTCTTCGCCCAGTCCCAGACGGAGTTGACGTTGTCCCAGCCGCCCACTGCCATGTGACGCATGGTGGTCTTCTCTGCGATGCGGGTGAGGTCGTCCATTGCCTGCTCGGGATCCTCGGTGTTTATCATGTTGTAGCCCATGGTGGAGTCCATGTTCAGCACGATATTGATGCCCCAGCAGTTCTGTACCCAGGTGGGGAAGTCGGTGTAGTACACGGCAGAGGGTCCCCAGAGGAAGGCGCGGTGACGGGTCCTGCCGCCGAAGGGCTGGTACTTGTCCTTGTAGGCCTGACGCATTATCTCGATTACCTTGCGGTCAACCTCATTGAAATAGGGGTCGGAGCCGTTGACGGACTGCCACTCGTACAGCTTGTAGAGGGTCTCGGAAATGCCCGTGAGAGGTGAGTAGGGAGTCTTGAAGAAGTCCCACTTCTCCAGCTCAATGGTGTTCTGCTCGTTAAAGAGCTCAGCCGCCTTAAAGAAGCTGTTCCAATCGAAGGTTACGTTGTATTCCTTCTCAACGAAGGCCATGCAGTCCTTCAGCACCTGCTTGGAGAAGGGCAGAGCCTCGGGCTCGTTGTGCTGCATTGCCAGAGTTGCGGCGAAGTCGGGCTTGCCGTAACGGCGGCGCTGGAACATGGAGGTCGCCTCGGAGGCGTTGCAGGGCATATTGGTGCTGATGAGCACCTTGCCCACGATGGGATATGCGTCGTCCAGAGCGACACCCGTCTCTGCCGCACAGCGGGAGCATACGTCGGCGGGAAGGCCGAAGGACTCGGCAACGTCGATGTAGTAGGGCTCGATATGCTGGTCAACATCGCAGATGATGAACTCGGGGAGAGTCTGCAGGGGAATGGGAATAAGGTCCTTGTAGCCCTGCATCATGATGGAAGCGATGGTCTCGTCCATAGCCACCATTCTGTCGGTGAGGGGGCCGCCGCCGAAGCGCTCATCGTTGGAGAGTATCATGGCGATACGCTTGGTAAGGGACTGAACGATGGCGTGCATGTGCATGTGAGCGATTCTCAGCTCGGTGCCTCTGTAGCCCTCGTACAGGCGGTCGATGAACATGAAGGTTCCCAGATAGGAGCCCATCCAGCGGTATTCCCAGAAGCCCTTGAGGCATGCCACAGGAGCGGATGCAACCATCTGTGCCATGGAGGCAAGGTTCTTCAGCCAGCAGGTATAATCGTAGAAGGTATCTCTGCAGCCGCGCCACTCACGGTATTTTGCGACACCGGTCTTGTCATAGTAACGGTCACGCTGACCGCCGACGCCGTGTTCCGCACGCCAGATGGGATCGAAGCGCTCTAATTTTTTGTCAATAGAAGCAATGACTTTATCAAACATATTACTTGCCTCCCTGAATGTTCTTGATTTCCAGAGACTCAATGAATGCCTGGAATCTGGTGCGGAGCTGACCCACAGCGCCCAGAGCGTATTCCTTCTCGATGGTGCAGCAGGGGATATTCTCCTCATTGGTGAACAGGTGGTGGGCCATGACCTTCTCATAGCTCCAGAATTCGCAGAACTTCATGCTCTCGTAGATGATGCCGTCGGCCTTGAATTCCTTCACAAGTCTCATGGCCTCGTCATGACGCTGCTGAATCTTCTCGCCGTCCATGAAGCGTGCACACTGGTTCCAGTGCAGGTAGTGGCGGCAGATGGCGTCGAACGCGGTCTCGCCCTCCAGTATCTCAATCTCCTCACGGCCGGGGAAGGAGCCGAAGCAGTAGCGGTCGGCAACCACCATGGCACCGCACATCTCCACCAGCTTGGTAAACTCGGGGTCGTCGATCTCGGAGCCCACGACCACTACTCTTGCACGGAAGGGGAACTTCTTCTCGGGCTTGCGCTTTTTAAGCTCCTCGAGAGTCTCCTTCAGGTAGGGCAGTATGTATTCGTGAGGGCACACCTGAGATACGAGCTGGATAACATGGAACTCGTAGCCGGTGATGGGGGGATTATCCAGCTTTCTGAAGTTGCCTATCTCGGTGATGACACGGCAGAGCTCGTTGTGTCTCTCGATGGCTTTTTTCATGGCCTCGTCGGAGATATCCACGCCCATACGCTCCTGCATGGGCTTTAACACCTTGGTCATGAGCTGGACCTTATAATACTCAAGGTTTGTCTTATCACCCTTCATGGGGGGATCTATCTGAGTGACAAAGAAGCTGTCCTTTTTCACCAGATCCAACAGGAAGAAATGCTCCTCCATACGCTCGATGGTGGCGCAGTTCTCACCGCCGAAGAGACAGTCCAGATAATTGTAGCCGCCCTCAACGGCACGCTCCAGCAGAGAGCGGGCATAGGGACAGGTACGGTTCGTCATGTAGTAGCTTGCCACGTCGGTGGATGTGCAGTTAGGTGCACGCATTCTGGATGAGAAGCAGCCATCCAGATTCAGCAGAACTTCGGGAATGTAGTAGCAGTTGTAGCCAAGCGCCTTCTTCCCCTCGTCCACTGCCTTGCTGACCAGCTCATTCTGAGCCTCCTGCAGCAGGTTTTCAAAGTAGATCAGATGTTTTAGGTCTTTCATTTGCAACCCCTTCCGCTAATTTATTAAAAAATAATGCGACAGAATTTTACAGGCGGCATACCCTCATCAGCCTATGCCTGTACACAGTAATTATAACTTAAATTACCTTTGTATGTCAATATTATGGCAAGCCTGCGGCTATTTTTTTTGATTTGCGCAAAAAAGACGGTACGCCGTACCGTCTTTTTTCATAGGCTCACGCCATGTATCTGTAAATGAATGTCACCGCCTGAGCACGGGTACACAGTCCGTCGGGAGCAAAGCGGCTGCTGTCAAAGCCTCTGGCTATCCCATTTTCCACCGCCCAGAGCACGGCGTCATGGCAGTAGCTGTCGGGAGTCACGTCCGCAAAGCTAACCGAGCCCTTTACCGCCGGGGAGCCTGCATATCTGTAGAGGAAGGAGACGATCTGCCCTCTGGTGCAGACGGCATCGGGACGGAATTCCGCGTCGGAAAAGCCCATGACTATGCCCTTTTCGCTGCCCCAGCACACGGCGTCATAGCAGTAGCTGCCGGGAGCCACATCCGCAAAGCCGCAGCCGCTCTTTGCCGCGGGCGAGCCTGCTGCCCGCCACAGCATGGTGACTATCTGCCCCCGGGAACACGTCTCATCCGGGGCGAAGGTGGTTTCGGATCTGCCTGCGGTTATGCCCTGAGCGTATGCCCAGTCTATGGCGTTTCTGTAGTCCAGAGGCTTTGCGGCAATGTCCGTAAAGGGCGCTCCGCTCTTTTCGGGAATGAGGCGGATGAAGCGTTCCGCAATGTCCGCCTGGCCCTCGTTGGAGGGGTGTACATTCAGCTCAACGGCCTGGAAGAAGCCCTCGTCCGTGAGGCTGTCGCCGTATTTTGCCGCCATGCTCTCCACGCCCATGATATCAACGTATATGTACCGGGAGGAGTAGGGTGAGCCGCTGCTGATTTTCAGACTCATTAGCTCCATGATGCCGTCTGCGGCCTTGCCCAGCTCCAGCAGGGAGTCGTCGGATATCTTCAGGTGGTCAAAGGGATTGTAGAAGCCCGCCACAAGCAGGGTCACATCGGGATTGAGGGCGTAGATGTCGCCGATGATGGCGTCCCAGTTTTCGCAGAAACGGAGGTAGCCCTCGGTGAGTCCGCTTATTGCCTCGGAAACGATGCTGCCGTACCTGTCCACGGTCTTTACGGCATTGAGCAGGGTAACCAGTGCCCCGGTATATTCGCCCTCGGCCTCAAGCTCTGCCACTTTACTGTCGATGGCAACGCCCAGTGCGGAGCTTGCGCTCTTCGCACGGAGCAGCGCATAGGTCGCCACGTCGTTGGAGCCTATGTTCAGCGTGATGATGTCGGCATTGCTGATGGCGGGGGCAAAGCGGCCCCGGATGCTTTTCACCACCTCACGGTTGAAGTTGTTTGCATACTCGTCGGGCATAACGTAGTCCGACTCAAGGCAGGCACGCAGCTCCACGGTGCGCATGCCTCCGCAGCCGAGCTGAGTCAGCTCTGCGCCGAGCTCGTTTGCGATGCGGTCGGGATATGCCCCGGGGGTGCGGTGCATATACTTGTTTTCGACGTTGTTTTCGCCGATGCCGTCGGCGATGCTGTCACCCAGTGACACATACTGTCTGTAGCCGGAATAGTCCCCGGCGCTCCGGGCAAAGGCAAAGCAGCAGCCGGACAGCAGAAGCACAGCCAGCAGGAAGGATAAAAGTCTTTTTGCAGTTTTCATTTTTACGCTCCGTTATTTCAGAAAATCAAAATAAATATCTCACAAACACGGGAAAAAATCAAGAGCCGATTCACAGCGAATAGATCGGGATATTTCTTCGTATATACGTGCTTTTGCCTTTTACCGGATTAATCCTGATTTTCAGTTATTATATTCTTTGTCATTTTGACCGGCAGGCATAGTGTAAGGCTGCAGGAATTTCCATATTTTACTTGACATATTATGCTATTTATGGTAATATTATACAAAATGTTGCAGGGGAGGTGTTTACAATGTTCATATGAGCCGGCTGTATGGATTGACACTATACTATTGCTCTGTTTCCGTTAATCCCAGCAATATGCCAATCAATCAAATCACAAATTGTATATGAGGCATTATTTGTAATTACCCTATGTAAATTAATTGATTTGGAGGTAGATATGAAAGTTTTAAATAGAATAACTTCTATAATAGTGTCTATCGCTATTCTTGCTAGTTTAACTATGTTTTCTTCACTTGCTCTTGGTTTAGAGCCACAAGAGTCTAATTATTTGATTAATCAAAATTCGTCAGATAGTTTTGTAAATCGTGAAACAGCTGGACCTTATCTAAATACTATTCATAATACAACTGTACAAGAAAATGAGTATGATATGATAGTGGCAATTCGTAAGATGACGCCAGAAGAGCGAGAAAAAATGAATTTATCAAATGGTTCAGATAAATATTTAAGCGATGAAGTTGAAAAAGAATATCTCTATAGAGCTTCTCTTCCATATGATGTCTTGAAGAACGAATATTGTTATAGTGATGAGGCTATAAGAATTCTTCGTGAATACAACGGTGAACCCATTGAAGAGTATCCTGCACTTCGGGCTGTCGCAGCGACATTGACGACTACTGTAGGAATTCTTGTATACGGTCAAAGTCGTATGGGCGTGTTATATAATTGGAGCTGGAGCTCAATGCCTTCATTTAGCGGAACAGATTGTGTTGCAGCAGCATGGCAAGGGACATACACCGATGGCCTTACCAATAATGCTGCGCTGGATACAAGCATGTCGTTTGTTCAGTTAAGATACTTTTCTGGAAGCACTGAATATCCTACTACATTGTCAATCACTTCTTCAGACTCAAACAATCTCTATAATAATTGTTACAAAAACGCCACTTTCAGTAAAACAATTAACGGCTTAAGATGTTGGTTGAAATCTGGTTCCATGTTTTTATATGTTGATCTTGCTAATGCAAGCGGTCCAAAATTCGCAGAAGTCGCTTTCCATTTTTGCTATGGTCATCAAGTTTTAAGTGGGACCCCGTCAGTGTCCTTCCCTGCAGCGCTTTCAATTTCATTCTCAGCAGTAATGTCAACATACGGAAACAGGAACGTAAGGCTAACCGCTAATGGTAGCTTAATCTGATTGGAGGAATAATTAATGGGAGAAGAAATAATAGTGATCGGGGCCCGCTTTATTACGAAGCTTCAGCTCTTTCGGGCTTTATCCTTGATTTTAGCCACCGCTTACCCTATTATGGTCGCACTGACCGTGAGAGCCGGTAAAAAGGAAAGAAAATCTTTTACATACTATTTGCTCATAGCTCTTGATTGCCTTTTCTTCGTATTTCTGTATTGGGAAATGCTAATTAGCTAAGGGGAATCTGTAATATTCTTATATCTAATATCCCGTACTGTCTTATAAGCAGCGGACAGGGCGGCATTTGTCTTTCGGTCTGGGCTCAGAGCAGCTCAAGCCCTGGATTTGCCGCTTCTGTTCGCTGTTTTTATCCGTCATGCAGCATCACAATGCATATACGGTTCGCAGTAAATAAAACGGGAGAGGACAAGCCTCTCCCGCAGGATATTAAATTCGCTCGGAGCCCTACTCCACCACGACTATGCCGTCTTCCTTCACCGTGATGCTCATGCCTGTTTTCACATACTCAAGAAACTCATCACCCAGCTCGTCCACCACGGGCATCTTCGCATCAGTCCATACGTCGCCCATTATGGCTCCGCTGGCTGCCAGCGAATCAATGGTCTTGCTGAACAGCATGCAGGCGGGCTGCTTATCCAGCGAGCACACCGTGAACAGCACCATGCCTCCGGTGGTGGAGCCTATGGTCATGGGCAGGCACAGGGCCTTGCCGAGCATGGGCTTCTTGTACAGCTCCTCATTGTTCTGATCGCCGCACTTGACCTTTTTGTCGCCGAACATCAGCGCCATCTGGTAGGACGCCAGCGTGTTGAAGCCGCCGTGGGATACCAGAGCCTCCGCCGTGCAGGTGCCGGGGACTATCACACGTCCTTTGAACTGCCTCATTTTTTCTCCTCCTTTGCGGTAATGAGCTCCAGTATCTCCGCCTCGGTGTAGTAGCGTGCGCTGGTGTAGGTGCGCAGCTTGTTGGAGGAGGTGATGACGGATTTTTTCTTGCACAGGGGATTGTTCATGTACATCAGCGGGCAGATATAGCTGAGTATTACGCCCATTTTTTTGAGCTTCTTCGCCTGAGTCGTCTTACTGAACTCCTTTATGACCGGCGTGGAGGCGGTGAACACCGTAGGCACGCAGACCTTTTTAAGTCCGCTGCTGCGCAGAGCCTTTTCAATACTCTCCGTCCAGTCGAAAAGCTGCTGCAGGGTCAGGTGGGGGCAGCCCACAAAGCACAGCTCCGGCTTTGCGTCGGGGTTTTTCCATATAACGGGGTAGCCCGCCTTGACTCTCTCAAGCTCCGCGTCATCGATAACGTAGACCCGGGCGTTCTCTGCAATGAGCGCCTCGCCCTGCTCCTTTGCCTCCGGAGTCAGGTTTTCGATGTGGTAAAGACCCACGGCGCCGTTGGATGCGGTGGCTGCGCCGAAATCCTTCAGATATGCGCAGGCGGCGTCATTGAGCTCGGTTCCCAGCCATTGCTCCATGCCTCTGACGTAGGGCACCTCCTCCATGACCTTCATGCCGATGGCAGAGCCCAGAAGTTGAGCCTCGGGTCTGTTTTTGCACCTGACCTCCACGATCCATGTCGCTTTGCGTCCCTCATCGGTGAGCAGTCCGAACTCGGGTACAAAGCCCGCAATGGAGCCCATCAGCTCCAGCATACCGCTGTTGCGGTTGCAGCGTGCGCCCAGAACGGAGTTTGCGTAGACCACGGCGGAGCTCTCCGCCCAGCTTAAAACATCGCCCTTCCTCGGAGTGTTGCCCACCTGGTCCAGATAGCAGGTGCAGGTGTAGTCGTCATCGTCGGTGATGCCCAGCTCACGGAGCTGCTGCTCATAGTCGTCCTGGCAGGTATACATGAACTTGCGGAAAACGAGATCCTCTATGATGTTGCTGGGTACATGCTTATCCAGGGGCTTGGGGTCCGCCGTAAACTTCTGACCGCTGGTGAGGCCCGCGTCTATGATCTCCTGATACAGATCGTAGACGGGCTTCATTACCTTCAGTCCGAAGCTGATGACGGTGTGGCCGTACTGCGAGGTGATGGGAACCATGCGCTCGGCGCCGAAGGTATCGCCGTACATGACCAGAGTTTTGACGACCTTCGCCATGGTTTCGCCCTTTTCACCCATCAGCATGGCCTGCTGCTCGGGGCTGAGTTTCATAAACCGATCACATCCTTATCAAATTTGTTACGGGATTAACAAAGTTATTTTATCTTACTTATCAGATTATGTCAATATACAACTTATATGGTTATTGCACACTTTTTCCGTTTCGGGACGTCCGATGATCATATCCCGCAAATCGAATTTGTGGTTAATTTCCGTTAACCTTTTCTGTGCGGTTTTGCGCTGAGACAATGAAAATGCACCGCTCGGCGGTGCATTTTCATTACTCTATTGATACCATATAATAGTACACGGGCTGTCCGCCGTTGACTGCGGACACCTCCGCATCCGGGAGAAAGCCCTCCAGCAGCTCCACGGCGGCTGCGGCCTCCTCATCGCTGACGTTCTCTCCGTAGTAGGCGGTGACTATCTCGGGCTCCAGCTCCTCCGCCGCCTTGCCTATGGCCTTGATGGCGGTGTCCATTGCCTTGAAGCTGCCGATAAGCTTGCTGTCCAACAGGGTCAGATACTCGCCCTCGTGTATCTCGTAGCCGTCAAATTCGGAGTCCCGGGCGGCGTAAGTCACCTGAGCGGTGTGTACGCTTTGTATGCTCTCGGTGACGGTCTCCACGATGTCGCTGATTTCGGCGGTATTATCGTAATTGAGCATGGCGGTTACGCCCTGAGGCACGGTTCTGGTGGGAATAACTATGACGTTCTTCTCAGTGAGGGGAGCGCACTGCTCCGCCGCCATGATGATATTTTTGTTGTTGGGAAGCACGAAGACGGTCTCTGCGGGGGTACGGTTTACCTCGCGCAGAATGTCATCGGTGGAGGGATTCATGGTCTGTCCTCCGGTGACTATCTTGTCTGCTCCCAGCTCGCTGAAGAGCTGTGCCATACCCTCGCCTGCGCATATGGCAACAACGCCGTACTTTTTCTCCGGCTCCGCTATCTCGGGCTCGGAGGAGCACTCCAGCTCACGCTCCACGTTCTCCAGATCGTCCGTGGTCTGAGCCTTTCTGCCTGCAAGTATGTCCTCATGCTGAGTTCGCATGTTCTCTATCTTTGCCAGCTCCAGAGTACCGTACTTCTGACTCTTAGTGAGAGCCTCGCCGGGGATATTGGTGTGGACATGGACCTTGAATGCCTCGTCGTCCTCACCGATGACAAGGCTGTCGCCGATACTGGACAGGTATGCTCTCAGGGGGGTCAGGTCAACATCCGGGTCGTCCTTGCGAACGATGAACACGGTGTCAAAGGCGTAGGTTATATCCTCGGTATCGAACACGTCAAAAGCGCCGTTCTCATTTGCGATTACGGCGGCATCCGCAGCTCTTTCGGGAGCTGCCAGCTCGCCTCTGAGGTACCTGAGCATGGCGTCCACAATGACGATATAGCCCATACCGCCCGCATCCACCACGCCCGCCTTCTTCAGCACGGGGTTGAGATTTACGGTATCCTCAAGGGCTTCCCTGCCTCTGACGATGAGCTTCTCCAGCATCTCCTCAAAGTCGGTGCCCTTCTTGGTGTATGCGACCGCCTCGTCTGCGGAGAGCCTTGCCACCGTCAGTATGGTACCCTCTGCGGGCTTCATAACCGCCTTGTAGGCAGCATCCACACCGTCACGCAGGGCAGCTGCAAATTCCTTTGCCGCCACGGTCTCCATCCCCTTGAGACGCTTGGATATGCCTCTGAAAAGCAGGGACAGGATAACGCCGGAATTTCCCCTTGCGCCTCTGAGCAGTGCGCTTGCGACGCAGTCTGCCACTGCGGAAACGCCGGAAAAGCTCTTCTTGCGGAGCTCCGCTGCGGCATTATTCATGGTAAGACCCATATTGGTACCCGTGTCACCGTCGGGCACGGGAAAAACATTCAGCTCATTAATCCGCTGTGTGTTTGCCGCCAGAGCTGCGTCTGCGCACAGCAGCATATCCTTAAACTGGACGGCATCTATATATTCTCTCAAAGCTTTTTACCTCCGGGAGGGATTATCTGTATTTATTATCAGTCTGCGATGATGGTATCGACAAAAACGTCAACGCTCTTCACGGGAACGCCGGTAGCATTGGAAACCTTGTAGCTGACCTCGTTAATGATGCTGCGGCATACGGCGCTGATGTTCACGCCGCTGTCAACACCTATGTGGAGCTCAAGAGTCAGGCTTCCGTCCTCACCGAATCTGGTGAAAACGCCCTTTGACATGGATTCACGGCGCAGAAGCTGAAGCGGTCCGCCCTCCTTGCTGCGTCCTGCCATGCCCTTTACGCCGAAGCAGCTTGTCGCCGCAAGTCCCGCAATATTGGTAAACACATCGCCGGTGATGTTGATGCTGCCTTTTTCATTGCTTATATTAACCATTCGTCGTCACGGCTCCTTTCCGACACAAATGCTAAAATATTATAATACACCAAAAAAGAAAGTACAAGAAAAATTTGAGTATTTACATTACTTTTTATTAATGTTAGACTATTTTCACAAGGATTATCATAATCGGAGGAAAAGATATGGCAAGAAAATTCAAGACGATGGACGGCAATGA
>JABUSQ010000089.1 GCA_021442665.1 Oscillospiraceae bacterium
TTCCGATTCTGGACCCAGCCTATCATCGACCTCTTCGGTCACGAGGAAGAGCCCCTGTATAACCAGTTTGCGACAAAGTGCTTTCACATTTTCCTTTCCGTGATATTCCTCGCCGGCTTCACGATACCTTCAGGTATATTTTTCCAATCAATTGGTAAGCCCGTCAAAGCAATGATTTCTACCCTCACTCGCCAGTTCATATATTTTCTGCCCTGCGCTCTTATTATGAGCAGACTTCTGGGAATTGAGGGTTTGCTGTATGCAGGTCCCACCGCTGACATTCTTTCGGCTGCCACCGTGCTTATCCTTATTCTTACGGAAATGCGCAGCCTTGACAGGGAAATTGCCGCACAGTAATAGTTTTTTCCGCCGCTCATGCTTTGAACGGCGGATTTTTTAGCCAATTTCCCGTATGTGTCGCAAAACGCAAAAAAAGTCTTTTATTTTCTGCAATTATCTGTTTTAATAATTATATGCATATATTTTAACATTCTCAAAAAGGAGAGATTCTATGGAGCTTTACAATTCCCTTATTAGTTCAACTCTGGATATGCTCAAAAGCAAAAAGCAGAAGAGCTGGGACTATAATCCCCGAAAGTCATGGAAGGATCTCGGTGTTGCAGAGCTTATCCTTCAGAGTGAGGCAGCCTATGAGCTCGGTGCTACCGGACTCGGTTCCGCAAACTATGTCTGCGTTACCTCTAATTCCGAGCTTGTAAACAAGGATCAGGTAATTCTCTGCGGCCCAGATTTGGACAAGATTAAAAAAAACAATCCCTTCGCCCGCATTGTACTAATCAGAGGCGGTATGCTGGACGGCGATGACGACGAGGTTTATCAGGCACTGAAAAACATTGAGTTCTCCAAATACCATGTATATCCCGACGGGTACATGGTGCGCATGTCTCCCGAGAGCCACCGTGAGCAGATCCGTGTCGGTAAGAAGGCGATTAAGCAGGGCATAAACTTTGAGGCCATCGGCAACCGCTACATCGCAGAGTACAAGAAGGACGCAAACGTAATCAACGTCACCGTGATATTCATCACAGATCCCGACTTTGACTATGCCACCCTCACTGATAACGCCAAAAAGACCGACAAGCTCACCAGCACTCTGTGCCACATCATGGAGGGTCTGCCCACCGACTGCACCGTGTGCCAGCTCAAGGACATCTGCGACGAGGTGGAGGGCATGAAGGAGCTTCACTTCGGTGTCGGTGATAAGGGCACGAACGAGCATCATTAATCTCAAAAACAAGCCTCATAAAGAGGCTTGTTTTTTTGCTCATAATCACTTGAAAAATCCTCGCGCATGCTGTATACTGTCAAAGAAATGCCGGTGTGATGGAATGGTAGACGTGACGGACTCAAAATCCGTTGGTGGCAACACCGTGTGGGTTCGAGTCCCACCACCGGCACCAAATGTTGTAAGGCAGTTGATACAATTATCGACTGCCTTATCATTTTTTTGTACGCAGAAACCGCTTGAAACAGGGCAGTTTTGCAAGTGGTCTGCACCCCACATCGTTAATCTGCCATAATCAAAAAAATAAACGATAGCAAGCGCCTCTGCGGTGCAGATTTCTCTGCTCGACCGCATAAAAAGACCTGCTATCGTTTATTTTATTGCCTGTCGGGTGCATAGGGGCATCATAGCTGCCGGGTGACGGTGACGCCGCCCTTGAAGGTGAACTCGACTCGCTCATCGGCGTAGACGGTCAGCTTCTCTACCACCGCTGCGAAGGTGTCCTCGTCAAACTCTATGGGGATGTCGGCGGCAGTCTCAAGGGCATCAATGAAGGCGCCTATCACATCGAACTTCTCACGGCGCTCCCGGCACTCTTTTTCCAAGGTGTCGTATTCTTCCTTCAGAGCATCAAAGCGCCGGGTATATTTATCGTACTTTTCGTAATACTCCGCCTGGTCCTGTGCCTTGGCTGCGTTATCCTCTATGCACCGCCGGATGAGTTCTTCGGCCACGGCCATCTCATCGGCAAGGAAGTCCATTCTGCTCTCAAGGTCGGCGGTGTCGCATAACTCCCTCTGCACATACCGGCAGTCCTCCGCCACGGAGGAGCGGTCACGGAGTATCTCTCCGTAGGCCGTGAGGAACAGGGTCTGGATGTCCTTCTCATATAAATGGGGCGTCCGGCATCTGTGTTCGCCCTTGAATTTCCCGTTGCACTGCCATACCGTTCTGCGGTATTTGTCATTGGAGTGCCATACCTTCGGGCCGTAGGCGCACCCACAGTCTCCGCAGAATATCCGGGATGAGAACACTGAACCCCCGGAGGTGCAGTTCGCAAGCGCCTGACGCCGTGCTATCTCCGCCTGCACCCGATTCCATTCCTCGGGTGGGATGATGCCGGGATGGCTCTCCTCTACATAGTATTGTGGCACTTCGCCCTCGTTTTTCTTCATCTTCTTGGAAAGGTAATCTACCGTGAATGCCTTTTGCAGAAGTGCAGACCCCTTGTACTTCTCGTTGGTGAGGATGCTGGTTATGACGGAACTCTGCCACCTGGTCTTGCCTCCGGGAGTGGGGATGCCCTCTTCCGTGAGCAGACGGGCGATACCGCCGGGGGTCTTGCCCTGAATGAAAAGCCTGTATATCTGCCTGACGATCTCCGCCTCCTCCGGCACAATCTCCGGCAGACCGTCGGCTCCCTTGCGGTAGCCCAGAAAGTGCTTGTAGGGCATACTCACCTTGCCATCAGCAAACCGCTTTCTCTGCCCCCAGGTCACATTCTCCGAAATGGAGCGGCTTTCCTCCTGCGCAAGGCTGGACATGATGGTCAGCAACAGTTCGCCCTTGGAATCGAAGCTGTATATACCCTCCTTCTCAAAATAGCACTCCGTGCCGTGTTCCTTCAGTTTGCGGATGGTGGTGAGGCTGTCCACGGTGTTTCTGGCAAAGCGGCTGACCGATTTGGTAACGATGAGGTCTATCTTTCCGTCCAGAGCGTCCTGCACCATCTGGTTGAAGCCGTCACGCTTCTTGGTGGACAATGCGGAGATGCCGTCGTCGGTGTAGACGCCCACGAACTCCCAATCGTCACGGCCTTTGATGTAGGAAGTGTAATAATCCACCTGTGCCTCATAGCTCGTGGCCTGTTCCTCGCTGCCTGTGGAGACACGGGCATATCCGGCGACCTTCCGCTTCACCGGGGCGTTTTTCGGCGCTCTCGTATGGATGTCCAGCGTCGCCGGGATGAAGGTCACATTCTTGGCTGTGCTCATTTTTTCATGTTCCTTTCCAAAGTTTTCTGCCGTGCCGCATTTTTCATCTCCTGTGTCCAGCTTTCGGCACGGGAGCGGTCTTGCCATCGTTTAACGGATACTTGCCCATCGGCAAGGGTGAATATAAGGGTATTGTCCTTGTCGGCTGTAATAGCCGTTATTTTATTGTGAAGCCTGTCCGGGCAGACAGTGCCGAGAACTTCCTCCGTCATTGCAATGAGAGCGGCTTCAGGTATCTGCTTGGAGGCGCAGTAGGCTTTGCCCTTGGTGTTGTAGGTAGCACATATCCACACGGGGCCTGTGTGGGTGACTTTCCGACGGTAGTGCTTTCCGCAGCAGGCGCAGGTGATGAGACCCGTGAAAGGGTAGGTCTGTTTCGGCGTGGGGTGCGTATGGACGGCGGCACGTCTGGCGATCTCCTCCTGCACCGCTTGGAACACCTCGATGGGAATGATGGCCTCATGGGTGTCGGTGGCGTGGTATTTGGGCAGCTCCCCGTGGTTGACAAGGGTCTTTTTCGTGATATGATTTTCCCTGTAAGTGGTCTGCAGGAGCAGATTGCCCGTGTAGCTGTAATTGCGGAGAATTTTGAAGATGGTCGTATGCCCCCAGGGTGCGCCTCTGCGTGCGTAGATGCCTTCCTCGTTCAGCTTTTTTGCAATGGCTTCTGCACCGAGGCCGGAGAGGTATTCATCGAATATCCTCCTGACCACAGCGGCTTCTTCCGGGACGATGACATACTGCCCGTCTGCCATGCGGTAGCCCAGCATCGTGCCGTTCCAGGGCTTGCCGTTTTCAAAATTCCGCTTGATGCGCCACTTCTGATTCTCGCTTGCGGACAGGCTCTCCGCCTGGGCGTAGGATGCGAGGATGGTGAGGAGCAGTTCCCCGTCAGACCCGGCGGAGTGGATATTCTGCTCCTCGAAGTAGACATCTACGCCCAGAGCCTTGAGTTCCCGGACGGTCTCCAGAAGCGTGACCGTGTTTCTTGCGAAACGGCTGACGGATTTTGTGAGGATGAGGTCTACATCTCCGTTCCGGCAGGCGGTGAGGAGACGCTGGAAGTTGGCACGAGTATCCTTCGTACCCGTCAGCGCCTCATCGACATACACGCCTGCGAACACCCAGCCGGGGTGCTTCTGGATATATTCATTGTAGTGGCTGACCTGTGCCGACAGGGAGTGGAGCATGGCGTCCTTCCCGGACGATACTCTGGCGTATGCCGCCACCCTCGTCAGCTTTACTGTGGGCGGTTTGCTGAACTTGACCTGTTTTACAGTCCTGCCCATTTGTGTTCCCTCCTTTGTATCAATATGGCGGTACTGTATATTCGCTCTGAAAGTGAGATATATCAAGTACTATCTGCGATAAATACTGCCTTTTTTCAGACCGTATCTGTCCGCCAGGAGGTCACAGGCAGACCTGTATTCCGGGTCGTTGAGGATGCCGTTTTTGTGCATGGAGGTCAGCACGGAGAGGGATGCCCGGTAGCGAAGGATGCTCTCGTCAAAGGAGAGAGGCGGAGCGGCGGACGGCGTTGTAGCAGTCCCGGCTGCAATACTTTCTGTTCCTGTTCCCATAGCTCTGGAACTCCTTTCCGCACCGCTGACAGACGATGCTGTAGTAGGCTTTCTTATTGACACGGTCCTGATGGTGATTCCACCAGGTGTTTCGGCATTTGTCACAGCAGAATTTCTTCTCCTTCCGCTTGGGGTCTTGAGGTACGGGCTTGCCGCATTCCAGGCAGAACAGTGCCCCGTCCAGTTCCGGGTGTCTGCGGATGTGAGACTTCACCGTGTTGGGAGAGATACCCAGCAGGGCTGCTATCTTCGTGCTGCCGTAGCCTTTGAGACGGAGATTGTTTATCTCATTCATTTGCTGTAAACGCATTTCTGCTCCTTTCTGCCCCCGGAGGGGCGGGTCAAATCTCTGTGAGTGTTTCGTCAGGGCAACGGCCCGGGGTCTTGCGTGTAAAAACCGCAAATTCAAAAGGGTAATTACCCCGGGCCTGCCACAAACGGAGAGGATTACTCGGCGGCAGCCATCTGCATAACCTTCACGGCCTCGGGACGGATGAGTTTGCCGTCAAGGAACTCGTAGCCGATGTAGCCATAAAGCTGGGATATAGCGTATTTCTCACGCAGAACGCCCACGGAGAAGGGTACGCGCTCCATGATCCAGTAGTAGCTGAAGTCACCGAATGCGATAGGCTTGGTGCCGGAGCCAATATCCGGCATGGCGTTGGAGATGATGACCTCCTTACCAAGCAGCTTCTCCGCAGAGGGAGACCACAGGTAGTTGCCGTCGGCATCCTTCAGCTTGCGGAGCGCCAGAGCGGTGGTGTCGTTCATCACCCAGACGGCATTCTCACGGAACTTGCTCTCGAGGGAGTGGAAGAGTGCCATGACCTCGTCAAAGGTCACAGTCCCGGAGGCGGTCGTTACACCGACCTCCGCTCCGCCATAGGTGTTGAGGATGCCGACGGGCTGCCCTGTGCCGGTGCCGTTGATGAAGGCATTGACCTCCGCCTTGCCGAAGCGACGGGCAAAATTCTTCATCATCCACTCCTGGAAGTCGAAACCACGGTCATCCAGAAGGTCGGTGTGCAGCTTGGCGATGGAGGCCAGCTTGTGCATCCCGAAGACGGTGGTGTTGAGGACATCGCTGTCCTCGGGGTAGGGCTGATTCTCTGCGACCCACTCGGCAACGGCCTCGGTCTCGACGGTCTTGACCGGGCTGTCATTCTGATACATAGGCATAACGGTGCCGAAAGTGCGGAAGAAGTTCTCCTTCTTGAGTTCTTCCAGATACTTATCCGCCTGGGCGGCAGGAAGGGCGTGAGCGCCGGTGCCGGGAGCCTGTCCCAGACGCTGCTCGGTGTTGACGGAACGGTGCTGACGCAGAGCGTTCCAGAATTCGGTGTGGTAGGCGTCACCGACCGGGTTGAAAGCGTTGTTCTGAAGCATATCAGTTTTCCTCCTTGATTCTGTTCATGTAGTCCCTGATGACCTTGTCTGCGTTGCGGCGGGATACATAGCCGACATCAACACAGGCGTTCATCATCGTCTCGATGCTGTTGTAGTACAGACCGGCGCCCTTATACATCAGGCGGTAGTAGCTGTACTCCCTGTGAGACCGGGGAGCGGTCAGCACAACGGCGTTGTTGTCATCCTGGGGGATGACCTCGATGAGCATCTCGTCCTTGAAGTCGATGCAGCAGTCACGAAGATAATGCTCAAGTTTCTTGTCCATTCTCATGGCGTTTTCCTCCTTAAAATCAGTTATTGGTTTTGGTACAGTTTTTGCAGAACAGCAGGGAGTGCCGTTTGCCGTCCTTCAGCGGAGACATCCGCTTGAGGGAGGCTCCGCAGTAGGGACAGCGTACCTCAAAGCCGGATGCGGCCTTGCCGGTCATGTCCTTGGCGGAGCATAATCTGAAATAGTGCGGTATCACCTCCTCCAAATACATCTCATGGCCGATGACGGCAGAGGCGGCGTCCTTTGCCTGGAACATGGGCACCTTCACAGTGCCTTCCGTGTCCATATCCACCAGAGGGTGGTAGCGAACAGGGGTCATGCCTCTTCCTCCTTGTCCTGTTCCAGCATGAGTTCCATACCACGGCTGTTGCAGAACTCGACGGCATCGGCAAAGCTGCGGAAGAACACCGTGGAGAAGCCGTAGACGACCTTCCACATCAGCGGCGTGGTGTGTTTGCTCTGCATGATGAACACAGGCTTTCCGTCTCTCTGCCGTGCGATATGACGACCGGTATAGTTGCGGTCGCTGAAGTCGGCTGCGTTCATCGTGGGGTAGTGCTCGGGCTCATCTACATAGATGCCCATGGGTTTGAAGATCATAGATTCTTCCTCCTTAGATTTATTTCATCAGGGTGGGTGACGCCTATGACAGGTATTTCTTAAAACTCTCTATAGGGCTTTTTTAGAAGCTTACATATAGTATTTTTGTATATTGCCTGTCATAGGTGTCACCACAGACCCTAAATGACTGATGTGAACTCGGACATAAGTCTAAGACCGTAGACATAGCGGCCTTTCTTTGTCCTTCTGCGTGTGAATCCGGCAACATCGATGGCGGAGTAGAAGTCGGTGGTACTCCGGGTGTACTCGCCCGTCCGCTGACAGTAGAGGCGGTAGCGGTCATACAGTTCCCCGGAGGGAGCGTAATAGGTCTCACCGACCTCGCAGCACTCTTCCAGAAAGTTGCCCAGCCAGTCGCTGTTGTCACGGTAGGCTGCCGTCGCCTCCCGGACGCATTCCGGCTGCGTGAGATGGAAGTCTGCCTCAATGACCTCCGCCGCACCCTCGATGATCCATGAGAGGATGGCCCCTCCGGCATTGTCGTAGAGGTAGTCGGCGTAGTTCTTGATGTCACCGCTGCCCTGAATGTGGGCATTGAAGGGCACCACGATGAGGCGTCTCCATGTGCCGGGGTCGTTGGCACCCACCTTCGGCAGATGATTGGTGTAAAGCACCAGCGTGTGGGACGGGATGAAGCTGAACGGGTCTTTGTACTTCTTCTCCGCGAATATCTCATCCGTAGAGCAGAACTGCTTGACGATGGCGGTGTTCAGCCTCATGCCCTCCTCCAGCTCTGCGGCGATCAGCAGACGCTTACCCTTGGTCTCCGCCAGCTCCGGCTTCACATTCCGTTTGCATCCGACGGTGAGAGCATCGGCGGAGATATTGCCGCTGTACGACCCCAGCACTCTGGACAGCACATTCCAGAAGGTGGACTTGCCGTTTCTGCCGTCACCGTAGGCAATGATGAGTGCCTCCACATACACATGTCCGATGGCAGCCAAACCGGCTATCTGCTGGACATAGCGTTTGAGTTCATGATCACCGCAGAAGAAGGTGTCCAGCGCCTTATTCCATATCTCCGCGCCCTTGTCGTCGGGAACGACGGCGGTGCATTTTGTGATGAAGTCCTCGGGGCGATGAGGCAGCCTTCCCTCCATGCCCCTGCGGAGGTCTACGGTGAAATCCGGGGTGTTGAGCAGAAGTCCGTTGGCATCCAGTTCTCTGTGGTCTATCTCCACCATAGGTCTGGCCTCCTTGAGCGTGGCGGTCAGGTACCTGGAATCCCGGCGCTTGATGACGAACTGCTTGTAGGCAATGGCACCGATGTTGGCGAAATATGCTTTTTTCTGCTCCTCGTTCATACATTCCAGGGCATTGTTTTTGCCACAGGCAGCGATGACCGCATTCGCACCGGTCTCCTCCATGAGTTTCTCGGTGAACTCGATATACCGCTCTGCCTCGGCAAGCTGGGCGTCGGTGAACTCATGCAGAGCGGCCTGTGCTCTGGATTTTGACTCCTGCCAGCAGATCCCGTCATAGACCAGGTAATCCGTAGCCGGAGAGTAGCGGACATAGTCTCGGCAGAACTTGGCGAAGGCGTAGGCCTGTCCCACATCGGAGTAATCCTCCGGCTTTCTGGGCGTGGGAGAGTTATACTCCTCAGGAGGAATATACCCATCCTTCTGTGCCTCCCGGATGCCGTATTTTACGGCACTGCGCCATATCGTCTCCAATTCGCTGTCCGGCAAAGGCGGTACACAGGCTTTCGCTTTATCCTTAAACTGCGCTCTTGCCTCCGGGGTGTTGCCGTACCGCTTGCACAGCCGACCGGCAAGCTGGGACATGGTGCTGTTGCGTTTGCCCTCGGGGATGATGCCGTCGGAGAAGTCCTCCGCAGCGGTATTCTGTGCCGGTGCTGCTTTCGGCGGAGCAGGAGCAGGGATTTCAGGCTCCGGGGGCATCTGCTCCGCCATGAACTTACTCAGTTCCATCGTCATCACCTCCGTAGCACTCGACTACCGGCTCCTTCACACCGAAGAAGAATCTGGCGGCGTCCTTCGCATTCGTATCGAAGTACGGGAAGAAGCGCAGCACCGACTGCTTGAGGCTGCCGTAGGCGTTGCTGTCCGTGATGGGGTCGATGGGGAACAGCACATGGAATCTGGGTCTGGGACTGTACTTGCCCTTCCACTTCATGTGGTGCCTACTGTAAACCACATAGAACGGAACGCCGGGGAATGCGGCTGCGACATCGGCAGCGGTCTTCCACTCGCTTGCCTCATCCGAATGGTCGTTGTCGCAGTCGAAGGGCAGACAGTCGGAGCAGATGAAGTCCTCGATGGCGCGGTGGTCATCCCGGTATTCCGCAAAGACATGGTCGAAACGGGCGGCGGCCTTGAGGTCATCCGCAGACGCTATGGTCTGCCTGCTGGGGTAGTGTGTGTTAAATCTGTTCTCCCGGCATCCTGCCGTGAAGAGCGTGATCGGCTTCATGGGAAAGCCCTCCTTTCATATTTTCCTGTCTGAGAGCGAGTGCCCTCACTATACGGAGATTTGAAGGTCTGTTCGTACAGGTGGTTTTCAATAATTTTTCAAAAAAATCTTTCTGGCGGAGTTGATGGAGTCCACGATGGCGTTGGGAGAGGTGCCTTCCACGGCTGCGATCTCACGGAAGGACAGCCCGTACATTTTCATCATGAGTCTGCGGCGCTGGGTCTCGGAAAGCTGCTTTGTCCAGTCTTTGATGTGGTCTGCCTCCTCCCGGAGGATGCATACGGTCTCCGGCGTGACATGGTAGGCGACCTCGGGGCCTTCGTACACGAGAGCGTCCATGCTGAATGCCCTGTGGTCGGAGTGCCTGCGTTCGGCGTTGCTCATAAGCCTGTCCGATTCCTCAATGTAGGCTGCGACCTCCTCGGTCACCTCCACATCGACCTTGAGTCCGTTTGCGAGTTCGTACTTGATAAACATTTCGTTTCCTTTCCGCCTGATGCGGAAAAGAGCCGGAACGCATAGTGCCACAAGGAAAAAACTGCCTGACTACGATAAAAGGGCGCAGTTATCCTGGGGTACCGATGCTCCTTCTTCAAAAACTGCGGAGAAGAAGCATATGTATCCCGGCCCTTATACGTAATCAGGCTTTTGATATTTTGTTTTTATTTGAAAGCCGCTGGAGCAGCGTTCATACAGTTTTTGAAGAAGGTGCTTTTCTCCTCTGCTCTCTTACGGACAGGGGAGTGTTGATTTTTCCGGTTTATCTGGGAGTAATCCGATAAGAATTTTTGTCCCTCTACAGGTAGGCCACGGAAAATCGAAAACTAAACCTTTTTGAGAAAAATACGGTGCCGGGAATGGAAATAGGAGTCATTTGTCCCGTCATTATCCAATGGAGATAAGAGTTCCGTTTGAGCCGAATATTCCGAAAAATCTTGTGCCTCTCTATAGGTAGGCCACGGGAAAAGCAGATTATGAGGTTTTTACGAAAGAAAATTTATGAGTCTTTCGTTATACCCAGAAAAAACAGGGATTTTGTTCGGGTGTTTTTCAAAATTTCCTTTGATAAATTTTCAACCCCGTCGATTTGCATAAAAAAAGAGCCGCCTGAGGCAACTCTGAAATAGAACATGATATATCAACACAAAATTATTCAAATCTTTTTACTCAATCATTACACTACTTTGATTTCGCATTTTACATTACATCGTTAGAATCATCTTGTAGGATCCAACAAAAGAAAA
>JABUSQ010000045.1 GCA_021442665.1 Oscillospiraceae bacterium
TATAGACTGAAGTCAACGCCGTTAACTAAAACTTAAGAAAAAGATTTGAGGATGCCGGCCTCAGCGTCGATGACTACGTTGTCATAGACGGCGTTTGCCATCTGGCAGGCGGTAAAGCGTCCCCATATCAGGCGGTAGAGCCTGTACTGATCGGAAGAGAGGTCCTTGCGTACAATATCCGGAGTCAGATTGATGTTTGTGGGGCGTATTGCCTCGTGGGCATCCTGTGCGCTGTTCTTGGATTTATATACACGGAAGGAGCCGTGGTAATACTCCTTGCCGTAGCGCTCGATGATATAGTTTTTTGCCTCCATGAGTGCCACATCGGAAAGGCGCAGAGAGTCGGTACGCATATAGGTTATGAGACCCACGGTGCCCTGACCTTCGATGTCCACGCCCTCATAGAGCTGCTGAGCCACGGACATGGTGCGTTTGGGGGTCATACCCAGTCTGCGGGATGCCTCCTGCTGAAGAGTGGAGGTTATGAAGGGCGCTGCGGGGGAGCGGTGCTTCTCGCCGCGCTTTATGGACTTTATTATGAATTCCTCGTCCTTAGTGGCATCTATGACCTTCTGCACCTCGGCCTCGTTACGGAGCTCCAGCTTATTCTCCGCGGTGCCGTGAAAGCGTGCGGCGAAGTTTGCCTCGCTGCCCTCACAGCCAAGCACGGCATCCAGCTGCCAGTACTCCTCCCGGACAAACTCACTTATCTCCTTCTCCCTGTCTGCCACCATTCTGGTAGCAACGGACTGTACACGGCCTGCGGAGAGTCCCCTCCTTATTTTTCTCCAGAGCAGTGGCGACAGCTTGTAGCCCACTATTCTGTCCAGCAGTCTGCGTGCCTGCTGAGCGTCCACCAGATCCTGATCTATCTCCCGGGGATTCTCAATTCCAGCCTGCACCACCTTCTTGGTTATCTCATTGAAGGTCACGCGGCGAGCTCTCCCGTCCTCCAGATTCAGGAGCTCCTTCAGATGCCACGAAATCGCCTCACCCTCACGGTCAGGGTCGGTGGCAAGGTAAACCATGTCCGAGTCCTTTGCCAGACTCTTAAGATTCCTTATTACCTCGCCGTGGTCCCTAACGGGGATGTAATTAGGCTCGAAATTGTTCTCGATGTCTATACCCAGAGTGCTCTTGGGCAGGTCACGGAGATGCCCCATGGACGCCACCACTCTGTAATCCTCACCCAGATACTTTTCTATCGTCTTTGCCTTTGCGGGGGATTCCACTATAACCAGATTTTTTGCCTTAGGCATTAATGCATCCTCACTTTGTTTTAATATTCAGCGTAAAGCGTTTGCCCTTTTCCTGCGTCACATAGCCCTTGAGCTGCAGCAGCGTAAGCTCTGCAAGCACTCTTGCGGGGCTCAGCCCGCTCTGTTCGATTATGTCGTCTATGTGCATTGAGGGCTTTTCCATGACCTCGGCTATCTTAAGCTGGGTCTCCGAAAGCTCCTTCAGCTGTTTCGATAAGTCAATATAGACTTCGTTTTTCGTGTTGTCAATGACTTTTTTTTCGATTTTTTCGCTTTTTGGTGCTCCCTCACTACGTGAGGGGATTTTTTTAATTTTTTCGTTTTTCAGCTTGTCGGGGTATATTTTTTCAAATTCACCGAGTACATCCCAGCCCGAGGTGACGGGTTTGGCACCCTCCTTGAGCAGTGCATTCGTACCCACGCTGTTGACGGCATCGGCGTTGCCCGGAACGGCAAATATCTCCTTGCCCTGCTCTGCTGCCTCTGCGGCAAACAGTGCCGTTCCGCTTTTAACCGGGGCCTCCACAACCACAACGCCCACGGCCAGACCTGCCGCAATGCGGTTGCGGGTTCTGAAAAATGACTTGCCGGACTCCGTACCCGGAGGAAGCTCGCTTACCAGTGCTCCTCGCACCGCAAGCTCATCGTATAACAGTCCCTTCGCCTTTTCGTGGGGCACGCCCAGAACACCTATGCATTTACCTTCCGCAAGCAGAGCGCCCTCCGCTGCTGCGGCATCTATTCCCTTAGTGAGAAGAGACACAACCGTGCCTCCGCATTTTGCAATCTCAAAGCCCAGCTTCTTACCCATCTTCAGGCCGTAAGGGCTTGCGCTTCTGGTTCCGATGACGGCTATTGCCGCCTCATCGTCAACAGAGGGAAGCTTTCCCTTCACGTACAGCACAGAGGGAGGCATATATACATTCTTCAGTCTGTCCGGATACAGAGCATCCTGCAGGGTTATGATATCTATGCCCTGCTCTCTGCAGCTGTCGATAATCCGCAGTGCCGCAGACATATCACGCTTTTCCAGCACGTCCACACCCTCGCAGTCTCCGACAAGACGCCGAAGCTCACCCTCGGGAGCATTGAAAATGTTCTCCGGGCTTCCGTAATGTGTGAGCAACTCGGATCTGACACGCAGCGGAAGCCTTGCAGCCGTGGACATCCACAGCCAGTATTTAATTGCAGACATCCCATCGGCTCCTTATCTCTATTTTGACATCTCCCACATAAGCACCGAGGCGGCAACGGCCGCATTCAGCGATTCCGATGCGGGGTTCATGGGTATGATTATCTCACCGCCGCAGGCAGCCAGCAGCTCCCCCGACAGGCCCCTTCCCTCACTTCCGATACAGACGGCGGCACGGTGCAGCTCGACCCTGCGCACATCTGCCGCACGACTGCTCAGCGCCGCTCCGAAAAGCGGTAAACGGTTTCTGTCACAGTAGTCCGTCAGCTCCGCAATGCTCATGGTCATGACCCTCTGTCGGAATATCGCGCCCATGCTCGCCCTTACGGTCTTGGGATTATACAAATCCGCGCAGGCTCCGGTCAGAATGACGGCATCTATATTAAATGCGTTTGCCGTGCGTATGACCGTTCCCACGTTTCCGGGGTCCTGAAGGCTCTCGAGGACTATTATCCTCTCCGCTCTCTCCTCTGCGCTCATATCCGGCATCGTCACGGTGAACACGGGGCCTCCGCTGCTCTTCAGCGGTGAGGCATATTCGAAGAGGTCGGCAGGGGCAATATACTCCGGAGCCCCGACTTCGATGTCTCCTCTTTTTTCCCGCCACAGCACACATTTAATCTCCGCGCCGCAGGCTAAAGCCTCACGCAGAGTCTTTTCGCCGTCACAGATAAATTCACGGCAGCTCTCGCGGTAAGCCCTGTCCGACGCCACGGAACGCAGGTGGCCGATTATTCTGTTTTTTCTCGATGTTATATATTCATCTCTCATAAATTTAAATAATATACCATACAAAAGCTCTTTGTCAAATTTAAGCTTTAATTATACTAATTATTAATTTTACGGAACGAAAAAGCAGACGGTGCTCCGTCTGCTTTTACCGATTCACTTTTTAAGGAAGCTAACGAAGGCGACCGCAACAAGACCGCAGTCGATGACGGCGGCTGCAATGAGTACCGCCAGAGCTCCGCCCGATATTACCATATGCTTACCTCCTTATATCCAGCCCAGGCAGGCGCAGAGCACTATAAGCAGTGCGTCAAAGCCCAGAATACCTCCCACTACGGCAGCGGACTGCTTTACCGTGGGTCTGTCGTGTACGAAGAACGCCGCTGCGAAGAAGGGCAGATAGCCGATAAGCCACAGTACCCAGGGGCAGCTTCTCTGCCAGAAGGTCCACTCCCATGTGAGTACGCCGCAATAGTTCAGGAAGCACTCCACTATAACGGCAGCGGTGGTGTTCACAAGGCAGAAGAACACTCGGTTGTTGATGCCCAGCACCCTTGCCTTTCTGTCCTCGGGCAGCATCAGACAGACTGTTATACCCATGATGATGAACATGAAGGATATTTCAATATTGTAGCCTATCATCAGAAGCCATGCGGAATCGCCCACGCCTACGGGTGTTCCCCATACGGGTGCGTAGCCGCTGATGAAGCAGATCATTGAGTTCCAGATTTCGTTAAAAATGTCCACTCCCCATAATGCCAGACCGCCCAGCACCACCTTGTAGTGCTTCTGACTGAGCTCCTTGGTGATTATGTACAGCGTGATGAGCAGCAGCGGTACGGCGTACCAGTGCATGGTCTGCTGCGGATTTCGCAGTACCTCCAGCGCCGATTGAGTGTATTCCGAATACGGTGCCATAAATTTTCCCCTTTCCTTTTTGCCTGACGGCTATACACACTGTATCACATCACTCCGGCGATTTCAAGCCAGTTTTTGTTTATTATCACAAAAAATAAGCTCCGAAAACGGAGCTTATTTTTTCACAGCTTGCTGTTTATGAGTTTACCCAGTCTCTTCATGCCCTCTTCTATCTGCTCCGGAGTGACATTGCCAAAGCTCATTCGCATGCAGTTTTTGCCGAGTCCCTCGCCGCCGGCGAAGAAGCCCTCACCCGCAACGTATGCCACCTTGTTTTTTACTGCCTCCTCAAGAAGCTCCGTGGTGTTTATTTCCCCGGGAAGCTCCACCCATGTAAAGAGTCCTCCGTCAGGGAACACTCTCTTCGTGCCCTCGGGCAGATATTTGTCAATGCAGGCTATCAGAGCATCCCTGCGCTCACGGTATATCTCCTTTGCCAGCGCAAGGTTCTCCTCAAAATAACCTCTCTTGAAGAACTCCGCGCATATCACCTGTGCTATGCCGGAGGTCTGGGAGTTCGTGGCTGTCTTTGCATCGAAGAGCTTGTCAATTATCTCCTTTGACGCGTACACGAAGCCCAGTCTGGAGCCCGGAGAGAATATCTTGGAAAAGCTGTTGGCGTAGACCGTGTTGCCGGTCCGGTCAAAGGCTTTGATGGGCGGAAGGTCCTCGCCGCTGTAGCGCAGCTCACGGTAGGGGTCATCCTCCAGCACCAGAATATCGTATTTGCTGCCCAGCTCCGCCACGGCTCTGCGTCTTTCGGTGCTGAGGGTCTTGCCCGTGGGGTTCTGGAAGGTCGGTATGGTGTACAGCATCTTGGGCTTGTACTCGATTATCTTCCGCTCCAGATCCTCGATGACCATGCCGTCCTCGTCCATCATAACGCCCACGCACTTTGCCTGAAACATCTCGAATATCTCAACGCAGTGGACGAAGGTGGGAGACTCCACCAGAATTACGTCTCCGGGATTTATGAACAGTTCGCAGATGAGATTCATGGTCTCAAGTCCGCCCGCTACTATCATGACCTCCTCAGTCGAGGCATTGAGATTTTTAGGGGCGAGCAGATGCTCTATTACCGCCTCACGCAAATCGGTGATGCCGACCGGAGGCCCGTACTGCAGCGCCTCTACGCCTCTGCCATCTCTGGTGAACACCTCGGAGGCTATCTCGTTTACCTTTTCCACGGGAAGCACCTCTTTTGCTGGTGCTCCGCCGCCGAAGGATATCATTTCCGGGTCTGTCATTGAGCCGAAGAGCTTCCGCACCACAGCGGCAGACTTGCTCATGGAATTTATTCTGTCGGCAAATTCTATCATCTTACTACCTCACTCAAAATCCTTTTTCATATCCTCAAAGAGCTTCTGCAGCTCGTCCCTGTCTCCGGTGTATTTATATTTATGCTCGGGTGCGGGGAAGGAGCTGTCCTTGACCTCTTTAATGTAATCCGCCATGCCCTGCGTTGCCATACCCGCAATGTCGCAGTACTTCTTCGCGAATTTGGGGGTAAAGTTCTTGTACATACCCAGTGCGTCGGCTGCCAGCAGCACCTGACCGTCACACTTCACTCCCGCTCCGATGCCGTACACGGGAATGGGCAGCAGCTCGTGGACATAGGCGCAGACCTCCTCGGGCACGCCCTCCAGCAGCAGGCATCTTGCTCCCGCCTTATACACGGCAATGGCATCCTCTATGACCGCCTTTGCGGTGGAGGTATCCTTGCCCTGTACCTTGAAGCCGCCCATAGCGGCGGAGCTCTGAGGCGTGAGCCCGATATGTCCGAAGACAACCATGCCCGCGTCCGTGATGGCTTTTATCTTGTCGGCGACCCTCACGCCGCCCTCCAGCTTTATTGCGTCAACGTCTGCCTCCTTATAAAACCTCAGAGCGTTGCGCACCGCGTCCTCACAGCTTGCGTGATACGAGCCAAAGGGCATATCTCCGATGAGATAGGTGTTGGGGGCTCCCCTGCGTACGGCCTGAGTATGGGCAATGCTCACGTCCATGGTCACCGGCACGGTGCCCTGAAAGCCGTATACAATCATGCCCACGGAGTCACCGCAGAGTATCATGTCCATGCCGGCTTCCTCGGCATAAGCTGCAAAACAGGCGTCATAAATCACCATCCATGCAGCCTTTTCTCCAGTTTCTTTCATTTTATACAGGTCGAGTATGGTTTTTTTCCTTGACATTTCGCTGCTCCTTCCATAAAATAGAATTATAAATTCATGAATTAACGTCGCAAGAAAATGTTGTCCGGACAACACGTTATAATGCAGAAATTATATCACACAGGCACGGTTTTTTCAATATCAATCAAATCATTATACTCCGCACCCTTGGGCAATTTGTAAAAATGCCTCCAGTTTCTTTAGCGATTTAATGTAAAAGTTTGTGCAAATTGTGTAAAACAGCAAAAAGTGTCCGTTCTCGATATTTTTGTCAGTAAAATAACGAACTTCTATTGACACAGACGTAAATTCATGATATTTTTTTAACAGCCGGACATTTTTTTCGGAATTGCGGAACACACACTAAAAATTCGTAAGCCGGACGGCACGAAAGGATGAGTAATTTGAACGAGTCAATGAAACAGTTCGTGGACGAGGTCCTCGAGCAGCATTCCCGCGACTGCACACAGGTTATTGCCATTATGCAGGACATTCAGGCAAAGTACAGATACCTCCCTGCGGAGACTCTGCGCTATGTCGCCAAGGAGATAGGCGTCAGCACCGCCGACATCTTCGGTGTAGCAACCTTCTACGAAAACTTCTCTCTTGAGCCCAAGGGCAAGTTCGTCATAAAGTGCTGTGACGGTACCGCCTGCCACGTCAGAAAGTCCGACGCCATCGCTGAGGAACTGTACAAGCTTACCGGTACCTCCCCCGATAAGACGACCTCCGACGACCTTCTCTTTACCGTCGAGCGTGTCTCCTGTCTGGGCGCCTGCGGTCTTGCACCCGTATGCACCGTCAATGACAGTGTCCACGCTGCCATGACTCCCGAAAAGGTCAAGGAGCTTATCGACACTCTCAGAAAGGAGAACGCTGAAGAATGAAAATAATGTCCAGAGAACAGCTTTCCGCAGTCCGTGAAAGCTGCAAGAAGGCTCTTGAGCTTCAGAAAAAGCAGGTCATCATCTGCGGCGGCTCCGGCTGTGTTGCCGGCGGCTCCAAGCTGGTATACGCAAGAATGAAGGAGCTCATGGAGGAGAAGGGTCTCAAGGTCGACGTGGTGCTTCAGCACGAGAGCCACGACGAGTCCGTAGGTCTCAAGCACAGCGGCTGCCACGGCTTCTGCGAAATGGGTCCCCTTATGAGAATTGAGCCCGCAGGCATCCTCTACATCAAGGTAAAGCCCGAGCACTGTGAGCAGATTATAGAAAAGACCATCCTTAACGACGAGGTCGTTGACGAGCTTATTTTCCACGATGAAGGCAAAGACTTCCCCCGTCAGGAGGATATCCCCTTCTACAAGCAGCAGTCCCGAGTGGTCCTCGAGCACTGCGGCAACATAAACGCAGAGAGCGTCGAGGAATATATCGCCATCGGCGGATATTCCGCACTTGAGAAGGCTCTCTTTGAAATGGAGCCCCAGCAGATTATCGATGAGGTCTCCGAGTCCGGTCTCCGCGGCAGAGGCGGCGCAGGCTTCCCCGCAGGCAAGAAGTGGGCTCAGGTCGGCGCACATAAGGAAGCTCCCGTAAAGTACATCGTCTGCAACGGTGACGAGGGCGACCCCGGCGCATTCATGGACCGTGCTATCATGGAGGGCGACCCCCACAGAATGATCGAGGGTATGATCATTGCGGGTATCGCCTGCGGCGCAGAAGAGGGCTACATCTATGTCCGTGCCGAGTATCCTCTGGCAGTCCAGAGACTTAAGAAGGCCATTGAGGACGATGAGAAGTACGGCATCCTCGGCGACGATATCTTCGGCTCCGGCAAGAACTTCCACCTCCATATAAACAAGGGCGCAGGCGCATTCGTCTGCGGCGAGGGCTCTGCAATGCAGGCCTCCATCGAGGGCAAGCGCGGCATGCCCAGAACCAAGCCCCCCAGAACCGTTGACAAGGGCCTGTTCGACGCTCCCACCGCTCTGAACAATGTCGAGACTCTCGCCAATGTTCCCCCCATTATCAACAAGGGTGCAGAGTGGTTCAAGTCCATCGGCTCCGAGGGCAACTCCGGCACCAAGGTCTTCGCCCTCACCGGCAATATCCGCCACACCGGTCTGGTGGAGGTTCCCATGGGAACTCACCTGAAGGACGTTGTCTTCGGTATCGGCGGCGGCTGCTCCCACGGCGAATTCAAGGCCGTACAGATAGGCGGCCCCTCCGGCGCCTGCCTCACCAAGGATCACCTTGAGCTGCCTCTTGACTTTGACGCCACCAAGAAGGCCGGCGCTATCATCGGCTCCGGCGGTCTGGTCGTCATGGGTGACGACACCTGCATGGTCGAGCTTGCACGCTTCTTCATGCACTTCATCAAGAATGAGAGCTGTGGCAAGTGCACCGCCTGCCGTGACGGTGTTCCCAGAATCCTTGCCATACTTGAGCGCATCGTTTCCGGCGACGGCAAGCCCGAGGATCTCGAAACCCTGGAGGAGCTGTCCGAGATGGTTCGCATCTGCTCCCTCTGCGGTCTGGGCAAGACTGCCACCAACCCCGTGGTCAGCACTCTCAAGAATTTCAGAGACGAGTACGAGGCTCACATCATCGACAAGCGCTGCCCCGCCAAGCAGTGCAATGGCATGAAGCACTACTCCATCGTTCCCGAGCTCTGCCGTGGCTGCGGCAGATGCAAGAATAACTGCCCCCACGGTGCG
Source organism: Oscillospiraceae bacterium (assembly GCA_021442665.1). Taxonomy (GTDB): domain Bacteria; phylum Bacillota; class Clostridia; order Oscillospirales; family Oscillospiraceae; genus F23-B02. The sequence continues at coordinate 8,926 of JABUSQ010000045.1, forward strand.
ATCACCGGAACCATCAAGAATCCTCATGTGATCGACCCCGAAAAGTGCAAGCGCTGCGGTCTGTGCGCTTCCCTCTGCGCATTCAAAGCCATAAAGGAGGAATTCTGATCCATGAAAACTATGATCATTGACGGCGTAAGCTGCTCCTTTGAGAAGGAACGCAACGTCCTTGAAGTTGCCAGAAAGAACGGCATCGATATCCCCAGCCTCTGCTACTGCGAAAACCTGTCCATCTACGGCGGCTGCCGTCTCTGCCTTGTGGAGACCGACAGAGGCGCTCTTGACACCGCCTGCACCATCGTTCCCAAGGACGGTATGGTTATCTACACCAACACCGAGAAGACCCGCCGTCAGCGCCGTCTGCTACTTGAGATGCTTCTGAGCAATCACAAGGAAGAGTGCACCACCTGCGACAAGTCCGAGACCTGCAAGCTGCGTGAATACTCTCATCGCTACGGCGTGACCTGCGACCGCTTCGCAGTGGAATACGACACCACTCCCGTGGACACCAGCTCCCCCTCCATCGTTCGCGATCCCTCCAAGTGCATCCTCTGCGGACAGTGCGTGAGAATGTGCAAGGAAGTTCAGAACATCCACGCCATCGACTTCTCCCAGAGAGGCAAGTACTCCAGCATAAGCTGTGGCTTCGGCGATGTGCTGGCTGACACCAACTGTGTCGGCTGCGGTCAGTGTGCTGCCGTCTGCCCCACCGGCGCTCTCATCGTAAAGAACGAGACCAAGACCATGTGGAAGTTCCTGGACGACAAGAGCAAGAAGGTGGTCGTTCAGATCGCTCCCTCCGTGCGTGTCGGCGTAGGCGAGGAGTTCGGCATTCCCGCCACCGTGCCCACCATCGGCAAAATCGTCACCGCTCTCAAGCGTCTCGGCGCAGACGTTGTCTTCGATACCAGCCTCTCCGCCGACCTCACCATCATGGAGGAGTCCGCAGAGTTCCTGGAGAAGCTGAACTCCGGCGCAAAGCTGCCCATGTTTACCTCCTGCTGCCCTGCATGGATCAAGCATGTTGAGAAGACCTATCCCGAGCTTATGCCTCAGGTATCCACCTGCGGCTCTCCCATGGAGATGTTCGGCGCCCTCATCCGTACCTTCTACAAGGACGAGGACGTATACTCTGTCGCCATCATGCCCTGCACCGCAAAGAAGGCAGAGGCAGCCCGCCCCGAGATGGTCAAGGACGGCAAGCGTCTCACCGACCTTGTCATCACCACTCAGGAGCTGGTGCGCATGATTAAGGAAGCCGGCATCGACTTTGCAAATCTCCCCGACACCGAGCCCGATAAGCCCTTTGCCGAGTACACCGGCGCAGGCGTTATCTTCGGCGTCACCGGCGGTGTTACCGAGGCCGTTATCCGCACCGTTCTTGCCGACAAGTCCGCAGAGACCATCGCAAAGGTCGCCGAGTGCGGCGTCCGCGGTCTGGAGGGCATCAAGGCCTTCGAGGTCACCGCAGGCGACGTGGCTCTGAGAATTGCCGTTGCAAACGGTCTGGCAAACGCCGACAAGCTTGTTGAGAAGGTTCAGAGCGGTGAAGAGTTCTTCCACTTCATCGAGGTCATGGCATGTCCCAACGGCTGCCTCGGCGGCGGCGGACAGCCCCCTGCCAGCAACGCCCGTAAGAAGGAGCGCTGCGCGGCTCTGTTCAAGGCTGACGAGGACTGCGAGCTCCGTGCCTGCGACCTGAACCCCGACCTCAAGGTCGTTTACGACACCGTGGAGGGCAGAGCTCACGACCTCTTCCACATCCACTATCCCGATCATCACAGATAATCAAACCCCATATAAAGCTCAGGCTCCCCGATGCATTTGCATCGGGGAGCTT
>JABUSQ010000178.1 GCA_021442665.1 Oscillospiraceae bacterium
GGAGAAGCCCTGCAGGCTCTGGCGGGAGTGGACACCGTGGTGCTGGACAAGACAGGCACTCTTACGGAGGGCAGACCCGTTATCTGCGAGCTGCACGCCGTGACCGAAGAGGCGGAGCTGATACGTCTCTGCGCCTCGGCGGAAAAGGGCTCGGAGCATCCCGTGGCAAAGGCGATAATCGCCGAGGCACAGCGTCGGGGAATTGAAGCACCTGCCTGCGAGACCCTGACGGCAATTGTCGGGCGGGGCATAAGAGCCCGGGTCTCCGGAATAGAGGTGCTGGTGGGCAACGAGGCTCTGATGCGGGAGTCGTCGGTTGACATAACCTGCTTCGATGCTGCCGCAGAGAGTATGAAGAGCAGGGGCGAAATGCTGATGTACGCCGCCGTTGACGGAGAGCCTGCGGGGCTGTTCGGTGCGGTGGATGAGATAAAGCCTGACAGCAGAGCTGCTGTAAATAGTTTGCATAAATTAAATATTAATACAATTATGTTAACCGGGGATAACGAGAAGGCCGCCGAAGCCATAGCAGAAAAAGCCGGAGTCGGCACCTGCAGGGCGAACGTTCTGCCGGAGGCCAAGGCGGGGGAGATAGAAAAGCTCCGGGCCTCGGGGAAAAGAGTCTGCATGGTGGGGGACGGCATTAACGATGCACCCGCCCTTGCCTCTGCGGATGTGGGCGTTGCCATCGGAAGCGGAACCTTCGTTGCGGTGGAGGCTGCGGACGTGGTGCTCATGGGTGACAGTCTGAGAAGCCTTGAAGCTGCGGTCAGACTGTCGAAGAAGGTACTGCTGAATGTCAGGGAAAACCTGTTCTGGGCGTTTTTCTATAACTGCATCTGCATACCCTTTGCCGCAGGGCTGTTCTATACCTTCGGCGGGCCTCTGCTGCCGCCGGAGCTTTCGGGCGCGGCAATGGCGCTCAGCTCCGTCTGCGTGGTGAGCAACGCTCTGAGATTAAAACGCTTTAAATAAACCCAATGCAGCCGAGTTGAAAAGAAGGAAAAGGACACCTGAGGGTGTCCTTTTCAGTTTACATAATCAATTTAACGTGTCTGCATTCAGCTCAAAAAGCTTTTCGACTGCCTTGCGGAGAGCCTCGTGTTCGGGTTTACATAAGTCGGGGTCGCTTTCCAGCAGCTCCTTTGCCGCCGTCTGAGCCGTCTGCAGAACGTTCATGTCCGTGCAGAGATCGGCAACGTGCATTTCCGGCAGACCGTGCTGACGTGAGCCGAAGAAATCACCGGGGCCCCGGAGCTTAAGATCCTCCTCCGAGACCTTGAAGCCGTCATTGGTGGAGGTCATTATCTTCAGCCTCGCCTCGGATATCTCGTTGTCCGTGTCGGAAACCAGCACGCAGTAGCTCTTGTGCCGGCCACGCCCCACACGTCCGCGGAGCTGATGAAGCTGGCTCAGACCGAAGCGGTCGGCATTTTCGATTATCATCAGCGCGGCGTTGGGGACGTCCACACCCACCTCGATGACGGTGGTGGAGACTAAAATGTGGATATCGCCCTTCACAAAGCTCTGCATTAGCTCGTTCTTGACCTTTGGCTTTAGCCTGCTGTGAACACAGCCCACCTTCAGGTCGGGGAAGAGCCTTGAGAGAGCCTCGGCATGCTCCTCGGCGGATTTAAGTCCCTCAGGAAGCTCCTCGTTCTCCTCAATCATGGGGCACACCACAAAGACCTGCCGACCCTCGGACACGAGCCTGCGGATGAAGGCGTTGAGCCGTGCCCGGTAGCTTTCGTTCACGGCGAAGGTGTCCACCTTCTGACGGCCCGGCGGCAGCTCGTCAATTACGGAGATGTCCAGATCGCCGTAGATGATAAGCGCCAGAGTTCGGGGTATGGGCGTTGCGGACATGACCAGAACATGGGGGCTGTCGCCCTTGGAGATGAGAGAGGAGCGCTGATTCACGCCGAAGCGGTGCTGCTCATCGGTGATGACAAGACCCAGCCCGGCATACTCCGTATCATCGGAAAACAGCGCATGAGTGCCAATAATGAGATCCAGCTCCCCCGAGGCGAGACGGGCCTTTATCTCACGCTTTTCCTTTGCGGTGGAGGAGCCTGTGAGCTTTGCGATACGGATACCGAAGGGGTCTAAAAAGCTGCGGAAGGTTGCAAGGTGCTGCTCGGCAAGAATCTCCGTGGGAGCCATGAAGGCGCTCATAAGACCGTTTTTCCATGCGTACCACACCAGTGCGGCGGCGACGAGGGTCTTGCCGCTGCCCACGTCACCCTGAACCAGACGGTTCATCACTCTGCCGGACTGCATATCCGCCATGGCATCGCTGACGGCACGAAGCTGTGCGGAGGTAGGGGAGAAGGGCAGGGAGGAGAAGAATTCGGACATATCCGTGTTCTCAAGCCTTATACCCTCCGCTCTGCCGTGACTGTCCCTCATTTTGCCCAGAGCGCAGGCAAGCAGGAACAGCTCCTCGAAGATAAGCCTCCGTCTGGCAAGCTCCAGAGCCTCGAAATCTCTGGGAAAGTGGATGTTCTCATAGGCAAAGCCCGTCTGCGCCAGACGGTACTTTTCTCTGACTTCCTCGGGAAGCACCTCCGGCAGCTCATCACCGGCGGCGTCAAGACTCTGCCGAACGGCGCTCATCATGAGCCGCTGGGACAGTCCCGAAGTGAGGCGATAGACGGGGATTATGCGTCCCGTGACGCCGCCCGGAGTGTTCTCGTCCTCGAAAACGGGGTTTGTCATGCTGCGGTGACTGCCCAGAAAGGTGATTCTGCCGTAGAAGTTACAGCACTGCCCGCGGCGCAGCTGATCCTTGACGTAGGGTGCGTTGAAAAATGTTATGTCAACCGTCCCGCTGTCGTCCACGGCACGGAATTTAACAAGCTCCACGCCCTTGCGAACCCGGACGAGTCTGGGGGAATCGGCAACGACAGCCTGAATGCAGGCGTTTTCTCCGTCATGGGTAAGGGCGATGGGGGTGAAGCTGCTTCGGTCCTCGTATTTGCGGGGAAAGCAGGAAAGAAGGTCACAGACCTTGAAAATGCCCAGCTTATTCAATGCCTGAGCCTTTTTCTCGCCTATGCCCTTCAGATATCTCACATCGGTATCAAGATATGAAGCCATGTTTTTCACCTTAGCCTACAGGACAGCCTTGAAGCGCAGCAGCGCATTGCGGTCCTTCTCCTCCGCATAGGCGATGCCTACACGGGTATCAAGTGTTATGTCAACTTTTATGCCATCGTCCTCCAGCCACAGCCCGGGACAGGCGAGGATATCGCAGCCGTTGAAGCCCCGGTCGATGCACAGAGCCTTCGTGAGCCTTCCGGGACCCTCCGCACCCTCACAGCAGCGGAGGAGCACGCCCTGAGGCTCCTCCTCGTGACCCGAGATTATGTTCATGAGGTTGTGCATGCCGTAGCACAGATAGACGTATACCGTGCCGCCGTCGCGCCAGAGCAGCTCCGACCGGGGCGTTCTGCCTCTGTGAGCGTGGCAGGCGCTGTCCTCCGTCCCCGTGTAGGCCTCCGTTTCGGTTATGCGGAGCTTTCTGAGGCTGCCGTCGGGAAGCCGCCTGACCAGAAGCTTGCCCAGAAGAGCCGGGGCAAGCTTTTCCGCGTCCTGACGGAAAAATTCTCTGTCCGTAATCATTCCGTAAAGCTCACCGTGTATTTATCGGTGTTGGTGAGGGTAAAGACCTCGATAAGACCCGTGGTGCAGATGACCTTGCCGCCCTCCGTCACCATTATCATGTCGAAGCCGCCGTATTCACGCCAGTATTCCATGGCTGCCTTCTCGCCCAGCACGAACATTGCGGTGGAGAGGCAGTCGGCAAGAGTTCCGTCGGAGCAGACCACGGTTACGGAGAGAAGGTTGTTTTCAACGGGCTTGCCCGTGCCGGGGTCGATTATGTGGTGGTATTTCTGACCGTTGTTGTCGGTGAAATAACGCTGATAGCTGCCGCTGGTGACGACAGCCGCCTCGCCGAGACTGAGGGTGCCCAGATAATTGCCCGTGTTCCGGGGATCCTCCACGGCGACGGTCCAGTTGGAGCCGTCGGGCTTGAGCCCCAGAGTCTGCACGTTGCCGCCCAGAGATACGATGCCGCTTTTTACTCCGCTGTCACGCATGACGTCGATGGCGTACTGAGCCGCGCAGCCCTTTGCCACGGAGCCGAAGCTTATCTGAGTGCCTGCGGGCAGCCACAGGGAGTAGTTTGCCTCGCCGGTGAAGGAGGTCACGTTCATATCACCGAAGCGCATGAGCTTGCGGAGCTTGGACAGCTCCTCGTTTCCGGGAATACGGGCAGTGTCCTCCTTGAACTCGCCCCAGGCGAGATAGAGGGGATAGACCGAGAGATCGAGAGCGCCGCCGGAGCGGTCGTGAACCTCAAGGGCGGTCAGCAGCATTTTCGCCACCAGAGGCTGAACGATGATGTTCTCACCCTCGGCGTGGTTTATCTGATAGGTGATGCTGCTCTCGGACTTGGGGTCAAGAGAGCTGTTCATTGACTGAATGACCTTCTCCGCCATGTCAAGACCCTTGTCGGCGTTTCTGCCGTAGGCGGTGAGGGTCATGACCGTATCCATGGAAAAGACGGTTCTCTGCACGGGCTCGGCGGAGCAGCCGCAGAGGGGAAGCACCGTTAGAAGGCACAGCAGCAGAGAGAGCACTCGTTTGTTTATGTTCATATATCCTGACCTCTGAGAAGTTTTATTATGATAGTATAGCACAGAAGCCGCCAAAAGGAAACGGCAAATTTAAGATAAAAAAACAGGGCGCAGACCGTGGATATCAGCGCGCCGCTGCGCTTAATAAAGACAAATAACATATTCATATTATTACTGCCGTAATGCGGCGTTGATTGACATAATACTGAAAATATGGTAAACTACAAGCAATAAATTACAGATTTAAGGGGTCTGACCTATGAAAAAGAGAATGCTCTGTCTTTTTCTTGCAGTGCTGATGCTGGCGACGACGGCGGTGATACCCGCAGATGCCGCAGCCTGCAGGGGAGCCGTGACCACGAGTGCCCTGAATCTCAGGGCGCAGGCGGGAACCTCCTATTCCATATTGCAGACCATACCCTCGGGGAAGGGAGTGCTTGTGCTCTCGAGCGAGGGAGGCTGGTGCAAAGTCATATATAACGGCACTGAGGGCTATGTATCCCAGCAGTACCTGAGCTTCGCCGACACGGTGAGCGGAAGCTTCGGCACGGGCACCGTTACGGGTGATGCCGTCCGCATGAGAAGCGGAGCGGGTACCTCCGGCAGCATCATTACCACCTTCAACAAGGGGGCGCAGATGTCCGTCACGGGGGTATCGGGGAACTGGTTTGCCGTGAGCTGCGGCGGCAAAAACGGCTACGTCAGCATGGACTACATGAGCGTAGCCGCAAAGGCGGCAGCCTCCGGGACAGCAGCCTCCGCAGGCCTCACGGGCAGAATAACGGGAAGCAGCGTCCGCATGAGAAGCGGCCCGGGCACGGATTCCGAGATTCTGGGCTACTACGCAAAGGACGTCACCGTCAGCGTGACAGGCAGCGTAAAGGGCTGGTACAGGGTCAGCTCCGGGGGCAAGGAGGGCTATGTATCCGGCGATTATCTGCGCATCACACCCGACAGCGTGTTTTCACCCGCCGTGGACGGCAGCGTTAATGCAAGCAGTGTGAACCTGAGAATGGGCCCGGGCACGCAGAGCTTTTCCGTAATAAAACTTCTCGGCTCCGGCACAAAGCTGAAGCTAAGCGGCGTGAGCGGCGACTGGTACGAGGTCACCGCCGACGGCGTGTACGGCTATATCAGCAGGCAGTACGTCACCCTTGACGGTGAAGCGGAGGGCAAAGCCTCCGATGCCGCAGAGGGCGGCTTTACGGGCAGCATAATCGGTACCAGCGTCCGCATGAGAAGCGGCCCGGGAACGAAATTCGAGGTTCTGGGCTATTACTCCAACGGTGTGACCATGAGCATACTTGGAAGCACCGAGGGCTGGTACAAGGTGAGCTGTAACGGAAAGACGGGCTATGTCTTCGGCGACTATATCAGGATCACGCCCAAAACCGCATACTCACCGGTCAAGGACGGCAGCGTAAACGCAAACGGCGTGAATTTCAGAATGGGGCCGAGCACACAGAGCTTCTCAGTCATAAAAGTTCTCGGCTACGGCACGAAGCTGAAGATAAGCGGCATTTACGGAGACTGGTACGAGGTCAGCACCGGGGACACCTGCGGCTACATCAGCAAGCAGTTCGTCACCCTCGGAAGCACGGGAGGAGCAACGGGCAGCAAGCCCGCCAATGTGCCTGCGGCAGAGCAGATTCTGGACGGCACAGGCACGGTAACTGAAAACTCCGTGCGCATGAGAAGCGGCCCGGGTGACAGCTACTCCGTCGTGGGCTACTACAACAAGGGCACTCAGATGACCATAACGGGAAAGAGCGGAAGCTGGTATGCCGTGACCTGCAAGGGAGTAAAGGGCTACATAAACTCGGCGTACATGACCCGCACGGCGACCAATTCAAGGGCAGACCAGATAGTCGCCACGGCAAAGCAGTACCTCGGTGTTGCCTATGTGTGGGGTGGCACAAGCCCCAGGGGCTTCGACAGCCCGGGACTCATCTACTACGTCTTCGGTCAGTACGGCTACACGCTGCAGAGGACGGCATCGGCTCAGTACAGCTCCAACGGAAGCTCCGTTTCAAAAAGTGCGTTGCAGCCCGGCGATCTGGTGTTCTTCTCCGATGCCTCCGGAGCCGTGGGCGATGTGGGGCTGTATATAGGCGGCGGGCAGTTCATCCATGCCTCCTCCGGCAAGGGCTGTGTCACCATAAACAGCCTTGGCAGCTCCTATTATTCACAGCACTACATAGGCGCAAAGAGATTGGCGTAATTAGAAAACTTATAAAACTCCCTGTCCATACAGGGAGTTTTCTCTTGTGATAAAAAATAACTAAAAAAATCTGAAAAAATAACAAAAAACACTTGACATTTGGAAATATATGCGCTAATATGTAGACACAATCGTTGACGGCACAACGATTTTCCATAAATTCATTCTTCCAATCCCCCATCCCCCCTTTTTAAATTTAACGGTATAAAGAAACAGCGCTCCGGCATAAGCGCTGTTTCTTTATTTTTTAAAGTAAATGCGTAAAAATAAAAAAGGACAGAACCGAAGCTCTGTCCTTTTCGTATATAGCTGCGTTTGTATCAGAAGTATCTCTTCAGCAGGCCTGCGAATGCCTTGCCGTGACGGGCCTCGTCACGAGCCATCTCGTGAACGGTGTCGTGGATTGCGTCCAGATTGTACTGCTTTGCCAGCTTTGCCAGCTCGAACTTGCCTGCGGTGGCGCCGTTCTCGGCCTCTACACGCATCTCAAGGTTCTTCTTGGTGCTGTCGGTGAGGAGATCGCCCAGCAGCTCTGCAAACTTTGCGGCGTGCTCTGCTTCCTCAAGTGCTGCCTTCTCCCAGTACAGTGCGATTTCGGGGAAGCCTTCACGGGCTGCAACACGGCCCATTGCCAGATACATACCGACCTCGGTGCACTCGCCCATGAAGTTGGCGTTGAGGCCGCTGATGATGGCCTTCTGAACCTCAGCGGGAACGTTCTCGCCGAACTGCTTGCCGACGCCCAGAACGTGCTCTGCTGCCCAGCTCATCTCGCCTGCCTGCTCGGTGAACTTAGAGCCGGCAACCTTGCACTGGGGGCATGCTTCGGGGGGAGTATCGCCTTCGTGAACATAGCCGCATACGGGGCAAACCCATTTCTTCATAGTAATTTCCTCCAATTAATAAATTTTGTTGATTAATTTATATGAGAGGTCTGTGACCTTTCAATACATTCCCTGCACACGCCGTTGAAGCACAGCGAGTGGGTGCTGAGTCTCCAGCCCGTGAGCGCCTCATAGGCCTCGTAATCGGGAAGGGGAAAGCTTATCTCCGCGTCGTGAATCCTGCCGCAGGATGTGCATATGAAATGCACATGAGGCTCAGTGCAGGCATCGTAACGCTCCTGACCGCCCACCTTGCCGACGCTTACCACACGTCCCTCCTGCATCAGCACGCCCAGATTGCGGTAGACCGTGCCCAGACTGAGATCCGGTATTGAGTTTTTAAGCTCCATGTAAAGCTGCTCGGCGGAGGGATGACTGTGGGAGGCGCATATCGCCTCATAAATCGCCTGACGCTTTCTGCTGGTTCTGCGTGCGGTATCCATTCTATCGCCCACTAACAATAATAATTATCAATAACAATATAGCACATAATATCACGGTTGTAAAGACTCCGAGGAAATAAAATTATCCGCGGAAGCATTTACGGGTACTTTTCCGTGTCGCGACTCTGCCCGATTGTTCAGAGCTGTGCCGAAGGGCGAAAAACGGTATTGACTTGCGGCGGCGGAGATAATAATATACATATGTTCAATTGCTGCTACCTGAAATTATGTAAACTAAATAAATGCAAAAAAGGAGATAAAAATGCATATTACGTACAGACCGAAGGGCGTGTGCTCTCAGCTGATGGATATTGATGTCGAAAACGGAGTAATAGAAAAAGTGGTGATAGCGGGCGGCTGCAGCGGCAATCTGCAAGGTATTTCAAGGCTTGTGGTGGGGATGACCGTGGAGGACGCCGTGAGCAGACTGGAGGGAATACGCTGCGGCTTCAAGCCCACCTCCTGCCCCGATCAGCTTGCAAAAGCCCTGAAAAAATGCATGGAAAACTGACAAAATAGTTTACATAATATTTTTCATAATCAAATAAGTTAACATAAAGTTATAAGAATGATTGATATTTGTAATCATTTTTGATATTTTTTTGAAAAATGTAGTCAAATTTTAATAATTGTGCAAATTGACGAACGCTTTTTCAACACAAAATGCTGTGTTCGTGTATAGCGCAATGCCCCAAAATCTTGCGGTTTGCCGGGAAATTTATTGTAAATTATACTGATTGCACAAATTTGATATACTCAGATTATGCAAAACGTATATTGAAGTGAGCATATTCGTTCCGATATAATTGATATGCCTGATAGTAATAGAAGGCAACTTCGGTAAATACGCCGAAGCATCAATTTAGACAGGAGCGTAATATGAGAAGCAGAATACTGCACAATTTAATACTCGTATTTGCTGTCTGTTTGCTGTGCGTCCTGTTCTGCGGCTCTGCGCTGGCGGAAGAGGCGGAAGAGGTCGGTCAGTCCGAGATTCCCGTTTATGTGGACGATATGCTTGCCTGCCGTGGCTATATCATAAACGGCGAGACCTGCGTCTCCATCGAATCGGTCTGCGGAGTTCTGGACCGTGAGGTCTTGATCGGCTATGATACAGAGAAAGCTTTATATACCTTCACGGTGGACGGTGTGGTGATAAGCGTCGGCACAGAGGATGAATACATGTGCGCCAACGGACGCTGCATCTATCTGCCGGGAGGCTGTTCCGAAGTAAACGATACCGTGGTTTTTCCGCTGTCCGCAGTGGCGAAGATATTCAATCTCAGCTTCAGCGGAGACGGTGAAGGCGTTTACATTGACACGGCAAACGAGGCAATGCTGCAGAGCGGCGACGAGTTCTACAACGAGGAAGACGTCTATTGGTTGTCCCGTATAATCACATGGGAGTCGGGAAATCAGCCCCTTGCGGGACAGATCGGCGTGGGCAACGTGGTGCAAAACCGCATTGCCAGCGAAAGATTCCCCGATACTCTGAAGGAGGTCATATTCCAGCCGGGGCAGTTTTTCCCCGCCATGAACGGAGCTATCTACGGCGACCCCTACGACATCAGCGTAATAGCCGCAAAGCTTGCGCTGGAGGGCGTTAATACCGTGGGCGACGCCCTGTTTTTCCAGACGGGACGCTACGGAGCCGTGGCGGACATGGCGACCTACGTCTGTACCATCGCAGGACACAATTTTTTCAGGTGATTGATTAAGAAAGAAAAGTATGCTAAAATGAGCTGCGTAAGTGAAACCGCAGCTCATTTTTTTTCGGGTGAAGATATGGAAAAAATATTGCGTCAGGGCTTTGCGGAGCTGGGAATAGAGGCTCCGGACAGGGCCGCAGATGAACTGAGAGTCTATTTTGAAGAGCTTGAGGAGAAGAACAGGGTCATGAACCTCACCGCCATCAGCGGGGAGGAGGCTGTGGCGCGGCTGCATTTTCTGGACTGCGCCGCAATGCTCAGGCACCTTGACCTCCGGGATAAGCGGGTTATAGACGTGGGCACTGGAGCGGGCTTCCCGGGCATGGTGCTGAAGATACTTGTGCCCTCGGCAGAGCTGACCCTGCTGGACTCCCTGAACAAGCGTGTGGATTTTCTCTCCGGTGTCTGCCTAAGACTCGGGCTCACGGGCGTTGACTGCGTCCATGCCAGAGCCGAGGAGGCCGCGGCGGAGCTGGGGGGAGGCTTTGACGTTGCCGTAAGCAGAGCCGTGGCACGTCTTAACGTCCTGTGCGAGCTGTGCCTGCCCTTTCTGAAGGTGGGCGGAGTGTTTGCCGCCATGAAGGGGCCGGACTGCTCAGAGGAGCTTACAGAGGCAGGGAACGCAATAAAGCTGCTGGGAGGAAGAGTGCGGGATACGGTGAGCTACACCGTCCCCGGCACGGATATTGTACACAGCCTTGTGCTCATAGAAAAGATTAAGCCCACGCACCCGAAATATCCCCGACGCTGGGCTCAGATAAAAAAACAGCCCCTGTGATTCTT
>JABUSQ010000067.1 GCA_021442665.1 Oscillospiraceae bacterium
ACGGAATAGGTGGGGCTCATGGTGTAGTAGGGCAGCTTGTAGTTCTCGGCAATCTTACGCACCAGATTTGCGGCGGCCTCCCAGTCGGGGAGCTTCTCGCCGAGGAAGGCGTGGAAGACGGTGCCGGAGGTGTAGAGGGTCTGCAGCTCGTCCTGAATGTCCAGAGCGGTGAAGATATCATCGGTGTAGCAGACAGGCAGGTGGCTGGAGTTGGTGTAGTAGGGTACTCCGCTGGCCTCGTTGGCGGTGATGATGTCGGGGTACTTTTCCTTGTCGTGCTTTGCAAGGCGGTAGGAGGTGCTCTCTGCGGGAGTTGCCTCCAGATTGTACAGGTCGCCGTACTTCTCCTGATAGTCGGACAGACGCTCACGCATGTGGTTGAGCACGTCCTTGGTGAAGCTCTGGCACTTCTCGTCGGTCATATCGGCACGAACCCAGTTTGCGTTGAGTCCCGCCTCGTTCATGCCCACCAGTCCGATGGTGGAGAAGTGATTTGCGAAGGTGCCGAGATAGTGCTTGGTGTAGGGGTACAGACCCTCGTCCAGAAGCTTGGTGATTATCTCACGCTTTATCTTCAGGGAGCGTGCGGCGATGTCCATCATCTTGTCGAGACGGGCGTAAAAGTCTGCCTCATCCTTTGCCAGATATGCCAGACGGGGCATATTGATGGTTACAACGCCCACAGAGCCGGTGCTTTCGCCGGAGCCGAAGAAGCCGCCGCTCTTTTTGCGGAGCTCACGCAGGTCAAGGCGGAGTCGGCAGCACATGGAGCGGACATCCGAGGGCTCCATATCGGAGTTGATGTAGTTTGAGAAATAGGGAGTTCCGTATTTTGCGGTCATCTCGAAGAGAAGCTTGTTGTTCTCCGTGGGAGACCAGTCGAAATCTCGGGTGATGGAGTAGGTGGGAATGGGGTACTGGAAGCCTCGTCCGTTGGCGTCACCCTCGATCATGATATTGATGAAGGCCTTGTTGACCATTGCCATCTCTTCCACGCAGTCGCCGTAGGTAAAGTCCATCTCCCTGCCGCCTACGATGGCGGGCTGATCTCTCAGGTCTGCGGGCACCGTCCAGTCAAGAGTGATGTTGGAGAAGGGCGCCTGAGTTCCCCAGCGGGAGGGCGTGTTCACACCGAAGACGAAGCTCTGGATACACTGCTTTACCTCCTTGTAGCTCAGCTTGTCCACCTTGACAAAGGGTGCGAGGTAGGTATCGAAGCTGGAGAAGGCCTGAGCGCCTGCCCACTCGTTCTGCATGATGCCGAGGAAGTTGACCATCTGATTGCAGAGGGTGGAGAGGTGGCTTGCGGGGGAGGAATTTATCTTGCCGGGGATGCCAAGACCCTGCTGTATGAGCTGCTTAAGGCTCCAGCCTGCACAGTAGCCCGTGAGCATGGACAGATCGTGCAGATGCATATCGCAGTTGCGGTGGGCATTGGCAATCTCCTCGTCGTATATCTCACTGAGCCAGTAGTTTGCGGTTATGGCGCCGGAGTTGGAGAGGATAAGTCCGCCTACGGAGTAGGTTACGGTGGAGTTTTCCTTCACTCGCCAGTCAAGCACCTTGACGTAGCTGTTGACGGTCTCCTTGTAATCCAGATAGGTGCTCTTCATATTGCGGAGCTTCTCACGCTGCTTGCGGTAGAGGATGTATGCCTTGGCAACAGTCTCGTAGCCGCCTCTGGAAAGCACCGTCTCAACGGAGTCCTGAATGTCCTCCACGGCGACGTAGCCGTCCTTGATCTTGGGGATAAAGTCCGCAGAGACCTTCAGAGCCAGAAAGTCTATGATATTTTCTGTGTAGGCGGTCTCCGTGGCATCGAAGGCCTTTTTGATGGCGTTGGCAATCTTGCTGATATCGAATTCAACGATCTTGCCGTCTCTCTTGATTATCTGATACATATTCATTCCTCCGTATTTCTGTCAGATGCCTCTGACCTGCGCCGAAGGCACATACTGCCTTACGGCCTCGCAGAGCCCGTGCATCTCTTCCTTATCGTAAGCAGCCAGTCCGTCGGGAAGAATAAGCTCCCCGGAATCTTTAAACTGCTGCAAATAATACTCTTTTGCCCCGGCTATCCATTCCGCAGCCTTCAGCAGACTCTCCTTAGTGTGCAGACCCTTCACCACGGTGGTGCGGAATTCGTACTCCGTGCTTCCGCCCAGCAGCAGGTTTTTCGACCGTTCCACCTTTGAGATATCGTAATTCGGTATCCCAATCGTCTCGCCGTATTTTTCCGGCGCATTTTTTATGTCCATGGCGACCCTGTCCACGAGTCCCCGGCTGAGTATCTCCTCCAGGAGTCCGGGATTTGAGCCGTTGGTGTCCAGCTTTATCCTGTAGCCCAGAGCCTTTATCTCCTCCAAAAAGCGGGGCATATCCCCGTGAAGCAGAGGCTCGCCGCCCGTTATCGCCACGCCGTCAAGGATGCCGAAGCGCTTTTTCAGAAAGCTAAGCACCTCTTCCTCGGGGACGGTCTTCTCCTCCAGCCTCTCCGGCAGCACCAGCAGTGCGTTGTGGCAGAAGGGACAGCGGAAGTTGCAGCCTGCGGTGAAAAGCGTGCAGGCAACGGTGCCGGGATAGTCCAGAAGTGTTAGTTTTTGAATACCTGAAATTCGCATGGCTTCTCCAATCTGTCAGTGGGTCAAATAGTACTATAAATTCCTCCCACTGTCAAGAGAAAAACACAAAATGTAGGAATTTTTACCGCTTTGTAACCGTTGCAACCACTAAATATTGTGTTTTGTAATTTTAACTCTCAGTAATCTCAGCGGGCTCGGATGAATATTTTCAGAGGGCAGAAAATGCCCGAAACCGTGCATCTTCAAGGGCTTTTTCGGTTTTTGCCGAAGCCCGCCGCCGTAATATCCGTAATAATTCACTCTTTTATGCATACACAAGATATTGTGGCATGAAGCTTTTTGTAACACAAGGGAAAAAGACCCTCTGCCGTCGGAAGAGGGTCTTTTCGTGTCGGGCAAGGCATAAAACACCCCCGAAGCAGTGCCTCGGGGGGTGATTAAGCTTACGCCTTCTTTTCTATTGTGATGTTCTCAAGGAAGAAGCCCAGCTCGGCATTCTCGAACAGAAGCTCGGCGTCATCATCGTTGTCGGGTCCCTTGAAGCTGCTCACCAGCAGGTAGCTTGCCTCATCCACGGGGAAACGGAAGTTAACACCGTCGCCTGCGTTGTACTTGATGCCCTTGAGCTCGCCGTAGCTGACCTCGCCGCAGCCGGTGAATTTCTCCGCTGCCTCGGCGCACATGGACTCAAAGGTCTCTCCGCTGTAGAAGTTTGCCGCCTCAAGCTGCAGGCAGAACTGCCCCGCAAGGGCTGTCACAACCTGAGGGTTGCTGGTCGCCACCATGAAATTCTCCTCGATGACCGCAAGATCCACCTTCTGAGCGTCATACTTCATGCTGACCTCCACGGTAACGGGGTTCTGATAGCCGGACACGAAGCTGTAAACCGTAGTCTTAGGCTCCTTCATCACGGGCTTTTTCCCGGCTGCGGGAGCGGAGCCCTTCTTTCCGCCCTCTGCGGGCTTTTTCTTTCCCAGAACCAGCACGGCTGCGGCAGCGCCCACCGCCAGAACTGCAGGTACTACAAATTTTTTCATAAATAACCTCCTGTCAGATTTGCAGAACTCATTTCTGCATTTAATATACCACATAATCCAAGAGAATACAACGATTTTTAAAAAAATGAAAGTATTAAATTAGGGTGTAAATCCTTGACATTCCAGTTTTAAAATGTTACTATACTGTCAGACGTGAATTTTGGTTCACAACAAGGAGGAAAAATTATGGCATACAATGGATTTGCAATCGACGAATATCTGGACGCAGCAGCCGTCACCAAGCAGCTCGATGAGCTGAAGAAGAAGCCCATCTACTCCGTTCTGCCCGACAAGCTCAAGGCATACGAGGAGGAGTATTTCGAAAAGAAGTGCTCCAAGAGCAAGGCAATGATTTCCGAAGCAATGGACTATATCCCCGGCGGAGTTCAGCACAACCTCGCTTTCAACTACCCGTTCCCCATCGTTGTCACCAAGGCCGAGGGCAACAAGCTCTACGACATTGACGGCAACTGGTACTACGATCTGCTTCAGGCAGGCGGCCCCACCATTCTGGGCAGCAACGACCCCGTTGTCAAGGAGGCCGTTCTCGACCTGCTGAACACCTGCGGTCCCTCCACCGGTCTTTTCCACGAGTACGAATACAAGCTCGCCAAGAAAATCAGCGACTGCGTTCCCTCCGTTGACAAATTCCGTATGCTGGGCTCCGGCACTGAGGCCTGCATGTGCGCTCTGCGTGTTGCACGTCTCAAGACCGGCAAGAAGAACGTCCTGAAGATGGGCGGCGCCTACCACGGTTGGTCCGATCAGATGGCATACGGCATGCGTATCCCCGGCACCAAGGGTCTTCAGAGCCCCGGTGTTCCCAACTTCGTTTTCAAGCACACCGACGAGTTCTTCCCCAACGACCTTGAGGATCTGGAGCGCAAGCTCAAGAAGAGCGCACTCAACGGCGGCACCGCTGCGGTTTACATCGAGCCCATCGGTCCCGAGAGCGGCACCCGTCCCGTGTCCAAGGAGTTCGTAAGAGGCTGCCAGGAGCTGGCTCACAAATACGGCGCACTGTTCATCTGCGACGAAGTCGTTTCCGGCTTCCGTATCGGTCTCAGCGGCGCACAGGGCTACTACGGCGTTGACCCCGACCTCACCATCTTCGGCAAGATCATAGCCGGCGGTTACCCCGGTGCAGGCGGCATCGGCGGTCACGAGGACTGCATGGCTTACCTCGGCGCAGGTCTTGACGCCGGCGGCAAGAAGGTCAAGAAGGCAATGTGCGGCGGCACCATGGCTGCTACCCCCATTTCCTGCGTGGCAGGCTACACCGCCATCTGCGAGATAGAGAAGCGCAACGCCTGCGAGGTCGCAGGACGCATGGGCGACAGGCTCACCAAGGGTCTGCAGGAGCTCATCAAGAAGCATGACCTCCCCTTCGTAGCCTTCAATCAGGGCAGTGTCTGCCACCTTGACAACGCAGCCACCATGCACTATGAAATCGACTGGATGAAGCCCTGGCTCATCCCCGGTGTTCTCAGCGAAACCTCCAAGCGCAAGGCAGAGATGCAGCACATTGGCGCAGCCTACATGGCAGAGGGTATCGTAACTCTGGCAGGCTCACGCCTTTACACCAGCGCAGCCTACACCGAGGAGGACATCGACGACGTTCTTCGCCGCTTCGACCGTGTATTCGCAAACTGCGGAAAGCTGTCCGGCAAGTAATATCTTCTTTGGAGGTCAGTTATGTACTCTGAAAAGGAAGCCCGTGAATTAGTAATAGAAGCGGGACTCAGACTTCTCAAAAACAAGCTCATCGCCCGTACCTGGGGCAATATCAGCGCCAGAGTATCGGAAAACGAGTTTATCATCACTCCCAGCGGCCGTGCCTACGACACCCTCAAGCCCGAGGAGCTGGTTAAGGTGAATATGGAGACGCTGAAGCACGAGGGCAATATCAAGCCCAGCAGCGAGAAGGGTATTCACGCCCACGCCTATCTGCAGCGCAGCGACGTAAACTTTGTCATCCACACTCACCAGTACTATGCCTCCGCCATGGCTGCCGCCGGCAAGGACCTGCCCTTCGCTCCCTGCGCAGGCTACGGTCTCCCCGGCACGGGCAAGCTCAAAAAGGCAGTCTCCGTGTGCATAGCAAACCATCCCAACAATAAGGCCTTCCTCATGGAAAAGCACGGCGCTCTCTGCCTCGGCGAGAGCTTCGAGGACGCCTTCGAGGTGGCTGAGGACCTGGAGAGAAAGAGCAATGAGCTCTTCCACTCCAAGGTAAGTCTCCGGGCGGTCAGCACTAGCTTTGACGCCTCCGTTGTCACCGAATACCCCTTTGCAATGTTTGACAACGACCCTATGTCCCGGGAATACAGCTATCTCGGCAAGACCCTCCCCGCCTATATCGATGACTTTGCTCAGATCGTAGGTCCCGAGGCAAAATGCCGTCGTCCCAAGGGCTACAAAAATGCGATAAAGCATCGCAACGCCGTTCTTCTCAACGGTCTCGGTGCTCTCTGCGTCAGTGACTGCGAGGACGATCTGGAGGCTATCTCCCTCATCGTCAGCAAGAACTGTGCTGCGGCGCTCTTCTGGGGCAAGGAGGCAACTCCTCTCAACAAGGCAGACGCTCTGCTTCAGCGCGTGGTGTATCTGAAAAAATACTCCAAGCAGAAAGATAAGCAGGTCTGAGCATGCTCAGGAAACTCACCGAGGACAAGCTCTCTGAGGTTCTTGAATGCGGTATCAGCGAGTTTGCCGAGCACGGCTTCGAAAATGCAAGCATGAAGAGCATCGCTCAGAAGGCTGGCCTGTCCGTGGGCGTACTGTATAAGTATTACGCCGACAAGGAGGCCTTCATTATGGCGTGCGTCAGACGCTGTCTCGGCGGACTCGAAGGCTTTCTCATGGATATGGCTGCCACGGAGGACAAGCCCTTAAACCACGTCCGCAGCATACTGAAAACCCTCATATACTACTCTCGGGAGCATGGTGACTACATCCGTATGTACCAGCGCATAACCCAGCTTAGCGGCCATTACGAAGAGCTGGCCCGGGAAATTGAGGGCTTTACCTCCGGCATATATACGGAGTTCATCGCAAAGGCTCAGGAAAGGGGCGATATACGTCGGGACATTGACCCCGGTCTCTTCGCCTTTTTCTTTGACAATCTCCTCATGATGATGCAGTTTTCCTACGCCTGCCCCTATTATCAGGAGCGCTTCAGGCTCTACGGGGGCAGCGACACGCAGGAAGGCGACGAATATGTAACTATGCAACTCCTTAAATTCATGGAATCCGCTTTCACCATTGAAAGCACAGACATTCCACACAGGAAAGAGGAATTACAATGACATATATCCTTGCGTACGACATCGGAACAACAGGCGTCAAAACCTGCCTTTTCGGTGTCGAGGATACCATTCAGCTTCTCGCCTACGCAAGCCGAAGCTATCCGCTGTACATAATGGATGACGGCGGAGCTGAGCAGGACAACGAGGACTGGTGGAAGGGCATGTGCGAATCCACCGCCGAGCTGTTCACTCAGGTTGATATAAAGCCCGAGGAGGTCGCCGGTATCTCCTTCTGCTCCCAGATGCAGGGTCTTGTACTCACGGACGAAAACGGCATTCCCGTGCACCGTCCCATGAGCTACATGGACCAGCGCGCAAAGGAAGAGATTAAGGCAGGCATCGCCAACGGCATTCAGATTGCCGGCGCCAATGTCTTCAAGCTCCTCCCGAGTCTCAGAATCACCGGCGCTGTCTCCAGCAGCGTCAAGGACCCCGTTTGGAAGTATAAGTGGGTGGAGGCTCATGAGCCGGAAAACTTCAGCCGTGTCTTTAAGTGGCTGGATGTTAAGGACTACCTCATATGCCGCTGCACCGGCGAATTTACCATGACGGAGGATTCCGCCTTCGCCACCCTCATTTACGACACCAGAAAGGGTCATGAGGGCTGGAGCAAGAAAATGTGCTCTATGTTCAATGTCAATATGGAGCATCTCCCCAGAATTATCAAATCCACCGATATGGTGGGCGGACTCACGGAAAAGTCCGCTGCGGAGCTGGGCCTCAGACCGGGCACTCCCGTCTTCGGCGGAGGTGGCGACTCCAGCCTCATAGGCGTGGGCGCAGGCTGCGTCAACGTGGGCGACACACATATCTACAGCGGTACCTCCGGCTGGGTCATCACCGTCACCGATAAGCAGATGGTTGACGTCTCCGCCATGATAGCCGCCATCACCGGCGCTCAGAGCGGCAAGTACAATTACTTCGCCGAAATGGAGACCGCAGGAAAGTGCCTTGAATGGGTCAAAGACCACCTCGCTCTGGACGAGATAGGCATTTATCTTGAGAAAAAGAAGGTCACCGAGGGCTTTGAGAGCACCTTCACCAGTCTTTACGACTATCTCACCGATACGGTGAAGGATGTTCCTCCCGGAGCAAACGGCGTTATCTTCACTCCCTGGCTCCACGGCAACCGCTGTCCCTTTGAGGATCCCGACTCCACGGGTATGTTCTTCGGCATAAAGCTGGAGACCGGCAAGACCGAAATGATCCGTGCCGTCCTTGAGGGTGTGTTCTATCACCTGCGCTGGATGCTGGAGGCTCAGGACAGCAAGCTAAAGACCAAGGACGTTATCCGCTTCGTAGGCGGCGGTGCCCTCTCCGACGTATCCTGCCAGATGCTGGCGGATATTCTCGGCCGCACCGTCGAAACCGTGGCTTCTCCCCAGAATGTGGGCAGCGTCGGAGCCGCCGCAGTCACTGCCGTTGGACTCGGCATTATCCCCGACCTGGAGTGCGTGCAGGATTTCATCCCCGCAGCAAAGACCTTTAAGCCCGACATGGAGAAGCACAGCCTCTACACTCCCTATTTCGAAACCTTCAAAAAATTATATAAGGCAAACAAAGAGCTCTACAAGAGTATTAAGGGGTAAAAGAATGAATAACAAAGAAGTCGCCAGAACCTTTAAGTTTATCCTTTTCTCAGCTTCCGCCGGCATTATCGAGACAGTGGCAATGATACTCTGCGAGGAGGTCTTAAAGATCCCCGGCCACTACGTCTGCTACACAGTCGCACTTGTACTGAGCATCCTCTGGAACTTCACCTTCAACAGGAAATTCACCTTCCAGTCTGCGGCAAACGTTCCCAAGGCTATGGCTCTTGTGTTTCTGTTCTACATCCCCTTTGCTCCCTTTACCATCTGGCTGGAGCACACGCTTGCGGATGTAAACGGCTGGAACGAGTATCTGGTTCTTGGCATCAATATGGCGCTGAACCTCTCTCTGGAGTACCTTTGGGATAACTTTGTTGTTTACCGGGACAGCAAAGACACCAACGAGAGAGCTATGAAGCAGAAGGCAAAGGCAGCCGCAAAGGCGGCCGAGTAAGACAGGCACATACAGAAAATCCGACCTCAAGGGGTCGGATTTTTTGCGCGTCTAAAGCGTCACAGCGGTTTTTCGGGTATGAAAATGCACCGAACCGGAGTTCGGTGCATTTTTAATCTTTACTGTATCAGACGAGCTCGATGACTGCCATCTCGGCTGCGTCACCGCGGCGTGCGCCGATGCGGGTAATGCGGGTGTAGCCGCCGTTACGGTCTGCATACTTGTCTGCCAGCTCGTTGCAGGCCTTTCTTGCAACTTCCTTGCGGGTTATGAAGGACAGAATCTGGCGATATGCGGCGAGATTCTTCTTCTTTCCCAGGGTTATAATGTTCTCGGCCAGGGGAGCGATCTCCTTAGCGCGGGTGACGGTGGTGGTCATGCTGCCCTTGTCGAGCAGGTCGGTGACCTGCTGGCGGAGCATTGCCATGCGCTGATCGGTGGTCTTGCCGAGTTTTCTTGTACCAGGCATTTTGCTTTTCCTCCTTCTTGAGAGCTTACTGGTTTTCTTCGGACGCCAGAGACAGTCCCATCATGGCGAGCTTGTGCTCCACCTCTTCCAGAGACTTGCGTCCGAGGTTGCGGACCTTGATCATCTCGTCCTGAGTCTTTGATATAAGGTCCTCGACAGTATTGATGTTTGCGCGCTTGAGGCAGTTGAAACTTCTTACGGACAGGTCAAGCTCCTCGATGGTCATCTCCAGTATCTTGTCATGCTGTTCCGCCACTCTCTCCACCACGAGGCTGTCCTTGCCTATGGTGTCAGAGAGATCGGTGAACAGAGCAAAGTGATCGCAGAGAATCTTTGCGCCAAGAGACACGGCGTCTCTGGCAGTGATGGTCTTGTCAGTCCAGACCTCCAGTGTCAGCTTGTCATAGTCTGTCTGATTACCCACGCGGGTATTCTCAACAGTATAGTTGACCTTGATGACAGGAGTGTAAATCGAATCAACGGGGATGGTCCCGATTGCGGTCTGGGGCTTCTTGTTCTTTTCTGCGGAAACATAGCCTCTGCCGTGATCGAAGGTGAGCTCCATGCTGAGAGCCCCGTCAGGACCTAAGGTCGCAATGGGCTGCTCGGGATTGAGTATCTCGACCTCGGCGTCTGCCTTGATGTCGCCGGCGGTGACAACAGTCTCACCCTTGGCTTCGATGCAGACGGTCTTTTCACCCTCGGAGTGGAGGCGGGCGATAATGTTCTTCACGTTGAGAACTATCTCCGTTACGTCCTCCTTGACGCCGGGAATGGTGGAAAATTCGTGCTGGATGCCGCTGATGTGGATTTTGGTCACTGCCGTTCCGGGGAGAGAGGACAGTAATACCCTGCGCAGAGAGTTACCAAGTGTCGTGCCGTAGCCACGCTCGAGAGGCTCCACAATGTACTTTCCGTAGGAGCTGTCAGCAGGAGTCTCTATGCATTCGATGCGGGGCTTTTCTATTTCGATCATATAAAATATAACCCTCCTTATTTAAGTTCGGCGTTCACGCGAACGCCCTGAGATTGTTCAGCTTACCAATGAGGGTGTCTGTATTACTTGGAGTACAACTCGACGATGAGGTGCTCCTCGAT
>JABUSQ010000184.1 GCA_021442665.1 Oscillospiraceae bacterium
CTCAAGATTGACACCGGTCTCCTTGTCGAAGACATGGGCGACGCTGCCGTCAAAGCCCAGCTTCACCGTCTCGCCGTGGGCAAAGCTCAGCTTCTTTCCCATCTTGGGAACAACTGCGATGGTCTCAACGCCCTGTGCGTCAAGATGCAGATGAAGCTCGGAGCCCATCATCTCGGTGACCTCCACCCTGCCCTCGAAGCCGTCCTCCGTCAGCATGAGGTGGTTGGGACGGACGCCCAGTGTTATATCCATGGTCTCCACACCGTTTGCCAGCAGACGCTCCTCCTTCTCCTCGGAGAGCTCCGTTCTGGTGCCGAAAAGCTCCACGAAATACCTGCTGCCCTCCTTAACCAGCCTTGCGTCGAAGGTGTTCATGCGGGGAGTGCCGATGAAGCCTGCCACGAAGAGGTTGGCGGGGGAATCGAAAACGTCCTGAGGAGTTCCTATCTGCTGTACATAGCCGTACTTCATGACCACGATGCGGTCGCCCAGAGTCATTGCCTCCACCTGATCGTGAGTTACATACACGAAGGTGGTGTTTATCTTCTCACGGAGCTTGATTATCTCCGCACGCATCTGGTTTCTCAGCTTTGCGTCCAGATTGGACAGAGGCTCGTCCATGAGCAGCACCTTGGGGTTGCGGACGATGGCACGTCCGATGGCAACGCGCTGGCGCTGACCGCCGGAGAGGTTCTTGGGCTTGCGGTCCAGATAGTCGGTGATGTCCAGTATCCTTGCTGCCTCTCTGACCTTGGCGTCTATCTCAGCCTTGGGGAGCTTCTTGAGCTTCAGGGAGTAGGCGATGTTGTCGTAAACGGTCATGTGGGGATAGAGAGCATAGCTTTGGAATACCATGGCAATATCTCTGTCCTTGGGCTCTACGCTGTTGACGAGCACATCGTCGATGTACAGCTCGCCCTCGGAAATGTCCTCAAGACCTGCGATCATGCGCAGAGTTGTGGATTTGCCGCAGCCGGAGGGTCCGACCAGGACGACAAATTCCTTGTCCTGTATCTCAAGGTTGAACTCCTGCACCGCAACCACGCCCTTGTCGGTTATCTGCAGGTGGGTCTTCTTTTCGGCACCCTTGTCACCCTTCTTCTGGTTGTCCCTCATGGGATATATTTTTTTAATATTTACACATTTTACGTTAGCCATTTTCTTATCCTTTCACGCTGCCGGATGTTACACCCTTAATGATGGACTTGGAGACCAGAAGATAGACCACGACCACCGGCAGAACCGCCAGCAGAATGAACATGTACATCTTGCCCAAGTCGAATTTTGAATAGTCTGCGCTTCGGAGCTGGAACATCATCATAGGTACTGTCTTCTTCTCCGCCTCTGTGAGGAGCAGAGAGGGCAGGAAGAAGTTGTTCCATGACTCAACGAAGGAGAATATCATCTGAACTGCGATGGCAGGCTTCATAATGGGGAGTACGATGCGGTTGAAGGTGGTGAATTCGCTGCTGCCGTCAATTCTGGACGCCTCCACCATTTCCATAGGCAGGGTCGCCTCAAGATATTGCTTCATGTAGAAGAACACTGCGGGGGCGGCGATGCCGGGGATGATGAGCAGCCAGAGCTGGTTCGTCAGATTGAACTTGTAGGCGAGCTGGACGAAGCCCACGGCGTTGACCTGAGTGGGTATCATCATAACGCCGAGAATAAAGGCAAAGATAGCCTTCTTGAACCTGAAATCGTAGGCATGGATGCCGTAGGCGGTGAGCGCGGAGAAGTATGTGGTCAGCACGGAGGTGGTGAGAGCCACGATAAAGCTGTTTATCATACCTCTGGGGATGTTTATGGAGGAGTCCGTCCATGCGCTCTTTAGGTTCGCAAGGAAATTGGTGCCCGGCACCAGAGAGAATTTGCCCTGAAGCTGGAAGTTCGTCTTTGTTGCGTTGACTACAAGCAGCAAAATGAAGAACAGGCACATAAAGCAGAAGAAAAGTACAAAGGCGTATGCCAGAATACGGGATATCGTAAGTCTGACAGTGGCTTTCTTATTAATATCCATATCCCTGTCACTCCTTTTTGTTCAGATATTTGAATACGAAGATGGAGAGTATCGCCGTCACGATAAACAGCAGCACTGAGACGGCGCCCGCCATGCCGTAGTTCTTGGAGCCGCCCAGATAGTTGTTGAGCAGCATGACCACGGTGAAGGTGGATCTGTCCGGCATACCGATACCCTTGGAGAGAACCTGCGGCACGTCGAACATACGCAGACCGCCTATCATGGAGGTGATGAACACATATATGAGTATGGGTCTGAGGAGAGGCAGAGTGATGTCAAAGAACACTCTGGTGGATTTTGCTCCGTCGATGCGGGCGGATTCGAAGAGCGACTCGTCGATACCCTGAATGCCCGCTATCAGCATGATGGTGGTGTTGCCGAACCACATCAGGAAGTTCATAAAGGCGACAAGCCCTCGGGCTGAGGTCTTTATGGAGATAAAGTCTATTGGCTTATCAAGTATGCCCATGGCCGCAAGTATCTGGTTTGCGGGTCCCACCGTGCTGAACACGGAGAAGAAGAGCATGGAGAAGGCCGCCGCCATTATCATGTTGGGCATGTAGATTACGGATTTCATCACGCCCTGGCCCTTTATCTTCAGTCTTGCGCTTGTGAAGACCAGTGCAAGAAGAAGCGCGAATACAAACTGGGGTACAGAGCCGATTATCCACATTATCATGGTATTGCCGAAGTATCTGACAATACCTATCGTACCGTCCTTACCGGGGGTCAGCAGGTCTATATAGTTCTGAAGACCGACAAAGTTGGGGCCGACCTGTACAAGACCCTCACGGTAGTTCTCAAAGAAGCTGTTGTAGACGGTAAGCAGCGTGGGATAAAGGGCAAAAATAAAATATACCACGAAGAAGGGGATGATGAATATATAGCCCCACTTCGCGTAGGAGATCGATTTTTTCTTTTTGTTATCCATCCTGTTACCCTCGAATATACTTTTAATTTAAGAAAGGCCTGTGGCGGAGAGCCGCCACAGACCGTTGTTGCTCAATCGTTAAGCTCAGGGAGTCACGACAGAGGGAGCCTTCTCGTTGATGTAGGTGTAGAAGTTGTTCATAACCTGCTCGATGCTGGCTACGGAGCCCTTCAGGTACTCAACGAAGTAGGTCTGGAGACCCTCGTTCATGTACTGGTCATAAATGGTCTGGTTCTGGAACTTGATGTTCTTTGCAAGCTCTGCAAAGATTGCAACGTCGTTCTGACCGCCAAGGAACTCGGAAGCGTAGGTCTCATCGTTGGCGACCTTCTCGTTGACCTTCTGGTTGTTGGTGAACTGAGACTCGTTGCGGATAAGTGCCTCGCAGACTTCCTCATCGTTGATGAAGGTGTTCATGATGTCTGCAAGAATGGTGGGGTTGTCGCTGCCGGCAGGAGCAAGCAGCCAGGTGCCGCCCCAGAAGTGAGCTGCGGGACCCTGGCAGATAGCCCAGTCGCCCATAGCCTCGTCATGTGCGGGACCCATGCAGAAGTTGAAGTACCATGCAGGTCCGAAGAAGCACATTGCCTTGCCGTCCTTGCCCATCTCTGCGTTCTTGCCTGCATCCCAGATACCCTCGGTAAGGGTGTAGCCGTTCTTGACGTATCTCTCAGCCTGCTCCATCCAGATCTCGATGTTCTTATCGAACTGGAGGTTGTTGTCGGCATCCACCCAGGGAGTGGTAACGTTGTTGGAGAATACACGGTAGGTCTCTGCGTAGGAGGCAGTCATGAGGTAGCCCTTGTCCTTTGCGGCGGCTGCCACTGCGTCAAACTTCTCCCAGGAGTCCAGAGCTGCCTGAACCTCTGCGGGGTCGTCGGTGCCCAGAACGTCCTTTGCGATGGAGCGGCGGTAAATAAGTGCGGAGGGGCAGCACTGGAAGGAAACGCCCTTCACAACGCCCTCTGCATCGGAGGCTGCCTCAACGGTGTAGGCGTAGGTGTTGGAGAAATCGGTCACGCCCAGAGCCTCGATATCCTGAGTTGCTGCGGAATTGGTGTACTTGAGGATGTAGTCAGCCTCGGCCAGGAACATGTCCACCTTGCTGTCTGCATCTGCTGCATCCTGATTGAGAAGAGCCTCGTCCAGAGCAGCCTGATATGCACCGTTGTCGGAGGGAACGATGGTCCACTTGACTTCCACGCCTTCGGGAATCTTATCGGCGTAGTACTTGTCGAAGAAGCCCTTGAACTCCTCGTTCCATGCGTAGATGTTGAAGACCTTGCCTTCTTCACCGGGTGCGGGTGCGGGATCCTCATTGCCGCCGCCGCAGGCTGTCAGCACGGACAGAACCAGCAGCAGTACGAGGACGATAGATATTGTTTTCTTCATTACATTATCCTCCTGTCAGAAAACGTTGTGTTTCCGTAAACGATTTACTTAATCGTTTTAAGTGTCTGTATTATTACACAATTTGTTCAAATATGCAAGTCTTTTTTTACAAAAATTTATTATTTTTTGATTTTTTAAACAAAGGTATTGCATTTTTACGGTAACTTGTTGTAAACTGTTTCAGTGCCTGCTAAAACGTTTTCGCCGGCATGTCGGCATCTGTATTGCTATTTTTTGTTATTTAAGGCGGTAGATTATGAGGTACGGTTATTTCGACGATACCAACAGAGAATATGTCATCACCACGCCGGAGACACCCACGCCGTGGATAAACTATCTGGGCAGCGACAGCTTTTTCACTCTGCTCTCCAATACTGCGGGAGGCTACGCCTTTCAGACCGACGCCAGACTCCGCCGCCTCACCCGCTACAGATACAACAATATGCCCTTGGACAGTGACGGCTTCCACATATACATAAAGGACGGGGACACCGTATGGAACGTGGGCTGGCAGCCCGCTCAGACGCCGCTTGATTTTTACGAGTGCCGTCACGGTATGGGACGCTCCGTCATCAGCGGCAGCAAAAACGGTATCGCCGCCCGGCAGGAGTTTTTCGTTCCCAAGGGTGATGACGTGCTTCTCATGAGGGTCAGCCTTGAAAATACCACCGGCGGCTCCAAAACCGTGGATATGTTCTCCTTTGTGGAGTTCTGCCTCTGGGACGCTCAGGATGACGCCGCAAATTTCCAGCGCAACTTCTCCACCGGCGAGGTGGAGGTGGAGGGCAGCTCCATCTACCACAAGACCGAGTACCGGGAGAGAAGAAATCACTACGCGGTGTTCTCCGCAAACAGAGCCGTCACCTCCTTCGATACCTCCAGGGAGGCCTTCATGGGAACCTACGGCTCTCCCGCACGGCCTAAGGCGGTCATGCAGGGGCACTGCTCGAACTCCGTTGCCCACGGTTGGCAGCCCGTCGGCGCTCATCATTTCCGTTTTGAGCTTGAGGCGGGTCAGCGGGAGTCCGTCATATTTGCCCTTGCATATGTAGAGGTGCCTCAGTCGGAGAAGTTCTCCGCTCCCGGTGTTATCAACAAGAGCTACGCCCGCGCCGTGCTGGACAGATACATGAGCGACGAGCAGTTTGACGCCGCCGAAAAGCGTCTTGCGGAGTTCTGGAGCTCTCTCCTGGACGGCTTCACGGTGAACACCTCCGAGCCTGAGATAAACCGCATGGTGAATATATGGAACGCTTACCAGTGCATGGTGACCTTCAATATGTCCCGCTCCGCCTCCTATTACGAGTCCGGCATCGGACGGGGCATGGGCTTCCGTGACTCCTGTCAGGACCTTCTGGGCTTTGTCCACATGATACCCGACAGAGCCCGCAGCCGCATACTGGATATCGCCGCAACGCAGAAGCCCGACGGCAGCGCCTATCATCAGTACCAGCCCCTCACCAAGAAGGGCAACGCCGACATCGGCAGCGGCTTCAACGACGATCCTCTGTGGCTCATTGCGGGTACGGACGCATATCTGAAGGAGACCGGTGACCTGAGTATTCTGGACGAGTCCGTGGATTTTGACAACGACAGCAGCCTCGCGGCTCCTCTCATGGAGCATCTGCGGCGCAGCTTCCGCTATACTCTGAACAATCTCGGTCCCCACGGTCTGCCCCTTATCGGACGTGCCGACTGGAATGACTGCCTCAATCTCAACTGCTTCTCCGACCGTCCCGGCGAATCCTTCCAGATAACGGGTCCCTCCGAGGGCCCTGTTGCCGAATCCGTGTTCATCGCCGGTATGTTCGTGAAATACGGCAAGGCCTATGCGGATATCTGCCGTCTGAGGGGATATAATGCCGAAGCTGAATTCGCGGATAAGGCCGTGGCGGAGATGAGTGCCGCCGTGCTTCGTGACGGCTGGGACGGCGAATGGTTTCTCCGTGCCTACGACGCCTTCGGTCAGAAGGTGGGCTCCTCTGAGTGTACCGAGGGCAGGATATACATTGAGCCTCAGGGCATGTGTGTCATGGCAGGCATCGGCATCGAGAGCGGCGAGGCGCAGAAGGCTCTGGACTCCGTGGAAAAGCATCTTGAAACTCAGTACGGCATCGTTCTGCTGAATCCGGCATACACGGAATACCGGCTCAATCTGGGTGAGGTATCCTCCTATCCCCCGGGCTATAAGGAGAATGCGGGCATCTTCTGCCACAACAACCCCTGGGTCACCTTCGCCGAAACCCTCATGGGTCACGGCAGCAGGGCGCTCAGTCTTTACAAAAAGACCTGTCCCGCCTATCTTGAGGACATTTCGGATATCCGCCGCACGGAGCCCTATGTATATTGCCAGATGGTCTCCGGCAAGGATGCTCCCGTAGCCGGCGAGGGCAAGAATTCATGGCTCACGGGAACCGCGGCATGGACCTTCACCCTGCTGACTCAGGGGATTCTCGGCATAGTCCCCCACTATGACGGACTGCTTATAGACCCCTGCGTGCCCGCTGCTTTCGGCAGCTTCACAGCAGAAAGGCGCTTCAGAGGCACCTTGTACCACATCACCGTTGAAAATCCCCACGGCGTGGAGAAGGGCGTGAAGAGCATGACCGTAAACGGCAGACCCGTACCCGTGGGGCCTGTCGCCCCCGAGGACGGAGAGCTTTTCGTCACCGTCACCATGGGATGAATATAAAAAGACGCAGAGCCCTCTGCGTCTTTTTCGGAGGTAAAGCAAAATGAATTACGGATATTTTGACGACGCTCGCCGTGAATATGTTATCACAAGACCCGACACCCCCGCTCCCTGGGCGAATTATCTGGGCTCACCGGACTACGGCGCCATCATCACCAACAATGCCGGAGGCTACAGCTTTAAAAAGTCCGGAGCCAACGGACGTATTCTGAAATATGTGTTCAACAGCTTCGACAGTCCCGGACGCTACATCTATATCCGTGACAACCTCAGCGGAGATTATCACAGCGTATCCTGGGGTCCCGTTTTCAAGGAGCTGAGCGGCTTCAAAAGCGAATGCCGTCACGGCACGGGCTACAGTGTCATCTCCTCCGAGTATAAGGGCATCTGGGCATCAGCCTCCTATTATGTCCCTTTGGGCGCAGAATACGAGGTCTGGTATGTCACCGTGACAAACAAAAGCTCCGCAGACCGGGAGCTGAGCATCACGGGTTACTGCGAGTTCACCGACGATAATAATTACGAGCAGGATCAGATTAATCTGCAGTATTCCCTCTTCATTACCCGAACCCTCTTTGCCGGAAACCGCCTGCGTCAGCTTGTCAAAGGCAACCTCTCGGAATATGACCCTGATGGCGTGGATGAACGCTTTTTCGGGCTTGCGGGCGCGGAGATAAGCTCCTACTGCGGTGACAGAGGCGAATTTCTGGGCGCATACCGGGATTACAGAAATCCCGTCTGCGTCGAAAACGGCAACCTTGGGAACAGGCTCAACTACAACGGCGTTTCCTGCGGTGCGCTGGAGACGAGGCTGAGCCTGAAGCCGGGCGAGACCCGCCGTCTCGCCTTTATTCTCGGCATGAAGGGCGAGGCTGAGTCCGGGGATATCATGGGGCGCTACGCCGATGTGAGCGTCTGCGAAGAGGAGACGGAGGCTCTGCGCTCCTACTGGGGCGAAAGGCTCTCCCATCTGCAGGTGAAAACCCCCGACGAAGCCTTTAACTCAATGCTCAACGTCTGGCACGCCTACAACTGCTTTATCACCTTCACATGGTCACGGGCGGCCTCCCTCATCTACTGCGGTCTGCGGAACGGCTACGGCTACCGTGATACGGTGCAGGATATTCAGGGCATCATTCAGCTTGAACCGGAGACGGCAAGGGAAAAGCTCTCCTTCATGCTCTCCGCGCAGGTGCATCACGGAGGCGGTCTGCCTCTGGTGAAGTTCACCCACAACGCAGGGCATGAGAATACCCCCGAGGACGAGAGCTATGTGAAGGAGACCGGGCATCCCGCCTACCGTGCCGACGACGCTCTGTGGCTCTTCCCCACTGTGTACAAGTATATCGCCGAGACCGGCCGCATGGATTACCTTGAGGAGGAGATACCCTTTGCCGACCGTGACAGCGGCAGTGTCTACGAGCATCTCAGACGTGCCCTGCGCTTCTCCGCAGAGCATCTGGGGCCCCACGGCATGCCTGCCGGGCTCTATGCCGACTGGAACGACTGTCTGCGTCTGGGTGCCGACGGCGAATCCGTGTTTGTCGCCATGCAGTATTTCCATGCACTGGAGATAATGAAGGTCTTCGCAGAGTATAAAAACGACCGTGAGTATCTGCCGTGGCTGGCTTCCGAGGCAGCCCGCATGAGGGCGCTCATAGACGGCTGCTGGGATTCCGACCGCTTCCTCCGGGGTTACACGGAGGACGGGCTCGTCATCGGCGGAAAAGGCTCCCCGGAGGCGGAGCTGTGGCTCAATCCCCAGAGCTGGAGCGTCATCAGCGGAGTGGCGGACAGCTTTCAGCGCGAGTGTGCCATGGAGCTTGTCCATGAGCGCCTAAACACTCCCTACGGAGCCATACTCATGGACCCGCCCTTCAGAAAGCACGCCTTTGAGGGTGCAAGGGCTGTTGTCTTCAACGCCGGAACAAAGGAAAATTCGGGCATCTTCCTGCAGACTCAGGGCTGGCTCATCTTAGCCGAGGCTCTCATGGGTCACGGCGGCAGAGCCTTTGAGTATTATCTGGAGTCCTGTCCCGCAAAGCAGAACGACATCGCCGAGATAAGACGGCTGGAGCCCTACTGCTACGGTCAGTTCACCGAGGGCCTCCACAGCGAAAATCCCGGCAGAAGCCATATCCACTGGCTCACGGGGACCGCCTCCACCGTCATGGTTGCCTGCGTGGAGGGTATTCTGGGTCTGCGTCCCGACATATCCGGACTTAAGCTCTCCCCCGCCATCCCTCCGGAATGGGAAGGCTTTGAGCTGACAAAGGATTTCCGTGGCTGCCGTCTGAATATCAGAGTATCAAATCCAAACCACAGAGAGAGCGGAGTCAGCTCTCTCAGAGTCAACGGAAAGCTCATGCAGGGCTGTCACATCCCCGCCGAGGCTCTGACGGAGACAACTGAAATAGAGCTTATAATGTAAGATAAGAAAAAGCCCGACAGTCCGTCGGGCTTTCTTTCGCTTATCAGTAGTTTTCTGCGTGGAGCTCGAAGTATGCCTTGGGGTGTGCGCAGGCGGGGCAGAGCTCGGGAGCCTCGGTGCCGACCATGATGTGTCCGCAGTTGCGGCACTCCCACACCTTGACCTCACTCTTTTTGAATACCTCCTGTGCCTCCACATTACGGAGCAGGGCACGGTAACGCTCCTCGTGCTGCTTCTCTATCGCAGCCACCAGACGGAATTTTGTGGCAAGCTCCGCAAAGCCCTCCTCCTCGGCGGTTCTGGCAAAGCCCTCGTACATATCCGTCCATTCGTAGTTTTCGCCCTCGGCGGCTGCGGAAAGATTCTCCGCCGTGCTTCCGATGCCGTTCAGCTCCTTGAACCAGAGCTTGGCATGCTCCTTCTCGTTGTCGGCGGTCTTCTGAAACAGGGCCGCTATCTGCTCAAAGCCCTCCTTCTTTGCCTTGGAGGCAAAATAGGTGTACTTATTTCTCGCCATGCTCTCTCCGGCAAAGGCTGCCTCAAGATTTTTCTCTGTCTTCGTTCCTGCATACTTGTTCATCTTTGTACCTCCTCAGTTTAATATTATTTTGTGTTTGTGCGGTTTTTACTTTTCCATGCCGCAGTGGAAGCTCTGCTCCGCAAGCTGCTCATCCAGCACCACGGCCTTATAGAAGGAGTAGCCGCCGGAGAAGTTGCGGCACTCAAAGCCTCTCTGCTCAAGCAGGCGGCAGGCAACATAGCTGCGCAGTCCGCTCTGGCACATGATGCAGACGGTCTTGCCTGCGGGAAGCTCGTCTATGCGGTCACGGAGCTCATCCACCGGGATGTTGGCAAAGCCCTCCGCATGACCCCGTCCGTATTCGCCCGGTGTGCGGGTATCCAGCAGGAATACGCTGTCATCCTCCCGCAGAGCGGGGATATCATGCCAGTGGAACTGCTTAACCAGACCCTTCTCAAGATTCTCCGCCATGAAGCC
>JABUSQ010000201.1 GCA_021442665.1 Oscillospiraceae bacterium
GTGTACGGCAGGGCGGAGGAGGCTCTGAGGCTGTCGACCGAGCGGCGGGAGCCGGAGTGCAAAAGCTATCCCCGTTGCGGCGGCTGCTCGCTGCGTCACATGAGCTATGAGGAGGAGCTGCGCTTCAAGCTGACCCGGCTGAACGACGCCCTGAAGCACATAGGACATCAGAGCGTGGAGGCGGAGGAGATACTCGGCAGCGACAGCGTTGACCGTTACCGCAACAAGGGCATATACACCCTGCAGAGCATCGGCGGGGAGATAAAAAGCGGATTTTTCGCCCCGCGCAGTCACAGCCTCGTGGCTGTGGAGGGCTGTCGTATCCAGAAGGAGCTGTCCGACAGAGCGGTAAAGGCGGTGCTGGATTTCGCACGGAAAAATTCTCTGCCCGCCTACGATGAAGCTGAAAGAAAGGGGCTTCTGCGCCATGTCTATGTGCGCTGTGCGGTGAACAGCGACGACGCCGTGCTGTGCATTGTGGCGGCGGGCGGCTTCGGAGCAAGGACGGAGGCGCTGGTGAAGCATCTGCGGGAGAGCTGCCCCGAGCTGACGGGCATCGTGCTGAATGTCAACAGATCGGCGGGAAACACGGTGCTGGCAGGGGAGTTTTACACCCTCTGGGGCAATGAGAATATCCGTGACAGTCTGGGCGGGACAGAGTATGAGATATCGCCGCAGGCATTTTATCAGATAAACCCTCCGCAGGCAGAGAAGCTCTACGCGAGGGCCGTGGAGTATGCCGCACCCGAGGGCGGAACGGTGCTTGATATGTATTGCGGAGCAGGAACCATAAGTCTGTATCTTGCCCGCAGGGCAGACCGGGTCATCGGAGCTGAGATAATCCCGGAGGCGATTGAGAATGCGAGGAAGAACGCCCGACTCAACGGCATAGAGAATGTGGAGTTTATCTGCGCCGATGCGGCTCAGGCGGCGGAGCTGCTGTTGAAAACGGGAGTTCGCCCGGAGGCCGTGGTGGTGGATCCGCCCAGAAAGGGCATGGACGAGGCGGCGATAAAGGCTCTGTGCGGAATGGAGCCCCGGCGCATTGCCTATGTATCCTGCAACCCGGCGACACTGGCCCGGGACATCACGGTTTTTTCCGCCTGCGGCTACGAGCTGAAGAAAGCCACCGCCGTGGATATGTTCCCCCGCACCGCACACGTTGAGACGGTGGTACTTTTGTCCCGGGTCTGAGCCGAAGCTTCGGCACTCTTGTCTGTGCGGCAAATTAAAATTTAAGGTATCTGTGTAAGCAATCAAAAAATAAATATAAGGAGAGTATTACATGAAGAAACTAATCAAATCAGTAGCCCTTTTGCTGGCGCTCAGCATGATTTTCCTGCTTTGCGGCTGCAGCGGGGGAAAGAAAAACGGTCCCTTTGAACTCGGAGCAAACAAGGAGATCACGGGAGAATACGATGAAAGTCTCGCCGCCGTAACAGAAAACGGAGTATTTGTCGGCACTAACGAGGACGGTGCCGATATATGGCGCGGAATACCCTTCGCCAAGGCTCCCGTGGGCGAGCTGAGATGGAAAGCACCGCAGAAGCTCGACAGCAGCGATAAGGTGTACGAGGCCTACCATTACGGTTTCAAACCCATCCAGCCCTATGCCGATGCTGATGATTTAAGCGAAGACTGCCTCACCCTCAATGTTTTTACGGGAGAAGACCGTTCGGTAGAGAATAAGCCCGTTATGGTATTTATCCACGGCGGGGCGTATGCGCTGGAAGCAACCTCCGACGAGTTCTACCTGGGCGATTATTTTGCAAGGCAAAATCCGGATATCGTGTTTGTGACAATAGAGTACAGACTGGGCATCCTGGGCTATATGAATTTTGATGAAGTAGAAGGCGGCGAGGACTACAAAGAAGCCGGCAACCTCGGTCTGCTTGACCAGATAGCCGCTTTGGAGTGGATTCAGAACAACATAAAAGCCTTCGGCGGAGATCCCGACAACGTGACCATACTCGGCGAATCCGCAGGAGCGGGCAGCGTGTCCCTTATCCCTGTTGTAGACGGAACCGAAGACCTGTACGACAAAATAATCGCCATGTCGGGCGGTGTTCATTTCATCGCACCGGTAGACGAGCGGAGAGAAGTAACACAGAATATCGTTGATATCAGCGGAGCCGATACCATGGACGAGCTTCTGGCTCTTCCCGAGGACTATATAAAGAAAAATATTGAAGAATTAAGCACTTACATACCCCCGGCGCCGGTGCTTGACGGAGTAATCCTCCCGGAAACCGAGGCGGAACTCTACGAAAAGTGGACGGAGGCCACAAAAGACAAGGCCGTCATTATCGGCTCAAACGGAAACGAAACGAGATACGACCTGAGCTTCTGGTTAGAGCTTCCCGAGAAGTATCACGCCCAGTACATGGAATACTGCTATGAAAAGGTGTACAATATGCTCGACCCCGACTCAAAGAAGGTATTTGACAGGGTGATGGCAGAATTCGAGGGTACCGATTCCGAAAGATGGGAGACCATTAACAGAATATTCGACCATCTCGGCTTTACGACTCCGGCTAATTATCAGGCGGAGTGTTCCTCCGAAAACGGGCAGACATATATGTACTTCTTCAACACGCCCTCGGACACATGCCCGCTTGCGAAAAGCTTCCACTCCGTAGAGCTTCCGCTGCTGTTCAGCAATCCGGGCTGCTTTGAGATAACGTTTGCTGATAATGCCGCGGTTCGGGATATGGGACTTGTCATGCAGGAGATGTTTGTGAATTTCGCAAAGACGGGCAATCCGTCTGCCGAAGGCGTTGAGTGGCCGGTATACGATGCAAACACAAGAAGCACCATGGTATTTACCGATGATGCGAGGACTGAGGTTCAGAACGACCCCAACGGCTACATGAGAGAAATATTTACTCCCCTGCTGAAGTACAGCCGAGATTCCATGTGCGTTTATTTCTCATATGAAGGACTTTCATAACAATCGCCGCCCCCGGGCAGAAAGCAGATGAGCTTTCTGTCCGGAGTTTAGATACGCAGAGCGTGTATTCGGAAGAGTAAGCAGCACCTTTGGCTGCGCCTCGAAGCACAACCCTTTTCCGCTGATGAAAGGATAACCGGCCCATGAAAAGCTACGATTCAAAAATGATAGGGAAGCTGTTTTTCCGCCTGCTGCCTATACATATCCTTATCATGGTGGTCGCAAGCCTGAACGGCATCATCGACTCAGCCATCGCCGGAAAGGTGATAGGCCCTGAGGCTCTTGCCGCAACCGGACTTTTTGCTCCGGTGAACAAGCTGATTGAGACCGTGAATCTGGTGCTGCTGAGCGGAGCGCAGATACTCTGCGGGCAATATCTGGGCAAAAACCGTCTGGATAAGACAAGGGAGATATTCACGCTGGACATGGCGATGATGGCAGTCGCCGCACTGGTCATGACCGCACTGTGCGCACTCTTTCCCGGGACGGTGGCGTCTGTTCTGGGTGCCTCCGATCAGCTCAAGCCCCTGCTGATCAAATATACGCTGGGCTGTACGCCGGGCTTCATCGCTCTGATGGGTGCGGCGCAGATGTCGGCGTTTCTTCAGCTTGAGCAGCAGGAAAAGCGTACCTATCTCGGCGTTTTTCTGATGGCGGCGAGCAATGCGGCGCTGAATATTCTGTTCGTTCCGGTGCTGGGACTCGGAATGTTCGGTCTCGGCCTCGCCACCTCCGTCAGCAATCTTATATTCTTTGCCGTGCAGGCATCCTGGTTCCACAGCGGCAGGGCTCAGATACGCCTTGTTTACCACAGACTCGACCTGTCCTTCATTAAGCCCATCATCAAAACCGGACTCCCGGGCGCAGTGGCAGGCGTGTTTCAGGTGTTCAGAGGCATCGCTCTGGCATACATCCTCACAAGCTTCATCGGGGACGAGGGCGTTTCCGCCTATGCCGCCGTGTGCTCCTTTGCGGGAGTGTTCTTTGCCACTGTGGGCGGCGTAGGCAATGCCACCAGACTGCTGCTGAGCGTCTATATGGGCGAGGAGGACAGAGTGGGGCTGAAGCTGATAATGAAGATTGCCCTGACCAGAGGAATTGCGCTGATATCGTCGGTGCTTCTCGTGTTCGTTGCTCTGGCGGGACCCCTTACACGCATCTTTTATTCTCCCGCCGACGGAGCAATCTACCGCTATGCGCTGATCGGCTTCCGTGCCATGCCCCTGTCCCTCATCATGAGCGGGGCCTTCCTTGTCTTCCTGTACTTCTATCAGTGCGCAGGCAGGATAAAGATAGCAAATCTGCTGTCGCTGACGGACGGCTTCTTCGGAATGGCGGTACCCGCTCTGCTGCTTGTCCCTCTTATGGGCATGAACGGCATATGGCTGGCGCAGAATCTGAACGGAGTGATATCGCTTGCCATCATATTCGTCTACACCCTGCTCTGCTGCCGTAGGCTCCCCCGCACGCTGGAGGATTACATGCCCCTCCCTCCGGGCTTTGGTGTGGATGAACGGGACAGACTGGATTTCTCCATACACAGCACAGAGGAGGCAGTGCGGGTGTCCCGACGGGTCTGCGAGTTCTGCAGGGAACACGGTGTGGATAAAAGGCGCACAAACTTTGCGGGGCTCTGCGCCGAGGAGCTTGCCGTCAATATCGTACAGCACGGCTTTAACGATGGGAAAAAGCACAGCGTGGATGTTCGGATAATCTTCAAAGAGGGTGCGGTCACCATTCGTCTGAAGGACGACTGCCGGGCATTTGACCCCAAGGAGACCGATGACCTGTTTTCAGCGGAGGACCCGACCCACAACCTCGGTCTGAGGCTGACTAAGCGTATCGCAAGGAATATGACATATCAGCACACGCTGGGTCTTAACGTGGTGACCATCGTGATATGACCTATGAATACCGACAGGAGGGGAAAACTGAGTTGATAAGAAAAAGAATAGCGGGTCTGCTGGCGGCTCTGACCGTGCTTATGACCCTCAGTGCCTGCGGAGGCAGAACTGCAGAGCAGACCTTCGGCGTCCTGCAGGACACTAAATACGACCATGTGTTTCTGAAGATTTCAATTGACGACTTCATCGCCGCAGGCTTCAATTACGGAGACAGCTGTGATGTTGCCTTCAGCAACGGCATGACGCTGGAGGATATTCCGTTTTACAGCGGCTACTATGTGCGCAGCGGCGAGCCTCTTGTGGTGGGCTATCCCGGTTATGAGTACATCGCCGTCACCCGCAACAATCTGGGACTCTGGACGGAGGCAGGACTGACGGAAGGCGACAGCGCCGTAGTGACGCTCCGTGAGGCGGGAAAGTATCTGAATCAGCAGGAGGCTCTGAGCCAGTCCTATTCCAACGACAGAGCGGATTATGAGGACGATATACAGTTCGCAAACTTCCGTGAGCTCAGCGGAGGCGAGCTCAGGGAGAGCTTCCTGTACCGGGGAGCTTCGCCGGTGGATAATCAGAAAAACAGGGCTGCCACGGTGAATTCACTTGTGGAGGCGGAGGGCATACGTTTCATCCTTGACCTTGCGGACTCCGAGGAGGAATTTCTCAGTCACCGGGAAAGGGAGGATTTTGAGTCCTTCTATGCGGCGGGGCTTTATGATGCCGGCAGCGTGGCTCTGCTTAGCATGAGCTCTGCCTACAGCACCGATGCATTCAGGCAGAAGCTGGCGTCGGGGCTGAAAATGATGCTTACGGCCGAGGGCCCCGTGTACATCCACTGCCTTGAGGGCAAGGACCGTACGGGCTTTGTATGCTTCCTTCTGGAGTCTCTTGCCGGGGCAAGCTACGATGAGATGCTTCGGGACTATATGAAGACCTACGACAACTACTACGGCATCACGAGGGAGAGTGACCCTGACAAGTACGATGCCATTGCCTTCCTGTATTTTGACGCCTTCGCTGCCTGTCTCCACGGCACGGAGGATAAGGATGAGCTGGTTTCCGCCGATTATACTCAGGACGCCGAGGCTTACCTGCTCGGTGCCGGGATGACGGCAGATGAGATAACGGCTCTGCGCAGGATGATAACAAAGCCGCAGGCATGAGCCGAAGCCGCCGGATTCAAAAACAATTGCATTCCCCGGCTGATTCGTATATAATAAGCTGGAAAATACAAAAGCTGCGGAAGGATATACCATGAAACGACTGTTCGGAGATATTAATATGACCTGGCGCAGGACGGTTCTGTTTGCCGTCCTTGCGGGAGTATATACGGGTATTGTGCTGTGGATACCGTTTTTGGACAGCACATCCTTTCAGGATATCGGCATCGGATACGAGTGGTGGGTGATTTTTGCGGTCATCATCGTAGTGAACTGCAAAAAAAGCACGGAGGCTATGCTTAAATGCTTCGTGTTCTTCCTCATAAGCCAGCCGCTGGTGTTTGCGGTGGAGGTGCTGCTGGGCGAGCTTTCTGTCGATATGGCGTGGGGCTACTACCGCAGTATCTGGCTTCCCGTGACATTTCTGACGCTTCCGGGCGGATTTATCGCCTATTTCTGCAAGAAGCAGAACCTTTGGGGCGTGATTGTTCTGGGACTGGGCAATACGATCCAGACGGTGATGGCGGCTGCCTATTTTGCCGAGGCTGCGAACCGTTTCCCGTATCACCTGCTGAGCGCGCTTGTGAGCGCCGCCTCCGTGGTCATCATGAGCGTGTGCATCCAGAAGGAAACAAAGCGGCGGATAGCGGCGATACTGTTCCCCGTGGTGCTGACTGCGGCGGTGCTTGTGCTGGCAAAGGCAACGGGCAGAGTAATATTCTGAGGCTCTATGTAAATAAGGGCGGACACGAGAGGGTCCGCCCTTTTTCATACTCAAAAACAGCACGCTGCGCTTATTATACGCCGCGGCAATTCCCCTGCATAGAACTAAAAAAAGCTCAATAAACCTTAAAATAATGGAAATTAATACTTGCTAAATAAGTAAATAATTGATAAAATATTACTATTGATTAAAACTGTATATACAGTTAACAATGGGAGGAAAACTATGAAAAAAAGGTTAATAAGCATTCTGCTCGTAATGATGATGCTTGTGACGCTGATACCCATGGGAGCCTACGCTGTCATCGGTGATACCCAGATAGTCAAGCAGCCCGAGGACGCCTACGTATACCCCGGCGAAACGGCAACCTTCAGCATCGTGGCGAGCAACCCCAACGCAACGTCCGATCTCATATATCTGTGGTTTGACGCCTCAAATATCGATCTGGGCAGCATCTCACTCTCCAACATCAGCGGCATCCTGCCTGCCATTCAGGCGGCAAAAATCGGCGAGGGAATGTATCTGGCAATACCCAAGGTCACCGAGGCCATGAACGGAAAGACCATTGCCTGCGCGGTGTACTACAAGGACTTTATTCCCCGTGACCTGAACGTCAGCAATGTGGTAAAGATCCATGTCATCGGCGCGGAATGCGCTGGCCATAGCCTCGACACCAATCTTGAGAAGATTGATGCCAGGGAATCCACCTGTGCGATTCAGGGCAATATTGAGTATTACCGCTGCAATATGTGCGGCAAGTATTACCTTGACGATGCCGGCAAGAACAAGACCACTCCCGAAGACTGCCTCCTGCCTCTGAGCCCCTTCCACGGAAACATCTCCTATGTTCCCGCCTTCGGAGGCTCCTGCTGTGAGCTTGGCTGCCTTCCCCACTACGTCTGCGATGTCTGCGGCTGGTACTTCACCGATGCAGAGGGAAACAACCCCATCGACCCCGCAGAGGTAAAGACGAGCCTTACCCCCGCAAACCATGTTAACCTTGTGGCAGTTCCCGCCGCAGTACCCAGCTGCACCGCTCCCGGTAATGTGGGCCACTACTACTGCTACGGCTGCGGCGGCTACTTCAGCGATGCCGCAGGCTTAAACGCCGTCAACGGCGATGACCTCTTCATCGATCAGCAGCCCCACAGCTACAAGTGGACGGCAAAGAGCGAAAACGGTGTCGAGTGGCATGAGAAGTGCTGCACCGTCTGCGGTGAAGTCAAGGAGATGGGCGTACATAAGGGCGGCACCGCAAGCTGCAGCAGCAGAGCTGTCTGCGAGGTCTGCGGACTGAGCTACGGCGGCTTTGATGCGGATTCCCATCCCGAGCAGTACCGTGTGGTCATCAAGGACGCAACCCCCACCGAAACCGGACTCTGCAATATCTACTGCAAGGACTGCAACACTCTCATCGCCTCCAATGTGTCCTTTGAATACAAGGACAACTGCTCTCACAGCCTCGTAAAGGTTGCCGAAGTTCCCGCAAAGTGCGAGGAGTTCAAGGGTGAGGACAAGGCGGGCGTTAAGGAGCATTACGTCTGCTCAAAGTGCAATACCGTATTTCTGGACGCAGGTGCCGAGAACGAGGTCAGCTCCGATGCCGAGCTTGTGCTTGCACCCATCAGCCACTTTGTAACCGTTGGAAGCACTCAGGTGGGCAATCCCGCCGTTCAGCAGTATGTGTCCGACAGCTACGGACATGTCAAGGAGTGCAAGTACTGCCACTATATCTTCGTGAACGAGAGCGAAGCCCACAGCTACGCTCCCGGTGCCGCACCTACCTGCTGCTCCGGCATTGCCTGCACCATCTGCGGCTATGAGAGCACCGTAAAGGATCCCGCCAACCACTGCGGCCCCTACGAGGTCAGCGGCAGCTACGAGCCTCTGGGCGACTACCCCGGCTACACCGGCGACAGGGTCTGCGCAGGCTGCGGAGCCGTTGTGGAAAAGGGCGAGTATTATGAGGGCGAGGTCAATCCCCCCGCACCCGAAGGCCCTGCCATGATTATCGGCACCGTCAAGGGCAGAGCGGGCGAGACTGTTGAGCTTACCTTCACCGTCTCCAACGCACCCGAACTCAAGACCTTTGCGGTGTATAACCTGACCTTCGACAGCGAGAAGCTGACTCTGGTTTCTGCCAAGTGCAATGTTGAAGGCGCAAGCGGAAGCATAGAGAACAACGGCAACGCTGTTTTCATGCTGGGAAGCAATACAGATATCAATCAGGTTATACTCACCTATACCTTCAAGATCAATGAGGGCGTCCCCAACTGCGCCGTACCCGTAAGCTGCACCTTCGCCGCACAGGAAAAGACCGGAGTAGAGCAGTTTGTGGATATGACTCAGGTTCCCGGCGGCGTTATAGTCCAGAACTACATCACCGGTGACGTGAACGATGATGGCTACGTGGACAGCGACGACGCTATCTACCTGCTGTGGAGCACCTTCCTCCCCGAGGATTATCCCCTCAATCAGAGCGGAGACTTTGACGGCAGCGGAGCGGTGGACAGCGACGACGCTATCTATCTGCTGTGGCACACCTTCCTGCCCGATGAGTATCCCCTGTAAAGCCCCGAGGCTCAGGAGAATACCGCTATGCGTAAAAGAATAGTATTTCTGCTGATAGCAGTGCTTCTGCTGGCAGTATCCCTGCCTGCGGCTCTGGCTCTGAATGCGGCAGCACCTGCTCTGACCGTGGAAACAAAGACGGTCACCGAGGGCGATACGGGAGTTATCGAGCTAAGGCTCGTGCTGTCGGACGCCCCGGCACTCAAATCAGCTACAATAACCGGACTCAGCTATGACAGCACAAAGCTGGAATATGTGGGCGGAAAATGCAATGTCGCCAACGTGCAGATGCAGAATATACAGTCAAACGGCGACGCAATTTTCGCAATGAGCGATGATACCGACATAAACGGCACAATACTCACCTACAGCTTCAGACTCCGCGAGGGAACCGGGGTGGGAGAATACCCTGTAAGCGTAAGCTTTGTGCCAAAGAGCAAGCCCGCAGGCGGAACCGAGGGTGTGGTCAGCGGCATCAGCGTCATCCCCGGTAAGATAGTCGTTGAAGCGCCCCATGTCCACAGCTACACCGCAAAGGTGACCGCTCCCACCTGCACCGGGCGGGGCTACACCACCCATACCTGCACCTGCGGCGACAGCTACGTTGATACCTATGTGAACGCTCTGGGACACAAGTGGAACAGCGGAGCTGTGACAAAGCCCGCAACCGAGACCGAGCCGGGCATCATGACCTACACCTGCACGGTCTGCGGAATGACCCGCACGGAAACCATCCCGACTCTGTCCCACACCCACAAGTACACCGCAAAGGTGACCGCCCCCACCTGCACGGAAAAGGGCTTTACCACCCATACCTGCACCTGCGGTGACAGCTATGCTGATACCTATGTGGACGCCAACGGTCACAAGTACAATGTAAATAATACCTGCACCATCTGCGGACACAAGTACCCCTTCACCGACGTGCTGATAAACGGCAGACATAAGCCCTACGCAGAACCCATTGAGTGGGCAGTGGAAAAAGGCATAACCTCCGGCTACGGCAACGGCATCTTCAAGCCCGACATGGGCTGCACCAGAG
>JABUSQ010000053.1 GCA_021442665.1 Oscillospiraceae bacterium
GCCACGGCAGTGGAGTATATAAAGGAGACGGAGGAGGAGCTGAACCGCACGGACAATCCCTACGGTGTGTTCTATAAGGAGACCTCCACCATGACGGAGCTCTACGACAGCAAGACCAACGCGGTCTCCGGCGGGAATTACAGCATATCCACGGGGGATGAGCTGGGGCTTCTGTCCATGTACGTTCAGGAGGGCTATTCCACAAGGGGCGCAAACTTCTACCTCACCGGGGATATAGACCTCACCACGCAGGGCATCGACATTCAGGGCGCGGGCTGGACTCCCATCGGCACCACCATAAACAGAGATCAGGGCATTACCACCATCACCTACTTCCGGGGCAACTTTGACGGCTGCGGCTACACGATAACGGGGCTATACATCGTCAGCGACTTCATAGATATGGCGGGACTCTTCGGCCAGTGCTGGGGCAGCACCATCAAAAATGTGGGTGTTGCGGGCGAGATACTGGGTGACGACGAGGTTGGCGGCATCGTGGGCAGAGCCAACGAGTGCACCATCGTCAACTGCTGGTCATCGGTGATGATACAGGCCTCCACGGAGGTGGGCAGCATCTGCGGCTACGCCAAGGACACCACCATAGAGAACTGCGGCTGCTACGGCCCGCTCTA
This sequence comes from Oscillospiraceae bacterium, assembly GCA_021442665.1. Classification (GTDB taxonomy): domain Bacteria; phylum Bacillota; class Clostridia; order Oscillospirales; family Oscillospiraceae; genus F23-B02. The sequence goes on from JABUSQ010000053.1 coordinate 633, forward strand.
CACCACCTCGGACGAGGGCGAATCCTCGGGCATCGTGGGCAAGGCAAACGGCGCCACGGTGAAAAACTGCTACCACATCTACGGCCTCATCGACGGACTGTACAACGAGGCGGATACCAAGAGCAGCTTCACGGACTGCATGTACTTTAAATACAACGAGGACATGGAGTGCCGTCTGCAGAAGGCCATCACCGTGGACAGCTACACCGGAGACGAGCTGCTTCAGGTGCTCAATGCATGGGTGTACCTGCAGGACTGCGAGCTATACTGCTCGTGGCACATCGCCTCCACGGTTAACGAGATTCCCGGAGCCAACGGCTATTTCCCCGTGCTCACCGATCCCTCGGTTATAACTCCGGGCACGGATGAGGAATACTGCGGTGACTACACGGCGGAAAACTCCGTCAGCGGTCTTTACAGCACACGCTCCGACGGCAAAAAGGGAGCCTGCTACAGCATCAGCGGCATGGACGATCTGGTGGCCTTCCGCAAGTATGTCAACGAGGGCTATGAGACCTCGGGCATCATCTTCTTTATGACCCGTGACGTGGACATGAGCTATATGTACTCCCGGGCAAACGGCAATTCCTGGACTCCCGTGGGTACGGCAACGGAGCCCTTCCGGGGCATCTTTGACGCTCAGGGCTACACCATAAAGAATCTGTACATCAGCAGCTCCGCCGACGATCAGGCACTCTTCGGCAAGATAACCGGTGCCAATGCCGTGGTGAAAAATCTGGGCATCAGCGGCTCGGTCACGGGCAAGGGCGTTAATACCGCGGCCATCTGCGCGGACTTCAACTTTGCCACAATAGCAAACTGCTGGTCCATGGTCAATGTGGCGGGTGCCGCCAACACCGGAGGCATCATCGGCGGAGGCAACATGGGCAGCATCGTAAACTGCACCAACTACGGCGTAATCGCCGGAGCAACCACCTACGGAGCAATCGCAGGCGCTCCCGTGGGCACAAGCATCAGATACTGCTACTACCTCTATGCCTCCTGCCAGCAGGCCTTCCCCACGGCAACGGGCAATTTCTCGGAGGGTGTTCAGAGCTTCAACGGCTCCGGCGCCGTCTGCGTGCTGGCGGATTACGTCACCGTGGAGGGTACGAAGACCAAAAACGCCCTCACGGCACTGAAGCTCTATGTGGACGCCCACTACGATATAAATTACTGCACCTGGACTCCGGCGACCTCTCAGGAGTATTACGAGATGGGCGTTGTGGGCTTCCCCGTGCTTATCTCCGCCTCCAACACCATGGGCTCGCTGGATAAGAAGGTGGTGCAGGCGTATTTCAACGGTGAGGAGTTCTACTCGGTGCTGAAGGCTGTGAATGCCGCAAACGACTATCCCGGCGGCGGCACCGTGACGCTGGCGATAAACGCTCAGCTCAAAAACCGTGAGAATCTCCTGCCCGATGACGATGTGCGGATAGATACCGACAAATACACGCTTATCATCATGTCCTCCGCCACCGTCAGCAGTCTGAATCAGCTTGAGGGCTACTACATCGTGAAGGAGGGCGGAACGCTGCTGCTGAAAAACGGAGACGGCAGCACCACCCGCTTCATGTACTCGAAGAAAAACGCCGACCCCTCCTGCAATGCGGAGTTCTACGGCGTGGAGAGCCTGAACTTCAGACTTATTCCCGTGAAGGATAAGCCGTGGGCGTATAATATGACCCTGCTGAACGGCGAATTCATCGTCAATCCCGCCCTTGAGGGAGGAAATCCCCACGGCATACCCGCGGACAGCAGACTCACCATCGAAAAGGGCGCCGTGCTGAATGTCGCCTCCAATGCGAGAATACGCACCACGGGCGGAGCGGAGATATATAACTACGGCGGACTGAAAATAGGAAATGCCGTTTTAGACCGCAACACCGGCGTGAGAATGGCAGGAGTATTTGAGGACGACAACGGTCTTGTGACCCTGCCCTACATCTACAAGGACGGCTACTATCTCCGGGGCTGGACTGACGGGACAAGCATCTATCCCGCCGGCAGCAAGGTGGATGTGCAGACGACCGCCACCCTCACCGCGGCATGGGCAATAGGCGACAAGGCCGACCCCTATCCCGGAGACGACTACTATGACGACGGCGGCGAGCCGATATACAACATTCCCATAAGCATAATTCAGAGCGAGGGCGGAAAAATAACACCGGGAAGCCTGATGGCGGCAAAGGGCGAGACTCTGACCTGCAGCGTCACGGCGAATCCGGGCTATTACATAAAGAACGTTCTGGTGGACGGTGAGAGTGTTCAGCTTGACGAAAACGGAAGGTACAGCTTTGTGAGCATAAGCAGGCCCCACAGCATGGTGGTGCTCTTTGCCAAGACGGCAAACATCGCCTACTCGGGCTGGAGAAATCCCTTCACGGACGTGAGCAGGGACGACTGGTGCTATGACTACATCCGCTATGTCAATTCCGCAGGGCTGTTCGGAGGCACCACCGAGACTACCTTCTCGCCCAACGCCCCCATGACCAGAGAGATGGTGGTTGCGGTGCTGTGGAGAATGTCGGGCAAGCCCGAAGTACCAGGTGCCGACCTCGCCTTTAAGGACGTGGCGAAGAGCAGCTATGCCTATGAGGCCATAAAGTGGGCAAACGCCTACGGCATCGTCATGGGCTTCAGCGCAGACCGCTTCGGCTACGGTGAGACCGTGACCCGTGAGCAGTTCATAACCTTCCTCTTCCGCTATGCGAAGAATTACTCGGGGGACGAGGTCTCCCTGTACGATACCACGAATATCCTCGGCTATACGGACGTTATGAGCATATCCAGAGGTATGTCTCAGGCGTTCCAGTGGGGAGTGGGAGCGGGAATCATAAGCGGCTCCACGCCCACGACCCTGAGCCCCAAGGCCACGGCGACCCGTGCGCAGGTTGCCGCCATGCTGACACGCTATTCCGTCAGCTTTATGGACAAATACCCCGCAGCATAACCGTCCCCGACAAAGCAAAAGCACCGCGGTCAATACCGCGGTGCTTTTTTGCGCCTGATGCATCCTTCGTACTGAATGTTAAATATAGAATTATCGAATAATTAATAGAAGAAAACAATATTTTACTTATTATTCATTACGCAATATAATAAAAACAAATAAAACTAATTTTTTACGGAGGTGCTTATATGAATAATCGAATTGAACAAATGCTTCCTTCTGCATCAATGACGCTTATGGCAAGAGCGAAGGAAATGCAGAAAAAAGATCCGACGGTCATAGGACTCGCAGGAGGTGAACCGGATTTTGCAACCCCCGACAGGGTAAGCATGGCGGCAATAAGAAGTCTCGTGGAGGGAGATACCCATTATGCAGTGGGGCCGGGGCTTCCGGAGCTGAGAGCGGCAATTTGCAAAAAGCTCAGAGGGGACAACGGGATATTCTGCGATGAAAACCGCATCCTTGTCACTCCCGGCGGAAAGAATGCCATATATCTTGCCGTACATGCGGTGCTGAATGAGGGCGATGAGGTCATCATACTGGACCCGTCGTGGGTATCCTATGAGCCTATAGTGCAGTCTGCCGGCGGAAATACCGTGAGAGTAAAGCTTGACTACCGTGAGAATTACCGTATCACAGCAGAGAAGCTGGAGCAGGCGTATACGGAAAAAACACGGATGCTCATCATAAACTACCCCAATAATCCCACGGGCAGGATACTTCACGAGGATGAGGCAAAGGTGCTGGAGAACTTCCTGCTTTCCCACCCCAATGTGTACCTCCTCTCTGACGAGGTATATGAGGCACTGGTATATGACGGCAGCAGAAGCGTCAGCATGGGAAGCTTTGAGAGTATTGCTGACCGGGTAATCACCGTCAACGGCCTTTCCAAGAGCTGTGCCATGACGGGCTGGAGAATCGGGTACATGGCAGCAAACAAGGAGGTATTCTCCATTGCATTTAAGCTGTACGGTCACAGCCTTTCCTGCATGAGCGCCTTCATTCAGAAGGGAGCTGTGGAAGCCTTCAAATGCGAGGAGGAGACCGGGGCGATGCTTGAGGTATATGACCGGAGAAGGCAGATGTTTGTAGGTGAGCTTAACACCATCCCCGGAGTAAGCGGAGTGCTGCCGGAGGGAGCCTTCTATGCATGGGTTTTCTTTGATATAAACGGCATGTCATCATCGGAAATGTGCGAATATCTTATGGAAAAAGCAGGTGTTGTCGGTATGCCCGGCAGCGCATACGGTGAGGATTCTGTGTGCTGCATGAGATTTTCCTTTGCGAACGCAACAAGGGATCTCGAAATTGCGGCAGAGAGGATAAAGAAGGCTCTGCTTGAGCTTCAGGAGGGCAATTAATGAAGCTTTTTGACTGCACATTGCGTGACGGAGCCAATGTTGTCGGAAACGGCTTCTCGGGAGAGCTGACGCTGAGCATCGTGAGGAATCTCATCGGCTGCGGTATCACGGACATAGAGCTGGGAAATGCAAAGGGTCTGGGGGCATATGAAAAACTGAATTCCGCCGCACCGCTCACCGACCTTGAATACATGAAGCTGGTTTCTCCGTACACGGGAAGCGGAAATCTGGGTATGTTCCAGCTTGCAAAGCTTGCCGATGAGAGGAATATCAGAGCTGCGGCGGAGCATGGCCTGCATTTCCTGCGTGTGGGCAATAATGCAGGCGACGGGAAGCAGTCCGTTTCTGCTGTAAAGCAGGTCAAGGCTGCAGGACTGTATTGCCGGTATTCTCAGATGAAGGCTTATATCTGCACACCTGAGGAGCTTGCGGAGGAGGCCCGCATGCTTGAGTGTGAGGGAGTTGATGCAATAACGATAATGGACTCGGCGGGAACCATGATGCCTGCGGATGCAGCGGCATATGTGGAAGCACTGAAGGAAAAGGTGTCCGTACCCGTGGGCTTTCACGGACACAGCAACCTCGGTCTCTCTCAGGCAAACGCAATGGCTGCGGCGAATGCAGGTGCGGACGAGATAGACTGCGGGCTTCTGGGAATGGCACGCAGTGCAGGAAACTGTTCAACGGAGCTTGCCGCTGCCGTATTCGTACGTGAAAACAGGCTCGACGGGGTAAAGCTCTATGAGCTGCTGGAGTATCTCGACGGAGAACTGATTCCCGAAATGAAAAAACTGGACTACAGACCTGCGGTTATGCCCATAGACCTTATCCTCGGCTTGTCCGGAGCGCATTCATCCTTTCTGCCTCTGTTTAAGAGAGCAGCGCAGGAAAACAACGTATCACTGTATAAGCTGATAGTTGATGTATCGTCAAAAGACAGAAAGGCACCCTCAGAGGAACTTATAAGAAAAACTGCACAGCAGTAATAAAATAAAATAAGAAAGGGAATAATATGGAAACGACAGCGAAAAAAGCGGAATTCTATGGCGGAAAACTGGGTCCGTGGCTGCCTGTAATGGTGATGATCGCAGGCATGATAGTAAGCACTGCCATTGGCGGCGGCGGAGTCGGGAGACTTACAATGGTGACCTTCTTTGCGTTGGCGGTCGGCTTTGCACTCTCCAAGAACAAGAAGAGCTTCGGCAAAATCACTCTTGCAGGTCTCAGAAACCCGATGCTGGGAACTATACTCATGGCGTACATAATGGCAGGACTGCTCTCTCAGCTCCTGCGTCAGAGCGGACTTATTAACGCTCTTATCTGGGTGGTGACAAAGCTTGAGCTGAATGCGGGCTTTATTCCCCTGATTGCATTCATTACCTGCATGCTTATCTCTACATCCTGCGGCACATCCTCAGGCTCTGTTGCGGCAGTTGCGCCCGTCCTTGTTCCTCTGGGTGTAAGCCTTAACGTGGATGCGGGACTGATGTGCGGTGCGATTATCAGCGGAGCGATTTTCGGAGATAACCTTGCCCCTATTTCGGATACGACAATCAGCTCTGCCCTTACGCAGGAGTCCGAGATCTCCGAGGTCGTAAGAACGAGGTTCCCGTATGCTGCAATATCTGCGGCCGTATCGGGTGTGCTGTTTATTATAGTGGGTCTGAAAATGAGCAACGGTGTCCCGGCTGAGGTAAATATTGACGGCTCTGCCGTTCGTTCGCTGGTACTTCTTGTGCTGCCCGTTATTATGGTCATAATGATGCGCAAGGGCTGGGATCTCATTGCCACCCTTATTACATGCAACATTCTTGGTATTGTTCTGGACCTCGCTCTGGGCTGCATTGCTCCCGCTGCCATGTTCAGCAATGACGGCCCCATCGTTGCGGGTATGAGCGGAATGATGGTACTGGTGCTCTATGTCATGCTGCTGTTCCAGCTCCTTGAGATACTCAATGCCAGCGGAGCCTTCGAGGATCTCAGCAACGGACTTATGAAGCTGTGCAAGTCTCCCCGGTCCGGAGAATTGGTCTGCTATCTTGCAGCCTCACTGGGCTCTGCGGTAACGGGCGGAAGCGGAATTGCCATCCTCTTCTTTGGCTCTCTGGTGCGTAAGATAACCAAAATGTTCAATATTGACAGACGCCGCGGCGCAAATATTCTTGACGGCGTAGCCTGCGGAGCGACAGGTCTGCTGCCCTACGGAAATCCTGTGGTGATCTCCCTTGGTGTTGTACTCAGCATAGAGGGTATGTCGCAGTTCTCGTTCCTTAATATCATGCCGTACACATTCCATTGCTGGGGACTGCTGCTTATATTCCTTATCAGCATTCTGACCGGAATAGGGCGCAGATTCGAGACAAACGAGGAAAATTGAATACGAATGAAAGAATAAAATGTCCGGGCTTGAAGCCGGACATTTTATTCTTGTCGGATATGTGATACAATGTCGGTAAGAGGTGGATTAAAATGCATAATAAAGACATTGAACTCTTTCTTGACCTCGTGAGAACGAGAAATATTACCAAAACTGCCGATAATCTCTATACTTCTCAATCTGCAGTAAGCAACAGACTGAAGAATCTGGAGACAGAGCTGGGCTGCCCGCTTGTGGTCAGATCAAAGGGAATGAGAAATATTTCTCTGACTCAGCAGGGTGAAAAGTTTATTCCCCTTGCGCAGCGATGGCAGAGAATGTTTGAGGAAACCGCCGCACTGGGAGAAAACTATACGCAGACGCTGAGGATAGCTGCAAACGAAAGTACATATTTTGACCGGCTTGAGCCCGTGCTGACGGAACTGCTGACCGAATATCCCCGAGTCAGATTTTCTCTGCAGATAACAGACTCGTCAATTGTTTACGATTTGATGGAGAATAAGCTCGTTGATTACGGATTTGCATCCTATGAGTCCACAAGAAGCAAAATAATACACAGGTGCATTGACAGCCAGAGCTTTTATGTGGCTCATTTCTGCGAAACTCCCGGGCCAGAACTGGAAATATCGCCTTTACAGCTGGATCCACACAAGGAAGTGCTGCTCACGGGCTGGCATTTTTCAACCGTCTCTCTTTGGAGGGAAAAGTGGTTCGGTGCGCATGCGTGCGGAAGGGTGGAACTGAATTCGCCTCAGGCTGCGGCGGCATATCTGAAAAAGCTGGGGGGATGGATAATCAGCCCCAGAAACACCATTGAATTAATCGCATCGAAAATACCCGTGCAGATATACAGACTGACAGACCCGCCCGAGGAAAGAAAAATCTATCTGCTCACGCATGAAAATGGGGAAAATGAGCGTACTGAAATCGAAAAGGAACTTGAGAAAAGGATAGGCGAGCTTTTTGGAGACCTGAATAAGCAGAAAATGCACGGGGAGTCATTTTAAGAATTCGTATACCATTGCCGTGGCGGCGGAGGAGGCTCTGGAGAGCGCATCGGCATAATCTCTGCCGCAGTTTGCGTCACCGTTATCGGATACGGCGCGGATGGCGGCAAAGGGCACGTCGTTGACATAGCAGACCTGAGCTATGGCGGCGCTCTCCATCTCACAGCACAGGGCGCCGAAGGTGTCGGTAATAAACCGCTTCCGCTGTGCGTCCCCCACAAAAACATCCCCGGAGGCAATGACCCCCGTGACGCTGTGCAGTCCCAGACCCTCCGCACAGACCTCGAAGCGCCTGACAGCCTCGCCGCAGGCAGGGAAGTACACCATGTTGACCCCCGAGACCATGCCTATCTCATCCCCCACATGGGAGGTGTCCATGTCGTGCTGACACAGCTCCGAGGCGATGGCTATATCTCCGATGTTCAGCTCCGGGCTAAGGGAGCCGCCCACGCCCATGCTGATGATGATATCAGGGGCGTATTTCAGGATCATGGTCTGTGCGCACATTGCCGCAAAGACCTTGCCGACGCCGCATTTAGCCGCAACCACCTCATGTCCGAGAAGTCTTCCCCGGACAAAGTCGATGCCGCTGAAGGTCTCACAGACGGGAGCTTCCACACGGCCTTTAATGTCATCTGTTTCCACCTTCATGGCGCCTATGATACCTATGAGGCGGGGCTTGTCTAAATTGTTGTTCATGGTCATTCTCCTGCAGCTTGGTGGTGCATATTTTATACCGAACGCACAAAATAGTCAATATTCGGCAGGAAATATTGAAAATCCGCGGATATTTATGTATAATAAACTTTATATTTCGTCTGATTCGGAGCAAACATGAGGGAAATTGATCTGCACGTCCACACAAATATATCCGACGGCTCGGAGACACCCGAGAACACCGTGCGGCTTGCCGGGGAGCTGGGGCTGAGAGCCATCGCCGTAACCGACCACGACAATGTGGGCGGCATTGCCGAGGCTGCCGCAGCGGGAGAGAAATACGGCGTTGAGGTCGTTCCGGGGCTGGAGCTTGCCTGCGGCTGGTACGGCAGGGAGATACACATGCTGGGCTACGATATCGACCCCGACAGTGAGGAGCTTCAGGAGACCGTGCGCTGGATAATCTATGACAGGCGCAAGCGCAACGAGCAGATAGCGAAGCTCATAAGCGATGACGGGGTGAAGATAGACATAGACGAGCTGGAGGCGAGCCACAGGGGCTCCACCATCGGCAGACCCCACTTTGCACTGCGGCTTGTGGAGGCGGGCAGGGCGAAAACCCTGCAGGAGGCCTTCGATACGCTGCTGAACCCGGGCTGCAAGTATTTCATACGGCGGAACTTCCTCACGCTGGAGGAGGGTGCGGAGACCATCCGCAGCGCCGGAGGCAAGCCCGTCATCGCTCATCCGGGACAGTACCGCCTGGACAGAGCGGGTATGGAGGAGCTGCTGGAGCGGGGGAAAAAGGCCATGGTGGCGGGGCTTGAGTGCTATTACTCCGGCTACACGGAGGAGCAGACCGCCCTGTATCGGAGCTATGCCCGGCGGTACGGGCTCTGCGTCACCGCAGGCAGCGACTGGCACGGCAAAAACAAGGAGCGAATAAATCTGGGCAGTGGCATAGACGGAGAGCTATGCGCCCCCTATGAGCTGCTGGAAAAGCTCCGTGAGCACGATTGAAGCCGACGGCAATAAAGCCGGGGGTCAGATGACCCCCGGCTTCTCAGTTCGTCAAAGAAGTCATTTTGGCTTCTTTGACGAATTTTCCGCACTCCGTTCTGCGCCTCAATATTCGCCTGTGGCGAATATTTCGACGCTCACTGCGCGAGAAGTGTTTTTCCCGACGTACACGCCGCCGTGAAAAAC
>JABUSQ010000116.1 GCA_021442665.1 Oscillospiraceae bacterium
AAAAAAACAGCGCCGCGTGCGCTGTTTTTTATTGCCTCAGTCTGTCCGCAAGAGCCTCGTCAGCCTCGGCCATCAGGGTGGTATAATCGGTATAAATGACCTTTCCGGGCATGGCTCCGGAGGGCTTTTTCACAAAACGCACCATGGTGCAGTCCACGGCGGTCTTTCCGCCCTCCCTGCCCTGAGAGTAGTATACCGCAAGGGACGCCGCCTCCTCCACCGTCCGTTCGGGAGGCTCAAGACCCTCGCAGGAGATTATCACATGGCTGCCGTGCACACTTCTGGTGTGCAGCCACATATCGGTTCTGCGTGCGGTTTTCAGGGTCAGCTCGTCATTCTGCGCATTGCTTCGTCCAACAAATATCTCAAAGCCGTCGGAGGATACAAAGCGCATCGGCCCCTGCTTTTTCACTTTTTCGGGCTTTCCGCCCTTCTGCCGTCTGATATAGCCCGTCTCCGTGAGCTCACGGCGTATCTCCGCAAGGTCACGCTCGGTTTCCGCGCGCTCGGCTTCATCCAGAACGCTGTTCAGATAATCAAGCTGCTTTTCGCCCTCTTCTATGAGCTTTGTCAGATGCTTTTCCGCTGTTTTCAGCTTATTGTACTCCCTGAACATACTCTCTGCATTCTTCTGAGGCGTTTTCATGACGTTCAGGGGTATCTCTATCTCAGGGCAGCCCTCGGTGTAATAGTCCTCGCAGACCAGCACTCTGTCGCCCTTTTTCACCCGGTACATATTGGCTGTCAGCAGCTCCGCCATTTTGCGTATACTGTCTCTGTCTGCGGTGTGCCTCAGCTCCTCACGCTGCAGCGCCAGCTTCTTTGCCAGCCTGTCACGGTTTGTTTTTACGCTGTGGATAAGCTCCCTGGAGCGCCGCTTCTGCCGCTCAAGCTTCTCCCGGCCGGCATAATAGGCATCCAGCAGCCGGCTGAAGGACTCAAAGGCCTCCTCCTCATACTCCCCTCCGTACTGGTGCAGGGACATGAAGGAAAAGTCCTTGGGCTTTCCGTTTTCCTTCAGCAGCACGGGAACAAAATCCCCTGCGGCGACGGTCTCAAGGAAGGCGTCCAGCGCATCGTTTATAAGCTCTGCGTCCTCAAAGGCTCTGTGCGAAAGCTCACGGCAGATAAGCGGTGATAATCCCGAAAAGCAGTCCATGAGCCGCTTGTCAAGCGGCTTCCCGCTGTCGGTCTCAAGCAAAAGCCGTCTGCGGGCTTCGGCATCAAGCCCGAACACAAGGGGCTTCCTCTGCTTCGGAGGCAGGCGGTATATCATGCCCGGCAGCATTCTGCGCTCCGCATCGCCGCCGTAATCCATGCGCCTCAGGCAGTCGATTATCCTGCCGTCCGAGCCGATGAGCACAAGGTTTGAGCTTCTGCCCATGAGCTCCGCCGCAAGACGTATCTCAATTAAATCGCCCAGCTCGTTTCTTGTTGTTATGTTAACCATAAGCAGACGCTCATGCTCCGGCTGACTGAGTCCTTCTATCCTGCCTCCGATGAGATATTTTCTCAGCAGCATACAGAACATGGGAGGCTCCGCAGGGTTTTCAAAGCCGGCTTCGGTAAACTGAACACGTCCGCTGCCTGCGCCTGCGTTTATGAGCAGACGAAGGTTTTCGCCGTTATTTCTCAGAGAAATAAGCACGCTGTCACGCTCCGGCTGCTGAACCTTGTCTATCCTTGCGCCCTCCAGCCTCGGTCTCAGCTCCCTGACAAGGGCGGAGAGAAGTATTGCGTCAAGTGCCATAGTCTTCCTCCGTACACAGGGCGTAAAGCTCGTTTATGCGCTGTGTTCTGCCCAGCAGATACAGCCAGCCGAAGAGCGCCTCCAGCCCCGTGGCGGCGTGGTATTCGCCTATATCCGCCTTATGGGGCACGGAATTGACCTTTGTGTTGCGCCCTCTTTTGAACACCGCGGTCTCCTCCTCCGTGAGAACGGGAAGCAGCCTCTCCGCTGCCCTCGCCTGCGCCGGAGCGTTGACTATGGCGACGGTCCTGCGGTGCAGCTCCGTGACCTTTGTGTTTCCCCTGCTGCACAGCATGGTGCGGGTAAGAAGCTCGTACACGCCGTCGCCTATATGGGCAAGCCCCAGCATGCTCACGGCGTTTACCTCTGCTATATCCATTTGCGGCTTAAAATAATCCATGGCTTTACCTTTCGGAAAAAGGGCGTTTGCACGCCCTTTTATGCTTTCAGTTATCAAATTCCTCCGGAGCTATCCTCTCGATGGGAGCCGTACCCTGTACCGACTGCATCTCCATCCACTGCTCACGGGTAATGAGCACCTGACGGGGCTTGGAGCCCTCAAAGGGTCCCAGTATACCCAGCTCCTCCATCTGGTCGATGATGCGGGCGGCTCTGGCGTAGCCCAGCTTCAGTCTGCGCTGCAGCATGGACACCGACGCCTGCTTGGTGTCGAAAATAACGTCCACCGCCTGAGGCAGAAGCTCATCGTAATCGCCCTTGTCCCCGGCGTCACCCTCATCGTCCTTGCCGCCCTTGCCCTTATCCTCGGCGGCCTTTTCGATCTGAGCCATGATGTCCTGACTGTACTCGGGCGCCGCCTGCTTCTTGATGAAGGACACGATGGCGTCACGCTCCTCATCGCTGACGAAGGCACCCTGAACACGCAGAGGCTTGCCGCAGCCCAGGGGAGCATACAGCATATCGCCCATGCCTATGAGCTTTTCCGCACCCACATTGTCAAGGATGATGCGGCTTTCAAGTCCGGAGGATACGGCGAAGGCAATGCGGCTGGGTATATTCGCCTTCATAAGTCCCGTAATGACATCCGCAGAGGGTCTCTGGGTCGCAATTACAAGGTGCATGCCCGCCGCACGGCCCATCTGAGCCACACGGCAGATGCTCTCCTCCACGTCCTTGGACGCCACCAGCATCAGATCCGCCAGCTCATCTATGACCACGACCACGTTGGGCAGCTTCTGCTGACCGTTCACCTTCAGATGCTCGTTATACGCATCGAGGCTTCTCACGCCTATCTCGGAGAACAGACGGTAGCGCTTGAGCATTTCCGTCACAGCCCACTGCAAAGCTCCCGCAGCCTTCTTGGGGTCTGTGACAACGGGGATGTACAGATGGGGAATGCCGTTATATACGCCCATTTCCACCATTTTGGGGTCTATCATTATGAGCTTTACGTCCTCGGGTCTGGACTTATACAGAAGGCTTATGATAAGCGAGTTCATGCAGACGGATTTGCCCGAGCCGGTGGTGCCTGCGATAAGCAGGTGCGGCAGCTTGGAGATATTGCCCACTACGGGCTCACCGCCGATATCCTTGCCTATGGCGAAGGTGAGGTCGGATTTGCTCTTTGCAAACTTCGGAGAGTCTATTATATCCCGAAGGTACACGGTGCTTACCTGCTTGTTGGGAACCTCGATGCCCACTGTGGATATCTTCTCGGGAATGGGAGCTATTCTGACGCTGACCACGCCCAGCGCAAGTGCGATGTCCCCTGCAAGATTGGTCAGCCTGCTGAGCTTTACGCCCTGCTCCAGCTCCACATCGTATCTGGTAACGGTGGGGCCGTGGGTGGTATCTGAGACTCTGGCGCTGACGCCGAAGCTTTTAATGGCGCTTTCCAGACGCTCACGGTTGGTGCGAAGCTCCGCCGTGGCATCCGTTGCTACGGTATGCCCCTTTTTCAGCAGATAGATGGGGGGCTTTTCGTACTCGTCGCTCTTTTCGGCGGACTCTATCTCCTGAGCCACGGCTGCGGTCTGCGCCGCCATCTCGACGCTGCTCATTTTCTTCGGAGGCTCCTTAACCTCGGCTGCGGCGGTTTTTCCGCTGCTCTGAAGCTTTACGGGAGCCGCTCCGGAGATTTTTTCCGCCTCCTCCACGGGCAGCGGCTCCGTCTGTGCGGTTACGGGAGCGGTATTTCTCTCCTCAGCTGCGGGTCTAACACGGCTTCTGTTGCGGAGAACGGCAAATTCGTCACGCTTCGTCTCGGTATGAGGCTCCTCCTTTTTCGGAGCTTCGGGAAGCTCCTCCTCGTCCATGGGAATATCCACGGCGCGGCGGGGCTTATTTTTCTGAGGCTTTACAGCCTCTTCACCGTATGCCTCGCTCCTCTTCTCCTTTTTCTTTTCGGGACGCTCTCCGGTCTCGGAGGGCTGCTTTGAGCTGAAGAAGCCGTATATTTTCTTCGGCGAGAGGCTGAGTGCCGTCATGATAAGCACCAACGTTAGCACAATGAGCAGTATTACTGCCGGAGCCGCAGTTATTGCGCTTTCAAGGGCGTAGGACAGAAGGCTTCCCAACACGCCGCCGCATTTCAGCTCCTTGCCCATGCTGTAAAGGCTTTGCATAAGCTCGGCGGTTTTCGGAAGCTCCAGCTTCGATATAAAATGATGTACCGTCGCAGAAACGGTGAGAGGTATGAGCAGCGCCGAAACGGTGCGCAGCTTTACAAATCTGCCCTTGCCGAAGCCCGTTACCGCGGCGGCAAGGAACAGCACCGGAGCTGCTGCATAGAAGCCGTAGCCCAGCAGTCCCTTTAAGAGCTTGCAGACAGCGGATACAAGGAAGCCCTCGTCACCCGTGAAGTAGCCGATGACGGTGAGAATGCCGAGAACCGCAAATATCACCGCAGCAAACACTCTGCCGCCGGAGCTTTTCTCAGGCGGGGGTGATTTTTTGGAAGAGCCTTTCTTTGCCGTGCTCTTTCCCGAGGTCGCAGTTTTCTTTTTGGTTGTGGTTTGTGCCATTATGTAAACCCCTTTAAGGTAAAATTAAAATACAAGAGTGAGTACGATGGTCAGAACGCCCGCCAGCAGGCAGTAGTGCGCAAAGCCTCCGAAGCCGCCTCTCTTTGCGATTGTTCTTATTACGCGGATGGAGAACACGCCCGAGATCATTGCGACTACCATTCCCACAAGATAGGCGGGAATGAGCGATACATCTATACCGGCCTTTATCGCCTTCACAAGCTCCAGAAGCGTGGCGGCAAGTACGGCGGGAATGCTCATAAGCAGAGAGAATTTTACGGCATACTCTCTGCGATGCCCCGTTGCGATGCCTGCGGATATGGTAACACCGGAGCGGGAAATGCCCGGAAGCGTTGCTACGCACTGGCAGAGTCCTATGAGCAGCGCATCCTTAAACAGGCTGTCCTTCGCGCTTTTATTTCCCTGCTCCATCTTATCGGACACCAGCAGGATGCAGGCCGTAAGGATAAGTGCAATGCCGACAAAGCCCGTCTTTCCGCTGAGTATATCTATGTAATCGTTTATGGGAACGATCAGCGCCAGAGGAAGGGTAGCCACGCATATCAGCAGAAACATCCTCGCATAATACAGCGGTCTGCGCTTGCCTCCCACAACTACGGATGTCTCGCCTCTGAGCATGGCAAGCACCTCCTTCGCCATCTGCGCAATGTCAGACCAGTAGGCAAAGAGGATGGCAACCAGCGTTCCTATATGCAGAAGAACGTCGAAAAACAGGTTGCTTTCCAGTCCGGACAGGCCAAACAGGTTTTGCAGAATGGACAGGTGTCCCGAGCTGGATATCGGCAGGAATTCGGCAATGCCCTGCACAAGCCCGAGGATTATTGCGTTACCGATGGACATACAGGTCATCCTTTCTATGTAAAACAGTATTATGTAACCTAATTATAATACCATACATTTATAAAAAGCACAAGGTATAAAAATCACCTCCAAGCGGTCTTTCTTGCTCAGAGGTGATTTTAAGCTCAGTTTTATCAGTATTTTTCGTTATAGGCTGCCAGAACGCCCTTGTAGGTCATGTAGCAGTCGAATTTTGAGACCACCTCGAAGGGTGCGTGCATGCTCAGCACGGGAACGCCGGCATCGATGGTGTCGATATTGCGGTTCGCCATGAACTTGGCGATAGTACCGCCGCCGCCCTGATCCACCTTGCCCAGCGAGCACATCTGCCACACCACCTTGTTGTCGGCAAATATTCTGCGCAGATGCGCCACGACCTCGGCGGAGGCATCGGAGCTTCCCGATTTGCCTCTGTGACCGGTGAATTTGCAGATGCCCATGCCGTAATTGATAAACGCCTCGTTGCGTTTCTCGGATACCTCCGGGAAGTTGGGGTCAAAGGCGTTGCACACGTCGGCGGAGATGCAGAAGCTGTTTTCAAAGCATCTTCTCAGGGATGCTCCCGTCTGCTCGCAGATATCCTCCATGAAGCACTCGAAGGCTCCGCTCTGCATGCCCGTAACACCCTCGGAGCCTATCTCCTCCTTATCCGCAAGGATGCAGACGCAGGTCTTGGAGGGAACGCCCTCGATATCAAGCATCGCCTTGAGCTCGGCAAAGGCGCAGACACGGTCGTCGTGACCGTAGCCGCCTATAAGGGAGCGGTCAAGACCTATCTCACGCACCTCGAAGGCGGGAACCGCAGTGAGCTCGGCAGAGAGGAAATCCTCCTCGCTTATGCCGTAGCTGTCGTAAAGAATGCTCATCACGGCAAGCTTCACTCTGTCCTTGCCGTCGTCGGCGTAGGGCACGCTGCCGATGAGGATATTGAGACCCTCGCCGGTAATGCCCTCGGACAGAGTCTTTGTCACCTGATCCTTTGCAAGATGGGGCAGCAGGTCTGTTATAACAAACTGGGGGTCCTCAGGCTCACGGCCTATGACCACATTCACAAGCTCACCGCTTTTCAGAGCCACAACGCCGTGAAGCTCCAGAGGGACGGTGACCCACTGGTACTTTTTAATACCGCCGTAGTAATGGGTCTTGAAAAACGCAAGCTCATCGCTCTCGTAAAGAGGCACCTGCTTTAAGTCCAGTCTGGGGGCATCCACATGCGCTCCTGCAATTACAGCGCCCTCGCAGAGGCATTTTTCACCCATGACAGCCAGCATGAGAGCCTTTCCACGGTTGCAGCGGTAAAGCTTCGTGCCGGGTCTCAGCTCCATACCGGGCTTGAACTCCGTGAAGCCCGCCTCCTCGGCAAGCTCTATGGCAAGGTCAACCGCCTCACGCTCGGTGCGGGCACGGTTCAGATAATCCATATACTCACGGCAATAGTCCTCAAGGACGATACGCTCCCGTGTATCTATAAGGTCGTAACCGTTTTTACGGTTGTAAAACAGTTTTTCTCTCATTTCTTCCATTTACAGCACTTCCTTTAAAAGATTTCTTATTTTTTCCGCAAACTCTTCCTCTGTTCCGTTGTTTTCCGCAACGAAATCGCAGTTTTCACGGTAAAATTCATCGCTCCTCTGCGCATCCACTCTCAGTGCCGCATACTCACGGCTTAAACCGTCCCTACGCATGATGCGCTCTATGCGGGTCTCTCTGTCCGCCGTTATCCCCAGCACCTTTTGGCAGAGCTTATTCATCCCGCTCTCAATCAGGGCTATGGCGTCTATTGCGGCAGTCTCTCCGCCCTGCATTGCCCAGTCCTCCATGAGTCTTTCGGTCTCGGCGCCGATGTAGCTGTGGGTGATGGAGTTGAGCTTCAGAAGCTTTTCTCCGTCGCTGAACACTATCCTCCCCAGGGCCTTGCGGTCAAGGCAATCGTCCCTGAAGGCGCCGGGAAACTCCGCCCTCAGCTCCGCCAGCATTTCGTCGCTGTTCTCCAGAAGCCGGTGGTAGAGCTCGTCACAGTCAATTATCAGCGCACCCTGCTTTTCAAGCTCTGCCAGCGCCGTAGTCTTTCCGCAGCCCGTGCCTCCGGTTACTCCTACGACCCTGAGGCTTTTTCTCAGCGCGGCTCTTATCTCCTTCTCCGGAAGAGCGCCCTGTCTCAGTATCCTGTACGGAGTACGGCTCATGTCGAGGATGGTGGATTCCGTGCCTATGCCGCACTCTCCCCCGTCTATTATACCCTCTATCCTGCCGTCAAAATACTCCCTCACGGTATCGGCATTCTTTGGGCTCGGCATACCCGAGGGGTTTGCGGAGGGGGCAGCAAAGGGAAGCTCCGACACTCTCAGCAGCTCCAGCGTCATGGGATGATCGGGGCAGCGAAGGGCCACCGTAGACCCGCCCGCTCTCACGATATCCGGCACGATGTCCTTTGATTTAAGCACGATGGACAGAGGTCCCGGCCAGAAGCATTCCGCAAGCTGCTTCGCCTGCCGGGGCACAGCCTCACAGTAGAGCTCCATGGCGGAGGCGTCCGGCACCATCAGTGCCAGAGCCTTTACGGCAGGTCTGCCCTTGACCTCGTATATCCTCTCCACGGCCCCGGCATCAAGCCCGTTGCCCGCAAGTCCGTAGACCGTCTCCGTGGGCACGGCAACAAGGCCGCCGGCTTTTATCAGCTCCGCCGCTTTATCAAGGTTTTCGGTAAAAATCTCAGTTTTCATTTGCGTTTTCTGCCTGCTTTTTCAGTTTTTCCGCCTGAGCTGCGGTTACGAGCGCATCTATCAGCGCGTCAAGGTCACCGTTTATAATGCCTGCGATGTTAAAATTGCGGACATCCCCCGTGAGTCTGTGGTCGGTAACTCTGTTCTGCGGGAAATTATAGGTGCGGATACGCTCGCTTCTGTCGCCGGAGCCGACCTGACTTTTCCGCTCCGCCGCAATAGCTGCGTTCTGCTTTGCCTGCTCTGCCTCGTAGAGCTTTGAGCGCAGAATAGACATTGCTCTGTCCTTGTTTTTGTACTGGCTTCGCTCGTCCTGACACTCCACCACCACGCCCGTTGGAATATGAGTAATCCGTATGGCGCTCTCGGTCTTGTTGACGTGCTGGCCGCCCGCTCCGCTGGAGCGGAAGGTATCGATCTTCAGGTCGGCGGGGTTTATGCTGAACTCCACCTCCCCGGTCTCGGGAAGCACGGCAACGGTGGCGGCGCTGGTATGGATACGTCCCCCGCTCTCGGTTTCGGGCACACGCTGAACACGGTGACCCCCCGCCTCGAACTTGAGTCTTGAGTAGGCTCCCGCTCCCTCGATAACAAAGGATATCTCCTTGATGCCGCCCAGCTCCGTCTCGTTTACGTTGACCACGTCTATCTTCCAGCCCTTTTTCTCCGCATACATGGAATACATACGGAACAGGTCGTAGGCAAACAGAGAGCTCTCCTCGCCGCCTACTCCGCCTCTTATCTCCATGATGACATTCTTTTCATCGTTGGGATCTCTGGGCAGCAGAAGTATCCTTATCTCATCCTCAAGCTCGTCACGGCGCTTTTTTGCACGGTCGTACTCCTCAAGGGCAAGCTCCCGGTACTCGGCATCGGACATGAGCGCTTCCGCCTCCCCCATATCGGAACAGCAGCCCGCATATTCCCTGTAGGCGGTCACAATAGGCTCAAGCTCCTTCATTTCCCTTGCGCATTTTGTATATGCCGCAGGGGCAGAGTATATCTCCCCGTTTTCAAGGCGAGCCTCAAGCTCATTATATCTGTTTTCAAGCTGTCTGATTTTTTCCAGCATACCCTTCTCCTGCGATAGTTCTGAATTATTATAATACCACAGTCAGCATACAAAGTAAATCCCGGAAAGAGAAAAGCCGACAATGCTTCCGCATTGTCGGCTCGGGGAGTATTAAATCATGTGAGTTTTATGTCTATCCTTGCGACGTGACCGTCCATGCCGCCGATGATCTCGTTTGCCATGCCCGCCAGCAGAGCGACATTGGTGAGGTCAACATCCCAGAGCTCGGAGATGATGCCGTCGAGGTCGCTTCCGAGGTCATTGAAGGTGACCTTGATGTCCTTCTTGAAGACAAAGGTACCCTTGTTGGTGAAGAAGCCGGTGCCCTTCTTAATTACGATGGTGACCTGATTACCGTCGGAGGGAACTCCGGTCTTGAGCTTGAGAACGGAGAACACCTTCTCGGTATTGGATGCGGAGGAGTCATCAAAGCTGACGCTCAGGTCATCCTTGTAGTTGTCGTCAAAGCCGAACTTCTCGCTGCCTATCTGAATGTAGGAGCCGTTGGCAAGCACCATGCCGTT
>JABUSQ010000129.1 GCA_021442665.1 Oscillospiraceae bacterium
ATGATTATTCTGCTGATGTTTGGTATTTCTCCTTTGGGGAGATATTTGCAGTCCGTAGAATGGATTTATAACCTTGCAAGGAGCCTTTGCGGATAAGCGGCGAGTGATTTTTAAAGGGATAAAAGAATAGTAATTCTAATTGAAGGCATTTGCTGACATTGCGACAATAAAAAGTCAGATTATACTGCAACTAAAGAAAAGCAGGAGATACCCGAATCGTTAAAAGGGTTTCAGTAAACGCAGCCACACCTACCCCGTCCCATACTCCGAGCTGATAGCGGAAAGGGGAATGAGACAGATAACATAAGAACGCTGCTGAATATATGAAAAAAGACCGCATTGGCGGTCTTTTTCATACTTTTCGGGTAAATTCCCGGCGTCAGACACCGGAAAAAATGTTCATATTGCGGATTCCGCTGTCCCTTATGCGGTCGTTTACGGAGTAGGCATGCTTTTCAAGGTCGCCGCAGGTGGCTTTGGTGAGGGTCCTGTCCGTGAGCTCGGCGATGAATATGCCCGCAATTTCCTCTATTCGGCGATATTTTGCCTCCTCGTCCCCGGATAAGAGAAGCAGGGAGAGCTTTTCCTCAAGCTCTGCGCCCCCCGGCAGCTCCCTCAACGCTCGAAAGCTCCACTTGTAGTAGGGCATATATTTTCCGCAGAGGAGGAATTTTACCTTCATGGCGGCGTTTACGAATTCATTGCAGGCGAGCTGAGCCGCCAGAGGTTCCCCGTGCTTCAGGCAGCGAAGATAATTATACTGCCCGGACTGAGCCATCAGCAGGAGATTTCCAGCAAGACGCTTCAGAAAAATGTCCTCGGGCATGGCGGAGAGATACTCTCTGATGGCAGAGAATTCGCCGTAGCCGTCAAACCAGACCGCACCGTTCACCGCCTCGGCAAGAGCATAGTCGGGGATACGGAGCCACGCCTCAGTGGAGAGGCGGCCGTCGGGAGAGCCCACGGCAGAGCTGTAAAATGCCGATGTTCTGATAACTCCGCTGCGGTTTCCGCCTACGGGTGAGAGAGGCTGACGGCGAAAGCCCATAAACTCTTTGGGCAGCTTTGCGTAGGCCCGCTCCAGCAGGAACTCCTTCCTGCGGTCCACAACATCCTCTCCCGGGAGGAAAATACAGAAGCCGGGTTCAAAATCATGGTCCCGGGAAACCTCGTCGTCAAAGCCGTAGCGCTCCGAGCCACTCCCCACGAGGCCAACGGCAAGGAAGGGCAGAAGCTCGGCAAAATCCCGCTCCAGCATGGGTCTGCCGTGCTCCTCATAGTAAGCTGCGGATATTTCAATTCCTTTCATATATCTCCTTTGCCCGTTTGAGCAGCGCCTTTTCCGTTTCTTTATGTCCGTAATAGCCGAAGGTGGGTGCGCATTTTTCGCAGATAAAGGCATAGTAACCGTTATCCGGAAGGATATGAGCGTTCAAAAGCTCCTCCGCCTTTTTAAGATAGTCCTCCGGGGAATTGCCCTGTACGGCGGCAAGGTCTGCAAGGTTGCAGTAAGTCACGGCAATCTCGCCCTCGGTGCCCTTGTTCTGCTTCATCACCGCCATAGCTCTGCTGTAAAGCTCCTCTGCATCGGGGTATCTTTTCAGAGCTGCCAGAGTGATTGCCATGTTGTTGTAAAGCCCGCCCAGCTTATAATCCGAGGGAGGAAGCTTTTCTTCGTAGAGCCTGCGCGCACTCTCATAAAGAGGCAGAGCCCTGTCAAAATGACGGAAGGAGCTGAAGCCCGTGGCGGCGTTTATATAGGTGGTGCCTGCGGTGACGGAGGTCTCCATTCCGAGAGCCTCAAGCTGCCGGAGAGCGGACTCTATGGCCTCGTTACACTCAGTCTCCCTGCCCATCTTGCGGTACAGCCCTATCTGTTCGTTCAGAATGCTGAGCCTGCCCCGCTCGTCACGGCAGAGGTCAGCCTCCTGCCTCCAGTATTTAAGGTGCCTTTCCGCAGCGGCAAGGTCGTTTCTGTTCAGATACTCGTCCAGCCTAGAAATGACCCTGCCGATGGGGATGGTCTCCTTCCTGTCGGGCTTTTCAAAGGGACAGCAGGGCTCCTCGTAGTCTTCCTTTTTTAAGTATGCTGTGTCGGACATAATAGCCTCCCATGCAGAAAAATATCATGTGTCCATTATATATAAGCGACGGGCATTTTCAAGTACAAATAGAAGAAATTTCAGTTAATAAACATTAACCTGAATTATGCCGTTTGCGGAGAAATCCTCGCATTAATACCTGAACCATGACCGAGTGTGAATGTACGGAAACAGGCAGCGGCTGCCGGATTGTAACATCGGGCAATTTTTACACGGATTTTACAAAACAGGACTCGCAAATCTGACTCGGCGGGTTTATTATAGAGAAAATAAAACGGAGGTGATAAGCGGTGATATGGTGCGTAGAGGATGACTCCGGTATACGGGATATAGAGGTGTATACCCTCAATTCCACGGGCTTCGAGGCCCGGGGCTTTTCTGACGGCGACGCCTTTTTTGAGGCCCTTGAGCGGGAATTGCCGGAGCTGGTGATACTTGACATCATGCTTCCCGGTGCGGACGGCACGGAGATACTTCGACGTCTGCGCGGAGACTCCCGCACACGACACATACCCGTCATCATGGCCACGGCGAAGGGAACGGAGTATGATAAGATACAGAGCCTCGATTCCGGTGCCGACGACTATATGGTGAAGCCCTTCGGAATGATGGAGATGGTCTCACGGGTCAGAGCCGTGCTTAGAAGAAGCGCTCCTGCCGGCACGTCAAAGCTTCTCAGAGCGGGGAACCTTGTGCTCTCTCCCGAGGAGCGGACGGTGACAGTGTCGGGAGAGCGGATAGCTCTGACCTTCAAGGAATTTGAGTTGCTGAGGCTGTTTATGGAGAGCCCGGGCAGGGTCTTTACCCGGGACAGTCTTTTTTCCCGGGTCTGGGGCTCGGACTACATAGGAGAAACACGGACTGTGGATATGCACATCCGAACTCTGAGGCAGAAACTGGGAGAGCAGGGAGATATGATAAAGACCGTGCGGAATGTGGGCTACAGAATGGAGGCGGATTTATGACAAGGAGGATATTCCGATCCATCCTCGCCGTCGCCGTTGCCGTTCTGCTGTCCTGCATTGCCCTCGTAATGGGGGTGCTGTACAATTATTTCGGCAGCGTTCAGGAAAAGGAGCTTCTGACTCAGCTTGCTCTGGCAGCGGAGGGAGTGGAGCAGAGCGGCATGGATTACCTCCGGGCATTGGACGGCAGCGAAAGCCGCCTGACATGGATTGATGCGGAGGGCAGGGTGCTGTTTGATTCCCGAAGCGAGGCAGAGAGCATGGAAAACCACGCAGAACGTGAGGAGATAAGGCAGGCGCTGGAGACGGGCTCCGGCAGGAGCTCACGCTATTCCGCCACGCTCACCGAGCAGACCGATTACTATGCCCTGCGGCTTTCGGACGGAACGGTGCTTCGCAGCTCCACGGCCAGACTCACCATGCTGGCACTGACCCTGTCCATGCTCTATCCCTTTGTACTGATTCTTGCGGCGGCGCTGGCTCTCAGCCTTGTGCTGGCAAGACGGCTGTCAAGGAAGATAGTCAGCCCCCTTGAAAATATCAATCTTGACAAGCCTCTGGATAATGATGCCTATGAGGAGCTTTCCCCCATACTCACCCGTCTTGAAATGCAGCATCGGGAGATAAAGCTTCAGAAGGAGGAGCTCAGGGAGAGGAAAAACGAGTTTCTCGCCGTCATCGGCAATATGCGTGAGGGTCTGGTGCTGCTCAGCGACAACGGTACGGTGCTGAGCATAAACCCCGCAGCCAAGGCATTTTTCGGGGTACGGGGCTCCTGCACGGGCCAGGGCTTCATCACCGTCGAACGGGACAGAGAGATAAATCTCACGATGGAGGCCGCAAGAAGAAACGGAAGTGCAGAGCTCAGCCTGAGCCGTGGCGGACGGGAGTATCAGCTCAGAGTAAGCCGTGTGGAGGCGGAGGACAGGCCTCTCGGACTCGTGATTTCCGTGTTTGATATTACAGACCGGGTCTTTGCGGAGCGAAGCCGCAGGGAGTTCACCGCCAATGTATCTCACGAGCTGAAAACGCCCCTGCAGTCAATTATGGGCAGTGCCGAGCTGCTGGAGAACGGTCTTGTCAGGACCGAGGACGTTCCCCGGTTCATCGGGCGCATCCGACGGGAATCAGCACGCCTGCTGGCGCTCATCGAGGATATAATCCGTCTGTCGCAGCTTGACGAAAAGGCAGAGCTGAGCTTCGAGGAGCTGGAGCTTTATGAGCTTGTGCGAGAGGAGCTTTCCGCTCTTGAGCCCAAGGCCGCAGAGAGAAATGTGAAGCTTGCCATAACGGGAGATAAAGCAACGCTCTGTGGTGTGCGGCAGCTTCTCGGCGAGGTCGTGTTCAATCTCTGCGACAACGCTATAAAGTATAACCGAGACGGGGGAAGCGTTACCGTAAATGTGTCGGAGTCCGGGGAAAACGCTGTTATCACCGTGTCAGATACGGGCATAGGTATTCCACACGAGGCTCAGGACAGAGTGTTCGAGCGATTCTACCGGGTGGATAAGAGCCGCTCAAGGCAGATTGGCGGAACGGGTCTGGGGCTTTCCATCGTAAAGCACGCAGTGCAGTATATGGATGGAAGCGTCAGCCTCGAAAGCGAGCACGGAGCGGGAACAGCCGTCACGGTGACGATACCGAAAAGACAGTGCAGATAAGCGCACTGTCTTTTTTGACGCAGATTTTACAAAACCCCGATTTCGGATTTTACCTTAAGGCAGTATTGTAGCTTTGTAAAATCTAAATCGGGAGAATAGTAATGGATATTTTTTCTGTGATAACACTTATGGGAGGTCTGGCATTTTTCCTCTACGGTATGACTGTGCTGTCGGGAGGTCTTGAGCGCATGGCAGGCGGCAGGCTTGAGCGTTCACTTAAGAAAATGACCTCCAACCGCTTTAAATGCCTGGCCCTCGGTGCGGGAATAACCGCAGCAATACAGTCATCCTCTGCTGTCACGGTCATGCTGGTGGGTCTTGTGAATTCGGGCATCATGAGCATAGGCCAATCCATAGGCGTCATCATGGGGTCCAACATCGGAACCACCATGACGGCATGGATACTGACGCTTGTGGGTATCGAATCAGGCAACGTGTTCATAAGCCTCCTGAAGCCGGAAAATTTCTCCCTCGTCTTCGCATTTTTGGGAGTCATACTCATTATGGCGTCAAAAAGTGAAAAGAAAAGGGATGTCGGAGTGATACTGGTGGGCTTTGCCGTGCTGATGTACGGAATGAAGCTCATGAGTGCCGCGGTGAAACCTCTGGCGGAGGAGCCTGCCTTCACAAAACTATTCACAGCCTTCGAAAACCCCCTGCTGGGTGTGCTGGTGGGACTTGCGGTCACGGCAGTTATACAGAGCTCTTCCGCCTCCGTGGGTATCCTTCAGGCACTGGCTCTTACGGGTGCGGTATCCTATGGCGCGGCTATCCCCATTATCATGGGTCAGAATATCGGTACCTGTATCACGGCTGTTATCTCCGGCATAGGAGTCAGCCGTAACGCAAGGAAGGTCGCTGTGGTACACGTCAGCTTCAATCTCATCGGTACTGCCGTGTGTCTCACAGCCTACTGCATCGCCAAGGCCCTGCTGAAGCCCGCCTTAATATCTCAGCCCATTGATGCCGTGGGTATAGCTGTCATCCACAGTTCCTTCAATATAATCACCACTGCCCTGCTTCTGCCCTTTACCGGAGCCCTGGAGAAACTTGCAAACAGGATACTCCCTGACGGGGAGGCGGGCGACGCGGAGCACACTCTCCTTGATAAGCGCCTGCTGGTGACGCCATCGGTGGCTATCTCCGAATGCGATGAGCTTACGGTAAGAATGTGCACCCTTGCCGAGGAGACCCTGCTGACGGCGATATCGCTGTTTGACAATTATAAGGAGAGCCTCCGCGAAGCGGTTCAGAAAAATGAAAACAGGCTTGACC
This sequence comes from Oscillospiraceae bacterium, assembly GCA_021442665.1. Taxonomy (GTDB): domain Bacteria; phylum Bacillota; class Clostridia; order Oscillospirales; family Oscillospiraceae; genus F23-B02. The sequence continues at coordinate 6,004 of JABUSQ010000129.1, forward strand.
GCTACGAGGACGAGCTCGGAACATACCTTGTGCAGCTCTCGGCGGAGAAGCTGTCTCTGGAGGACTCCTTGCGAGTGTCAAAGATGCTCCATGTCATCGGAGATTTTGAGCGTCTTGGTGACCATGCGGTGAATCTCTGCGAAGCTGCCGACGAGCTGTACAGCAAGGGACTGAGATTTTCCGAGGCTGCTCGGAGAGAACTTGCAGTGCTCACCTCCGCCATAAGGGAGATACTTGCCGTAACGGGACTGGCTTACAGAAACGGTGAGCTTGCCCATGCAGAGAGGACAGAACCTCTGGAGCAGACCATAGACGGATTGGTGGAAGAAATCAAAAGCCGCCACATCAACCGGCTGCAGAAGGGAGAATGCTCCATCGAGCTGGGCTTTATTCTCGCTGATGTTCTGGGAGACCTTGAAAGGGTGAGCGACCACTGCTCCAACATCGCCGTGGCAGTAATAGAGCTTTCACGAAGCTCCTTTGACACCCACAGCTATCTCAGCGGCATACGTTCCGATGACCTGACCTTCAAAGCCCGCTATGACGAATTCTGCGGGAAATACCGTCTTCCGGAAAATAATGCGTGAACTTGCGTTCATTGCTTGACTTTTCACAAAAATTAGTGTCTAATATAAATGCATCTGATTTGACGTATCAGATGCGGCGGTCTGCGTTTTTCAGATGGAGCGGTACGGCAAAGGGCGGTCGGCTGTATCCATGCGGAAAGAAAAGGCATTCCGTCCCCACTGTCAGCAAAAGATATTTGCAATGCAGAATTTTATTAGCTGAAGGAGAAGTTAATATGAAAAGATTTCTTTGCGCCTTGATGGCGTTTCTTGTGATGCTGCCCTTAGCTGCCTGTGGAAATTCCGCAGGGGATGAGGGCGGCGTCGTGCCTTCCGACGGTAATCGTGACGTACTGCATGTCGCCATAATGACCGATCCCGAGGGTCTCGACCCCCAGAAGACCGCCGCCACCGCCACCTACTTCGTCACCACCAACATCTTTGAATCTCTGGTGTGGATGGACGAAAGCTGGGAGGTACAGCCCCGTCTGGCTGAGGACTGGGAAATAGCCGATGACTTCAAGTCCATCACCTTCTATCTCAAGAAGGGTGTGAAGTTCCACAACGGCAGAGAGATGACTGCCGAGGACGTGAAGTACAGCATCGAGCGCCTCCACGAGGATGACAGCGCCAAGAAAAAGTATTACACCAACATCGTGGGCGCCGAGATAATCGACGACTACACTATCACCTTCTACACCGAAAAACCTGACGCCGTGCTGCTGACCAATTTCGCATACCCCTGGAGCGTCATCATTCCTCAGGAGTGCGCAGAAACCCTGAAGACCGAGCCCGTGGGCACCGGCGCATACAAATTTGTGAGCTGGGTACCTCAGGAGGGTCTGAAGCTGGAGAGCTTCGACGATTATCACGGAGACCCCGCATCCATTAAGAACGTGGAATATTCCGTTGTTCCCGATAACACCACCGCCATGGTGGGACTCCTGAACGGCACTGTTGACCTTGTGGACCTCACGGGTACACCCATCGGCTCCATTGCCACCGATCCCAAGGTGCTTCTCTATCAGAAGCCCATCAACTCCGTCACCGTTCTGGGTATGAATCTCAATAATCCCATCCTCGCCAATGAGACCGTGCGTCAGGCCATTGCCTGCGCCATCGACAAGGACGAGATAGTAAAGGCAGCCAACGAAGGTTTTGGCGACGTTGTGGGCTCCTATCTTCCCTCCGGCGCAGAGGAGTATATCGATACCACGGATATGCTGCCTTATGATCCTGACCACGCCAAAGAGCTTCTTGCCGAGGCAGGTTATCCGGACGGCGTTACCATCGGACTTACCCTCCCCAAGAACTATCCTGTGTATGCAAACATTGGCCAGATCATTGCCGACCGTCTTGAGCGTGTGGGCATTCACTGCGAGATCGAGATGGTGGAGTGGGCAAGCTGGATGCAGGATGTGTACACCGACAAGAACTATGACATGACCGTCATGGCAAACACGGGCCGTCTCAGCAGCTACGACTTTATCTCCCGCTTCCACAGCCAGAGCGGAGACTATATCAGCTTCCTCTCCGGCGAGGCTGACGACATCCTCGACGAGCTCAAGACTGAGTTGGATCCCGATGTCCGCAAGGATCTCATCGTGCAATTCCAGCTTCTGATTGCGGAAAAGGTTCCCGTTGTTCCTCTGGAGACTCAGCACCGCATCTACGGCATGAACAGCTCCCTGCGGGGCTTCGTCATGTTCCCCTCCGAAACCACGGAGTTCAGGCTCCTGCATTTTGAGGCCTGAATTGATATTGAAATTTCAGAGCAAAGGCACTTCCTGTGCCTTTGCTCGGCGTGCTTTCGGAGGTGACAGGAGCCTATGCTTCGTTACGCCTTAAAAAGAATATACAGTGCGGTTATTGTGGTGCTGGCGGTCTCTGCCATCACCTTTCTTGTGCTGACCACAATTTCGGGCAACTCTGCCATTCTGGCGCTGGGCACGGATGCGACACCGGAGCAGGTGGCTGCTCTGGAGCACGCTCTGGGGCTTGACAGGCCGTGGTACGAGCAGTTTTTCAGCTGGCTGGGCGGACTGCTGCACCTTGATTTCGGCAAAAGCTCACTGTACGGTGTGAACGTGCTGACGCTGGTGCTCCAGAGACTGCCGGTGACCCTGTCGCTGGCGGTTTTCAGCATGCTCATGAGTCTGACACTGGCAGTGATACTCGGCACCCTGGCGGCTGTGCGGAAAAATGGCATTGCGGATATTCTCTGCCGCAGTCTCATGCAGGTGGGTACCGCCGTGCCCGGCTTCTGGTTAGGACTTATCTTTATTATCTACCTGTCTCTGCGGTGGCAGATATTTCCCGACAGAGGCTTTGTTCCGCCGTCGCAGGGCTTCGGTGCATATTTAAACAGCATCTTCCTGCCCTCACTGGTGCTCGCCATAGGTGAGGTGGGTCCGCTCCTTCGTGCGGTGCGCACCTCTATGCTCCATTCTCTCAGACAGGACTATATCGTGATGGCCCGTGTGCAGGGTATACCTCCCGTGCGCATTTATATGAAATACGCCCTGCGGGGAGCTCTGGCAGCACCCCTGAATATGGCAGGCGTACAGTTTGCAAAGCTTCTGGGCGGCACTACGGTGGTGGAATCGGTGTTCTCTCTGCCGGGCCTGGGAAGACTTGTCCTTGTTGCCGTGGAGCAGCGTGACACGGTGTTGCTTCAGGGCTCGGTGATGTTCGTTACCGCTGCGGTGGTATTGATTTCTTTGGCGGTGGATCTGCTTACTGCGGCAATCGACCCACGTATGAGCAGAGGCGAGGTGGAGCCATGAGAAGAAAAAGCCTGAGCCTCAATCTCGGTGTCGTGCTGCTTGCCGCCATATTGCTGATGTGCATAATCTCCTTTCTGTGGATGCCCTACGGCCCTAATGTTATGGACAACGAAAACCCCTGCTCAGACCCCAGCAGGGAGCATCTTCTGGGAACCGACCAGTACGGCAGGGATATCCTCAGCCGCATCATGGTGGGCTCGAGAACGGTGCTGCTCATCGGCTTCATCTCCGTTGCCGCAGGTGCCGCTGCGGGAACGCTTCTCGGCTCCGTCGCTGCCGTTGTCAAGGGCTTGCCGGGCGCTGTTATCATGCGCACCATGGAGGGTCTTATGGCATTCCCCGGAACGCTTCTGGCTCTCATGCTGGTGGCGGTGGTGGGCAAGGGTCAGACGGGAGCCATAATCGCCATCAGTATCTACACCGTGGCGCCCTTCGCCAGACTGGTGTATACTCTCATACTTGAAAACGAAAATCTTCTTGCCATCAAGGCCGCCCGGAGCTTTGGTGTATCTAAAAACCGGCTCCTGACCCATTACTACATGCCCATGCT
>JABUSQ010000209.1 GCA_021442665.1 Oscillospiraceae bacterium
GCACTGCGGTTATGGGCGATCCCGCCGAGGCCTCATTATGCGGTGGCAGCAACCGTTGGATTATTTGGGGACTTGTGTCTCCTACGCTGCAAGCGGTTTCCAACATCCTTGCAAAGCTGGACAGTACGCCCGTCAGCGTCTCTCTCACTACCTGTATACGCGTGCTTGTCGTCGCATTGGTGCTGTCTATTATAGCGATAATAAAAGAAGGCAGCGGTTTGAAGCTTCAGCATCAGGACAAAGGCAAGCTCCTATACCTTATTTTGGGTGGGTGTATTTTGGGCGTTTCCTATCTTTTAATGTACAGCGCAATTTATTCCGGTATTGCCGCCGTGGTTACGCCAATAGTCAAGTCCAACATCATTGTAACCACTGTGCTGGCAAATATCTTTTTAGATGAGAGGTTGTCACGTCGGGGCTGGGCAGGCTTTGCTATAGTGTGTGCTGGGCTTGTTTTCTTTCTGTTCTGATTATGCATTAAAGTTAAAAGAATTAAATACGAAATTATCCGGAGGTAAGAATAATGATAATTGAAAAGAAAATTAAAGAACTGGGATATGAGCTTCCCGAGGATTCCAAGCCAAAGGCAATGTATGTCCCTGTCAAGCAGCTTGGAAATTCTCTGTTTATTGCAGGGCAAGTAGCTTTTAAGGACGGAAAGCTTATGCATCCCGGAAAGGTAGGCAAGGATGTCACTCTGGAACAGGCTCAGGACGCCGCAAGGGTTTGTATCATCAACATGCTTTCTGCTGTTAAGGCGTATATTGGGGACCTTGATAAGGTAAAGAATGTGATTAAGGTACAGGCTTTTGTCAGCAGCGCGCCCGGTTTTGATCAACAGCACATCGTCATAAATGCTGCATCTCAATTGCTATATGATGTGTTCGGCGATGTAGGACGCCATGCACGTACCGCAGTCGGCACCTCTCAGCTGCCCATGAATGCTTCCGTTGAAATAGAAGCGATATTCGAAATCTGACGGAGGCAGTCACAATGTCCGAATTTGACATTCTGGTTGATCGCAGCGGCATGAGTACCGTGAAGCAGGCTATGACTCCGGAATCTGTGAAAAACAGTGGCATCACAAGTCTCTGGGGTGCAGAATTTGAATTTCCTACAGCTCCTTTCGTAAGAACTGCCATTGCGAAATGGGCAGATAATGGCCTGTATGCGTATACTGTTGACGACTGTGATTTTCTGTCTTTGGTGTGTAATTGGATGGCAGATTTCAGAGAATGGACTGTATTGCCGCAGTGGATTGTGCCTGTTTACGGAATCACCTCTTCTCTTGCAACCGCAATGCGTGCATTCACTCAGGAGGGTGATGGTATAATAGGTCTTGATCCCACCTATCACATGTATTGGGAGGCTGTAGAACTCAGTGGGCGTCGCAAGGTCTCCGTCAGACTGAAGTACGACGGATGCTCTTACTCCGTGGACTGGGATGACCTCGAGAAGCAGGCCTCCGACAATAGGAACAAAATGCTGGTGCTGTGCAACCCCGCAAACCCCATTGCAAAAGTATTTTCGCGAGACGAGCTTCAGCGCATTTCCGAAATATGCAAAAAGCACAATCTTATTATTTTCAACGACGAGATATTCGCCGAATGTGTATACCCTGGGGTGAAGATGAACACTTTCGGTCAGCTACCCTGCTGTGAGGCAATGGTAATAACAGCCGTCTCCCTTGGCAAATGGCTAAGCTTTACTGGCACGAATCAAGCAAATCTTATTATTCCCGATGATAAAATAAGAGAGTCCTTCATTATGCAGCGCAACAGAGAGTTTTACGGCAGCATGAACCCGATGATGCGGCCCGCCTACTTTGCAGCGTACACCGCTGAAGGCGCCAAGTGGGTTCGGGACCTTATGAAGTACATAGAGGGAAACTATACTCTCGTGGACAGTTTTTTTAGAAACAATCTCCCGGAATTCAAAGCCGTTAGGCCCGAAGGCAGCTTTATCCTATGGATAGATGCAAGGGCTTTTTCCGTTAGAGTAGATGATTTATACTCTTTTCTAACCGAAAAAGCACATTTCCACATTGACCCGGGTCCGCAATACGGAGGTGATTACGGTTTTTTCAGAATGACTCTTTCTCTGCCTAGAAGCGAACTTTCAAAGGCTCTTCATAGCCTTAAAGCAGCTGTTGATTCAACTGTTTAAGATGCGATTTTCAGTCCATCCTAAATGTAAGGCAAACAGACATCGATCAAGCATAAAAAGCTATGCGGTCGATGTCTGTTTTTTGTTTTTTGTGTTCAGTTGTGCGTCCTTTTTCAGTCCCAGAGTTTTTCCGGATATACTCCCTCAGACTTCATTTTTGCGATTGCATCTCTTACGGAGTCAAGGTCCTCTCTGTAGGTCATGCCGTACCAGACCTCGTCACAGTCCAGAATCCGAACTGTTGCTATGCCCTCCTTGAGCTGTTCATCGGCGACGAAGGGCAGATAGTATTCGCACTTTTTCGGATTCTCTGCAAGACCCTTGTTCAGAAATGCGGGAAATCTCGTCTCCAGCTCCTCCAGCATCTGCTGAGAGAAGCCCCAGAAATTCATGGACACGGGGGTGTCGCCGGGCAGAGGCTCAAAGTGCTTTCCGTCCTCGGTAAAGGCAGCGTCCTCTCCCCGCTTTTCAATGTGAGTTCGCTCAGTGATATCCTTCAGATAACCATTCTCCTGTGTGCACACTCCCCGTGAAACGTGTCCGTTTTCTGTGACGGTGTTCCTCAGGCGGTAGGCAACCATTGCGTACTCCGAAAGAGGTCTTTCCTGCTTCAGAAAATCATATATCGCCTGATAGGCTCCCTTTCCGTAGAAGTCATCGGCATTTATCACGGCAAAGGGTCCGTTCACGATCCCCCTGCAGCATAGCACCGCATGGCCCGTACCCCAAGGCTTTTCCCTGCCCTCGGGCACCTCATATCCCTCAGGAAGTACGTCAAGCTGTTGAAAAACGTAGCTCACATCAAAGAACTTCTCCATTCGGCTGCCAACGGCCTCCCTGAAGCTGTCCTCTATCTCGTGCTTTATGATGAAGGCGATTTTCTTAAAGCCCGCTCTTCTTGCGTCAAACAGTGAAAAATCAATAATCGCATGTCCCGCAGCGTCCACCGGCGTGATCTGCTTTAAGCCTCCGAAGCGGCTGCCCATGCCCGCAGCCATAATAACAAGTGTGGGCTCTCTCATATCACTTGGTCAGATCCAGCTCGTTTATGCCCATGGCAACGGACATTTTGCGAATTGCGGTGTAGGTCTTCTCCTGAGCGATGGGGATGCAGTCCTCCATTAGCTCATCGCTCATCTCCGTAATCTCGTCGGGCACCTTGACGATGGTCTCTGTAGTCACGTCAAAGACGAAATACTTCTCTTCGGGATCGTGAATCTTGGTATTGAGATACAGATACACATATCCGCACCACTCATCGGGGGTCTTTACGGAAACACGGCTCTCGGCGGTAAGGCCCAGTTCCGCACCCATGCCTGTGTCCAGTCTGTAGTTCACGTTAACGGTCTTGAAATCAACGACTTCGTAGTTCATTTTTTCATCTCCTGAAGGATTTTGTTACTCTATTTTAAACCATGACGGCAAAAAATACAACTGCGTTCGGGCATAAAAAATCCGCTCGGAGGGAGCGGATTTTTCATGCTCAGAGTACGACCATCAGCACGCCTATGGCAATACCGGTGACAATGATGGTCACGAGCCCCTTCTTACCGGGCTTTTTGACCTTGACGGGTGCGATGAAGGCAATTCCGTTTGCAAGCAGCAGCAGAGTGTACAGAACGGTAAAGCCCCCGTGACTGAGAGAGTTCCTGAAGCAGAACGCCAGCGCAACTACCAGAGGAGATACGCTGATGGGTACGCCCATGTAGAACTTACGCTTGCCGGTCTCAACCTTCTGACGGCTTTCCTCCGTCACGTTGAAGTAGGCAAGTCTGATAAGTCCGGCAAGGGCAAAGAACGCCATAATTGCAATCTGCCACCATGCGTCAGCGCCTATGCAGTAGCCGATGATAGCGGGGAAGGCACCGAAGCAGACGACATCGCAGAGCGAGTCAAGCTGGATTCCGTAACTTCTTTCCTCATCGGTACGGTCCTTCTTGGTCCTTGCAACTATGCCGTCAAACATATCGCACAGTCCCGAGAACATCAGCAGTATGACCGCCGTAAGGAGCTTACCGTCAAGGGCATAGTAGATACCTACCATAGATGATACCAGACTCAGATAGGTCAGCCACACGGTGTAATTGTAAAAGCCGATCAAATAAAACATCTCCATAAACATTCTTCTTAGAGTTAATTGGCATCTTAACACTAAACAAAGGAATTATACCAAAAAAACCGGCACTTGACAAGTATCTTCGACAGCAAATTATCAAGGTTTTACACAAAAATCTCCTATACAAAGTCAATATTTTCTGTTATAATGCTAAAGAGTAAAATGAATGTACGGAGGTAGCTTCAATGACTCCCAACGACACCAAGTACGGTCTTTATCTTCAGATACTCAAGGAAGAGCTCATCCCCGCCATGGGCTGCACCGAGCCCATCGCCATGGCATACGCCGCAGCGAAGGCAAGATCTGTTTTAGGCGCACTCCCGGATAAAATCGATATTGTCATCAGCGGTAATATTATCAAGAACGTCAAAAGCGTCGTGGTACCCAACACCGGCGGTCTCAAGGGCATTGCCGCCGCCGTTGCCGTTGGTGTCGCCGTGGGCAACGCAGACAAGGTACTGGAGGTCGTCGCCGACGTAAAGGAAGAGGAGATTCACCTCGTATCCGAGTTCATGGAAAAATGTGAGATGACGGTTATGAAGTCCCGCAGCCCCAAACTGTTGGATATTGATCTGACCCTCTACAAGGGCAGTGAATCCGTCCGCCTGCGTATTACTGATTTTCACACTAATATCGTATATATTGAGAAAAACGGTGAGGTGCTGCTGAACAAGGCAGAGGGCGGTGACGATGTCTGTGAGACCGACCGCAGCGTACTCAATGTTAAGGAGATTGTGGAGTTTGCCGAGTGCGTTGATCTCAGCCTCGTCAGTGAGCTTCTCGAAAAGCAGATTGAGTATAACTATGCCATCTCTGAGGAGGGCATGAAGGGCGATTACGGTGCGTCCATAGGTAAAACCCTCCTCGCAACAAGAGGAGAGGATATCCGTGTCAAGGCCAGAGCGCAAGCCGCCGCAGGCTCCGACGCAAGAATGAGCGGCTGTGAACTGCCCGTGGTCATCGTCTCCGGCAGCGGAAATCAGGGAATAACCGCCTCTCTCCCGGTAATAGTCTATGCCAGAGAAATGGGTGCAAGCCATGAAAAGCTTCTGCGTGCGCTGGTGGTGTCAAACCTCATCACCATTCATCAGAAAACTCCCATCGGCAGGCTTTCTGCCTTCTGCGGCGCTGTCAGTGCTGGCTGCGGTGCTGCTGCAGGCGTTGCGTGGCTTGTAGACGGAACCTGCGAGGCGGTCTCCGCCACCATCGTAAACACTCTCGGCATGATTTCCGGCACCGTATGCGACGGGGCAAAGCCCTCCTGCGCCACAAAGATTGCCTCCGCTGTGGAGGCAGGTCTGCTTGGCTTTGACCTCTATCAGAACGGTCACGGTCTGAAGGGCGGCGATGGAATAATCAAAAACGATGTTGAAAAGACCATACAGAGCGTGGGACAGCTTGCCCGCGAGGGTATGCGTCAGACCGACAGCGAAATACTGGACATAATGCTCGATGACTAAGATAAAAACGGACGCTTCGGCGTCCGTTTTTCTGCTAATATGGATGAGTGTCGAAAACCGGATTTCAGGTTAATTTCCGTTAACCCGAAAGGCGAATTCATTACTCACTACCTGCGTAAAAATCAACTATGCCCTGCTTCGCCTCGCAGGTTTTCTCTATGCTGCCGATGTATTCCTGCGGATATTTAGGGGCGAAAATCCGGGTGCTCCTGCCTCCGTTTTTCGCCGCAAGCTTGGTGGAGCCTCCGCCTCCCATGGCGATTATCGAACATAGCTCCTCCATGATGCACACATTATACAGGTTTACATAACCTTTCTTCGTCCAGCCCACGTTCTCAAATCCTCCGGACATGAATTTCTGACGGTAGAGATAGTAGGGCTCGTAGCCTGCGGCTCTGAGCTTCTCCTCGGCGATATCCAGCATACGCCCTACCTCCTCCGCCGTGGGTATGGCCGAGCCCTCAAGAGTGATGCGGCTGCCCTTTTTAAGCGACAGCGTATGCACCGTTATATTCTCGGGCTCAAGGTCTATAACGGTGTTCAGAGTCTTTTCAAAGCCCTCTGCACTGTCCGTAGTCAGTCCCGCTATGAGGTCCATGTTCACCGCCATGCCGCCTACGGAGCGAACCGCGCCAAGAGCATCCACAATATCCTTTGCGGTGTGCCGTCTGCCTATTGCCTCCAGCACGCTGTCTGTCATGGTCTGGGGGTTTACGCTTACACGGTCAACGCCGTGTCTTTTAAGAACATGGAGCTTTTCCTCTGTGATGGTGTCGGGTCTGCCCGCCTCTACGGTGTATTCCCTCATAGCCGACAGGTCAAATTTCTCCTCAAGGCGTGAGCAGAGCCGCTCCAGCTCCGGGGCACTGAGGGTGGTGGGCGTGCCTCCGCCCATATAGACGGATATGACTCTTAGCCCCGCTTTATTCACCTTATCCGCTACAGCGTCCAACTCCTGCATGAGTGCATCCATGAACGGTGGGATGAGCTTCATGCTCTTTTCCACGGTCTGACTGACAAAGCTGCAGTAATTGCATCTTGTGGGGCAGAAGGGTATACCCACATAGAGGCATATATCCCTGTCCTCCAGACTTTCTGCAATGCTCTTAGTCACCAGTGAGGTGCTGCGGCACAGCTCCGCTCTTCGAGGACTGACATCGTATTCGGTGATGAGTCTTTTAAGTGCGGTATTTTCATCGCCCTGCTCCATGAGACCCATGAAGACCTTGCCGGGTCTGACTCCCGTAAGGGCTCCCCATACGGGTCTGCTCAGCCCCGATGCCAGTGCCGCACGATAAAAGGCATTCTTGACCGCCCGCTGGCATAGTCTGTCACGGGAAACTTCATCTGCGGCAAGCTCCTTTTTAAATGCACTTCTCCCCCGTCGGGTTATTCCGCCAAGCGTAAGTCTGCAGCTCGCCGTGACATATTTCTCTCCCTCTGAGAGACTTATTACTGCGCAGTCCCCGTCGGGGTCTCCACCGGGATATTCGGGTCTTTCCTCCGGGTAGAGCGTCAGGAGCATCTGCTCCGCTGCGTATTTATAATCATGTCCGTGAAGATACAGTTTCACGAGAACACTCCCTTATTATGTATTTTTTTAATTTTATCATATTTACACATTAATTACAACGGTACTGTTATTACTACACAAAATACACAAATTCCGCTCAGATAATCGGTCATTTAGTCAAATATACCAAATCTGTCTTGTATACGGTTTACAAACGCGGACAAATATGGTTAAATAATACTAAGATGCAAAGTAATAGGATTTGCATTATTAATAGGAGGAAAAACTAATGATCAAATTTGCAAGCAGAATGAATCTTCTCAAGGGCTCTGCCATACGAGAGCTTCTGGCTCTGGCAAACAAGCCCGAGGTTCTGTCCTTTGCCGGTGGTATGCCGGCGCCCGAGCTTTTCCCTGTTGATAAAATCAAGGCTGCAACCACAGCAGTCATGGACGAGCAGGGTAAGGTGGCTCTCCAGTACTCCAGCACCAACGGTTTCGAGCACTTCCGTCAGCAGATAGCCGACCGCATGGAGGCCAAGCTCCAGATTAAAACCAAGGCCGATAACATCCTCATCACCTCCGGCTCGCAGCAGGGTCTTGACTACTCCTCCCGCGTCTTCTGCAATCCCGGTGACACCATCATCATTGAAAGTCCCTCTTACCTCGGCGCTCTTAACGCATTCAAGGCCTGCGAACCCAACTTTGTTGCCATTCCCACCGACGGCGACGGCATGATTATGGAGGAGCTTGAAAAGGTTCTTGCCACCAACGACAGAGTCAAGATGATTTACGTCATCCCCGACTTCCAGAACCCTTCCGGACGTACCTGGCCTCTGGAGCGCCGCAAGGCATTCATGGAGATAGTCAATAAGTACGAGATCCCCGTCATTGAGGATAACCCCTACGGTGAGCTCCGCTTCGAGGGTGAGTTCCTGCCCGCACTCAAGAGCATGGACACCAAGGGTCTGGTCGTATTCCTGGGCACCTTCTCCAAGATTCTCGCTCCCGGCTACCGTCTCGGCTGGGTCTGTGCAGACGGCGAGATTCTCGCCAAGTACAACTTCCTAGCTCAGGCTGCCTCTCTGCAGGCATCCACCGAGGCTCAGCTTGTCGTCTCCAAGTTCATCGACATGTACGACCTCGACGAGCACGTCGCATCCATCAAGGACTGCTATCGCAAGCGCCGTGACGTCATGCTGGAGACAATGCAGAAGGAGTTCCCCCCCGAGGCAAAATTCACCTTCCCCAACGGCGGTCTGTTCACATGGGTCGAGCTTCCCGAGTACATCAACACCAAGGAAATGGCTCAGGAATGCCTGAAGCGCAACGTAGCATATGTTCCCGGTGACGGCTTCTTCCCCGATGAGGGACACAACAACTGCATCCGCCTGAATTACTCCTGCATGCCTGAGGAGAAGATAGTCAAGGGCATGACCATTCTGGGTGAGGTTATCAAGGAACACATCAAAAAGTAAGTTTAAGCCAAACAATAATCGGGAAGGGCGCAGGCTCTTCCCGATTTTTTCGATTAATTTGACATTTTTATTAAAATTGTCATAACATTTTATAAAAAAGTGTTGCATTGTTCCTTTGATTATGATATATTGTTGACAGGCATAAAATATGTTGATCATCCGTTAACAGCGCAGCCCTCCCAGACTGCTCCCCCCGCAGTCTACCCCCGGTGCTATTAGGCATCGGGGGTTTGTTATTGCCATGTTTGTTAATTTTGTGATTATTTCTGACGAAAATTCTGAATTTAAAACACCGTTTGCTGTGTAAATTTACAAATATTATCATTTGCGCTTGACAAGGGCTCCATCTTCGTGTACATTGCGTCTTGGCAAAAGCGATGAAGAGAAGAGTAAGCTGTACGGAACGTCACAGAGAGTCCCTGTTTGCTGAGAGGGGATGCGGAAAATACAGCAGAACATGGTCTCGGAGCTGCGCAGTCGAGCCCCCGGTTAGACTGCGATGGGCCCGCCCATTACAGCGGCAGAGTGTGATGGCACTCGTTGAGGTCTGCGCCGTGAGGCTCAGGCGAAGTAAGGTGGTAACACGGAGTAACTATGTCTGCTCTCGTCCTTGCATTTTTTATGTTGGGACGGGGGATTTTTTTATGCCTTTCACCTCCGTTCCGGAATTTACGGAGGTATCTGTCATGAAAAAAGGTAATGCAAAAGCACTTCTCCCCATCGGCGTCTTTCTCGTTCTGTATCTGGGTCTTGGCATCATATTCGAATATGTGCTGAAGATTCCCCTGGGCTTCTACAACATCCCCATCGTCGTTGTCTTCCTCATTGCTCTGCTGGTAGCGTGCCTGCAGAACAGGTCTCTCAAACTTGACGATAAAATCATCCTCATGGGTAAGGGCATCGGCGATAAAAACATCGTCATAATGATACTCATATTCATGACCGCAGGCATCTTTGTGGGCGTCGTAGGGCGCAGCAGTGCCCAGAGCGTGGCATACTTTCTGCTGGACATCATACCCGCAAAGTACGCAGTTGCCGTTCTGTTCATCGTGAGCTGTTTCGTATCCGTGGCGATGGGCACCTCCGTGGGTACCATCACTCTCAT
>JABUSQ010000120.1 GCA_021442665.1 Oscillospiraceae bacterium
CGGCATTTTGCCGACGGCTTGGTTTTTACTTTTCAGTCGAGTCTCTCATCGCCCACGAAAAAGAGGGCAACGGTGCCGGGGCCCGTGTGGGAGCCTATGGTAGTGCCTATCCAGTTTATATCGACCCTGCCGTTCATTTTGGGGAAGCGTGCCTCCACCATGTCGGCGACCGCTCTGGCGTCCTCGAAGCAGGCGGACTGGGAAATATAGCACTTGCCGCTGTATTCGTATCCGCCCTCGGCGTGCTCCTCCATGCGCTTGACTATCTCCCGGATGACCTTCTTCTTGGTTCGGATTTTTGCGGCGGGCACAAGATGCCCGGGGTTGTCCATGTGCAGCAGGGGGCATATATCCAGTATTCCGCCGAACACTGCCGCAGTCTTGGAAACCCGTCCGCCTCTGACGTAGCTGGTGAGGTCTGTGGAGAAGAACCAGTGGTGTATCTTCAGTCTGTTTGCCTCCACCCATGCCGCCAGCTCCTCGGCTCCGAGACCCTCATCACGCTTGTCTGCCGCCATGTCCATGAGCAGGCCGTAGCCGGAGGATGCACCCAGAGAGTCAACTATCAGCACCTTTCTCTCGGGATAGCGCTCCATACAGATGAGAGCGGCGCTGCGGGCGGAGTTTATGGTGCCGGAGATGCCGGAGGAGAGACTCACATGGACGATGTCCATACCCTGCTCAAGTATGGGAGTGAAATGCTCCACATATTCCGAGACGTTGACCTGAGAGGTCTTGGTCATGGCCCCCTTGTCCATTTCGGCATAGAAATCCTCGAAATTCATGCTCTGACCCAGATCGTCGGCGTACTCCCTGTCGTTGAGATAGTAATGGAAGCAGACATAACGGATATCACGGGCCTCGAAATGCTCCTTTGAAAGATCGGCCGTGGAGCAGCAGCTCAGTACACAGTTTGCCATTTTACGGTTCCTTTCTGTCCTTCTGTTTTTCGAAACCATAATAAACACGCCGAGGCCGGGACTCAAGCCTTTGCGCTCTACACTGAAAACACTGTGGGTAGAGTGCGTTTTTTACACTCTACCCACAGTAGAATCGGCTTATTTTGTTTTATTTTTGCCTGATTTTTTCGGCTTTCTGCGAATATTACAGGCTAAAAATACAATCGCCACAGAAGGTACTGCCAACAGAAAGAGCTTCCAGCCGTCGGCTGAGGGAATGGTGAAATACGCCAGCGGAAACAGCGAAAGCACAAATGCCGAGATCACATAGGCAAGCCCCCTTGCCTTATACAGAAGGCAGTCCAGCACTATCCCCGTCATTGCAGAAAGCGACAGCCCCAGAAGGAACACCCTCCATTCAGGGTTGCCCAGTATCCACATCACCACGAAGGCCAGCAGCGCCGAGGTCATGATGCTCAGCACCGCCGTTGCCACAATTATACTGGCACGGTAGGTGGGCGCATCATCGCTGACGGGCATACCCGAGGGTGCCTCGTAGGTGTCGTGAGAGCTCAGCAGATAATCCACAGTCACGCCGTATATCTCCGCAATGCGGGTGAGAGCAAAGGCATCGGGAAGAGCCTCTCCCCGCTCCCATTTGGATATGTTTTTGTCCGTGTAATTCAGTTTCGCACCCAGCTCTGCCTGAGTCATGCTCTGACGTGTGCGCAGACTTATGAGGTTTCCCGCACATATCAGCCTGAGTTCGTTCAGCTCCACGGTGGTTCTCCTTTTTCTTTTGATCGGTTATATTCTATGAGCATGCCGGCTACAAGTCAAGGCAAATTTTTCAAACCGCCTCCCGCGGCTGCGGCACTGCGTCATAGATTTACGGGACGGTTTACAGCCGTCCCGCTCAACACTTATATTGCGCAACAGCAAGGTTAATCCTCGTTAATCTTGCTTTGAAAGGCATCGGGAGGACAGCGGCCTCCCGATAAGCTATTTCGTGTAATCCTCAAGGCGGAAGATATTGCCCGTCCGGGGAACATAGCTCTCCACCAAAGCCACTGCCTCCTCCGGGCTGTCCGCCACAGAGAATATGTCAAGGCAGTTTTTCGACATGAAGCGGCTCTCCGCCGTGTGACGGAGAAGCTCCTGCATGGGGGCAAAATAGCCCATGGTGTTCAGCATTACGATGGCGCTGCTGCTCTGACCGAGCTGCTTTAAGGTCAGTATCTCAAAGAACTCCTCATAGGTGCCTATACCGCCCGGGAGAACAATGACCGCCTCAGAGCGTTCCTCCAAAAGCTCCTTGCGCCGGCGCATGGTGTCGGTGAATATCAGCTCCGTGCAGTGCTCGTACAATATACCCGGCTCGTCGAAAAATTTAGGCGCTATGCCCGTGATCCTTCCGCATCCTTCGTGCACACCCCGGGCAACGGCTCCCATGAGTCCCTCGGCGCCTCCGCCGAATACCAGAGAATGCCCGCGCTGCGCCATGACGGTGCCGAGGCGCTGAGCCTCGGTGTAATATATCTCGTCCAGCGTTCGGCTGGAGGCTCCGAATATACAGATATTCATATCACTTTACCACCACATTTTCTTCTCCGAGCATCTCCTTCAGTTCCGCAACAAGAGCCTCGTGGATGACGCATTTTGCCGCAAGCTTCTTATTCTCCTTCTGACAGTACAGCACCAGCTGCTGCTCACCCGGGAACATGGTAAGGATAAGCCCGATGCGTTCTATGGCGGGGCTGTCCTGAGAGGGCAGCTTCACCCAGAGTCTTGCCTCCTTTTTTGTTTCGGGCTTTTTGCCGTCTGTCTGACCTGCCCCGAGATCGGAGATGGGCCGTATCTGCTCCACCATGAGCTGAGGCTCCTTCTCGTCACGCAGGGAGATGCGTCCCTTGACCAGCAGCGCGGCATTGTCACGGATATAGCCACCGCCGCTGTCGAGCGCACGCTGAAATGCTATAAGCTCCATGGCTCCCGTATCGTCCTCAAGATTAATATAGCTCATGAGGGTATTTGACCTTGTGGTTCTTGTGCGGGAGGACTGCACCACGCCTGCAACGGTAACGTTTTCACCATCGGCAAAGCGCCGGTGGGAAGTCTCCGTCTCTCCGTCTGCCATAATTGCGCCCAGCGGCACCACACCCGCTCTGCGCACCAGCTCCCGGTATTCGTCCATGGGATGACCGCTGAGGTACAGCCCCGTGGTCTCCTTCTCCATTGCCATAAGCTCAGAGCGGGAGAATTCCTCCACGTCGGGGAGCTTTATCTCCACGGCTGAGGACTCGGCAAAATCGGGCTCTCCGAAGAGATTCATCTGACCTGCGACGTTATTTTTCAGCTCCTGCGCAATGGAGTCCAGCATGAGCTCTGATATCTGCAGTAGCGCCTTTCGCTTTGCGCCGAAGCTGTCAAAGGCTCCCGCACGGATGAGATTTTCCACGGCACGCCGATTAAGCTCCCTGCCCGACATTCTGCGGCAGAAGTCCTCAAAGCTCTTAAATGCTCCGTCGCAGCTGCGGGCTTTGATTATCTCGTTTACGAAGCCTCTGCCGATGTTCTTTATAGCCACCAGACCGAAGCGGATATTCTCACCCACCACGGTGAAATCGGCGCCGGATTCGTTCACATCCGGCGGCAGCAGCCTGATGCCCATATCACGGCATTCGGCGATGTACTCGGCTACCTTGACGCTGTTTTCCAATACGGAGGAGAGCAGTGCCGCCATATACTGGCGGGGGTAGTGCCGCTTCATGTACGCCGTGCGGTAGGCGACTATGGCGTAGCTCACGGCGTGAGCCTTGTTGAAGGCGTAGGACGCAAAGGCGAGTATCTCGTCATAAATGCTGTCGGCAACGCTCTCGGGCACGCCCCGATGTACGGCACCTTCTATTCCCCGCTCCGGGTCGCCGTGAACGAAGGCGATGCGCTCTGCATCTATCACCTTATGCTTCTTCTTGCTCATGGCACGGCGTATCATGTCAGCCTGACCCAGAGAGAAGCCCGCAAGACGGCGGAAAATTTCAATTACCTGCTCCTGATATACAATGCAGCCGTAGGTCACGTCCAGTATCGGGCGCAGAAGCTCGTGCTTGTAGCTTATCTTTTCGGGATTGCCGGAGCACTCGATAAATCGGGGTATGCTGTCCATAGGACCGGGGCGGTAGAGTGCGATGACAGCGGTGATATCCTCAACGCTCCTGGGCTTGAGTCCCGTGCATACTGCGGTCATGCCCGTGCTTTCAAGTTGGAATACTCCGCAGGTCTTTCCGGCTGAGATCATATCAAAGGACGCCTTGTCACCGTCGGGAATCTTTTCCACCTCAAAGCCGGGCTCGGTCTCCCGAACCAGCTTCGCCGCATCCTCCAGCACCGTGAGGTTTCTGAGCCCCAGAAAATCCATTTTCAGCAGACCCAGCTCCTCGAGGGTTGTCATCTGATACTGGGTAACCACATTTTCGTCGTTTTTGGACAGGGGCACGTACTCATACACCGGGCGGTCGGTTATGACTACGCCTGCGGCGTGCATGCTTGCGTGGCGGGGCATGCCCTCGATGGCTCTGGCAGTGTCGATGAGGTGACGCATATTCTCATCGGACTCGTATATATCCCGTAGTGGCTTCGAGACCCTGAGCGCCTCGTCCAGCGTCATTCCCAGAGTCTGGGGTATCTGCTTTGCCACGGCGTCACACTCTGCATAGGAAAAATCCAGCACTCTGCCTGCGTCACGCACCGCACCCTTCGCAGCCATGGTGCCGAAGGTCACTATCTGCGCCACATGGTCGCTGCCGTATTTACGGTTGACGTAGTCGATGACCTCGCCCCGGCGGTTAACGCAGAAGTCGATGTCAATATCGGGCATGGATACTCGCTCCGGATTGAGAAATCTCTCGAAGAAGAGGCTGTATTTTACGGGGTCAACATCGGTGATGCCCAGAGTATAGGAAACCACGCTGCCCGCGGCACTGCCTCTGCCCGGGCCCACGGGTATCCCTTTGCCCTTGGCATAGGCAATGAAGTCCGAGACAATGAGGAAGTAGTCCACAAAGCCCATCTTCTTTATCATCTCCAGCTCATACTCAAGCTGCTTTTCCACGGTTCCGTCATCCTCGGGATAACGTCCGGCAAAGCCCTTACGGCAGAGGCTGCGGAGATACAGGAAGCTGTCCGTCTCACCCTCCGGAAGGACGAAGCGGGGCAGCTTGTAGTTGCCGAACTCAAAATCGAAGTTGCAGAGCTCCGCAATTTTTGCGGTGTTGTCTGCGGCGTCGGGATGCCCGGGATACAGCGCCCGCATCTCCTCCTCGCTCTTGAGGTAGAAGCTGTCTCCCTCGAATTTCATACGGGCCGGGTCTGCCACGCTCCTGCCCATCTGGATACACATTAGCACGTCCTGATAGTAGGCGTCCTTTTTTTCAATATAGTGGGCGTCGTTCGTAACGGCAAGAGGGATGCCCGTCTCCTCGTGGATGCGGAGGATGCCCTCTGCGGCCCTGCGCTCCACCTCGATGCCGTGATCCTGAAGCTCAAGATAAAAGCCGTCCTCCCCGAATATGCTGCGGAGCTCCAGAGCCTTGGCTTTTGCCTCCTCCAGCCGTCCGGAGTTTATGAGGCGGGGTATCGCTCCCGCGGCGCAGCCCGACAGGCAGATAAGCCCCTCGGAGTATTGCTCCAGCAGAGCCCAGTCAATGCGCGGCTTTATGTAAAAGCCCTCAGTGAAGCCCGCAGACACCAGCCGGCAGAGATTTCTGTAGCCCGTTTCGTTTCTGCACAGCAAAATGAGATGGGTGTATTCGGCATCTATATTGTGCTCCTTGTCAAAGCGGGTACGGGGCGCAATATACACCTCACAGCCGATAATGGGCTTAATGCCCTCCGCGCGGCAGGCCTTGTAAAACGCCACCGCACCGTACATCACACCGTGGTCGGTGACGGCAAGGGCGGTCTGGCCCAGCTCCCTTGCCCGCTTTACGAGGCTCTCTATGCGGCAGGCGCCGTCAAGGAGGGAATATTCACTATGTACATGAAGATGAACAAAGCTCATTTCTTTCTCTTTCCGAAGGTGGGCACGGTCTCACTCTTCTGTCTGACTCAATTCAACTATCCTTCTCAGTCTGTGGCTGAGACAGCTTTTTGACAGTCCGGCGCAGGACAGCAGCGCAAGATCGGAGAGGCTGGCCTCGGGATTGGCGATGCGCAGCAGCGCCGCCTCCTGCAGAGGCTCCGGCAGAGAGTCTATCCCCGAACGCCTGTCTATTCGGCGTATCGCCTCCATCTGCTCTGCGGCGGCGGCCACGGTCTTGTCCGCATTTGCCGAGTCGCAGTTCACCTTGCGCATTATTTCGTTTTTCATTTCCTTTTCTATCTTCACCGACACCAGCTCCATGGAGGCTCTTACGGCTCCCATAGCCGTGAGCACGTCGGCGATCTCGTCCGCTCTCTTGAAATACAGCAGATGATTTCCCCTCCGGACGGATTCCTTTGCCTCGAAGCCCATCTCCCGCAGCAGCGGCACTGCCTCACGGGATACGCTGTAATGAGACGTGGCAAGCTCAAGATGATATCTCTTTTCCGGGTCTGTGACGGAGCCTCCGCTCAAAAACGCGCCCCGGAGAAAAGCCGCCTTATCGCAGGCCTCCTCCACGATACCGAAGTTTATGTGCAGGGACAGTGTCCCCACATCGGAGCCCACGGCATCGTAGATACAGCGTATCTTCTCCCTGTCTGTTATGAAAAAGCTCCGCTTGCCGGAGGCGGATTCCGGCGGAAGACGGTCGAATTTAAGCCCGAAGGCTTTTTTGAACAGAAGCGGCAGGCGCTGTGAAAAAGCCTCGGAGGAGGTGGTTATCCTTATCTCCGAGGGCGAAAATACGGTACAGTAGAGCAGAACGCCGTAAGCCTCGGCAAGAGCACAGCATTTGCGCTCTATGCGAGGCTGGCAAAGCTCGTTTTTAACCTCTGCGGAAAATGTCATGGGACGCTTATCCTCTGTTCATGTCACGGTTTATGGAGGCAACATTCACACCGTCGGCACGCAGAGCCTCGCCCAGTGCCGCGGCGATGGCAACGCTGCGGTGCCGGCCTCCCGTGCAGCCTATGCCGATGGTGAGGCTGTATTTGCCCTCCTCAATATACTGGGGCAGAAGAAAGCTTATCATATCCGAAAGCCTGTCCATGAAGCCCCGGGTCTGAGGAAAGGAGAATACATAATCCCGCACATCGGAGTCAAGTCCGCTGTGGGAACGGAGCTCCTCAATATAAAAGGGATTGGGCAGAAATCTCACATCGAACACCAGGTCTGCGTCCATAGGTATGCCGTATTTAAAGCCGAAGGACATGACGTTCACGGTGATGGGACGCTCCTTGCTGTCACCCGAAAACAGGGTATACAGCGTATTCTGAAGCTGACCGAGGGTCAGGTGGGAGGTGTTCACAATGAAATCCGCAGCATTCCGCACGGGCTGCATCAGTCCCTTCTCCCGCTCTATGGAGTCGGCGATGGAGTCGCCCTTACGGCTGAGGGGATGGGGTCTGCGGGACTCCTTGTAGCGCTTTACAATGACGGGATTTTCCGCCTCCATGAAGAGTATCTTATAGCCCACACCCATATCCTTCAGGGTGTTGAGGGCGTCAAATATTTCATCCACGCCGTTTTTCTCGCGCACGTCCGCCACCAAGGCCACCTTGTCATAGCGACCCTCGGCAGCGGTGCAGAGCTCCGCAAAGCGGGGTATGAGTGCGGCGGGCATATTGTCAACACAGTAAAATGCGAGGTCCTCGATTATATCGGCGGCCTGACTTTTTCCTCCGCCGCTGAGGCCCGTAATAATGAGAAATTCCATCAGTTATCTCCGTTCCTTCCGGCTTCCTCCACCTTTGCCCTTGCCGTTTCCGACATGGACTCCATTATGCTGCTCTTCTGTCTTCTCCAGTTATCCACCAGCAGCATACCCTTGGGGTATATCCTTATCTCCGGCATGAGGGCGACCTTGAATTTATCATACACCACATGGCGGATGTGATCCATGAGCTCTACAACGTCATCATAGGTGGCGTCGCCGGTGTTCACCACAAAGCCCGCATGCTTTTCCGACACCTGAGCCCCGCCCACGGAATATCCCTTGAGCCCCGCCTGATCTATGAGGGCTGCGGCGTAGCCTGTTTCGGGGCGCTTGAAGGCGCTGCCCGCAGAAGGCATATCCAGCGGCTGCTTTTCACGTCGCCTGTCGTTCATCTCCTTCATGCGGGCGGCGATTGCCTCCGGCTCGTCGGGAGTCAGTCTGAACACGGCACCGAGTATAGCGCAGGGCAGTCCCTCAAAATTGCTGTGTCGGTAGGAAAAGCCCGCGTCCTCGCCCTTGACCTCGGTGAGCGCCTGATCGGTGAGGTAGTACATGACCACGCTGTCCACCACGTCCTTCATCTCTCCGCCGTAGGCGCCTGCGTTCATGAGCACACCTCCGCCTACGCTGCCGGGGATCCCGCCTGCAAATTCAAGCCCGGCCAGACCCTTCTGCTGAGCAAACTGCGCAAGGCGTGCAAGGGACACTCCCGCCTCGGCGTAGACAGTGTTCTCTGTTTCTCCCATGCGAAGAGCCTGCAGATTTTCCGTGCTGACAACGCAGATGTCCAGCCCCTCCTCGGGGATAATCAGGTTCGTGCAGCGACCCACCATCAACGGTGCGATATCGTTAAAATGCAGGATATAGAACACTCTGGACATATCCCATACGTCCTTCGGCGCAATATATGCTCTCACTCTGCCGCCCAGCCTGAAGGAGCAGTGCTCCTTCATGCTCTCGTGCTCACGCAGGTCGAGCTCCGGCATCTCTTCCTTCAGTTTTTCGATGGCTCTTTCAAGACTTTCCATATATTAAACTCCAATCAGTCGGTATTTCAGAACAGCCCCAGATCGACGGCGGCGTCGTGGTCTGCGGCGAGAGTCTCCGCCGCATTGTAGCCCATCTTCTTCTGACGGTTATTCATAGCGGCAAGCTCTAAAATCACGGCAAGGTTTCTGCCGGGACGCACGGGTACCGTGACCGAGGGGAGCTTCACACCCAGTATCTCCGTGGTTTCGTCCGTAAGTCCCAGACGGTCGTACATCTTTCCGTCCTCCCAGACCTCAAGATTCACCACAAGGTCGATGGGGCACTCCGGCATGACCGCGCCCACGCCGTAAATATGACGCACATTCACAACACCGATGCCCCTCAGCTCCATGTAGTATCTTATCAGCTCGGGAGCCGTTCCCATGAGTATGTCCTTGCTCACCTTGCGGATATCCACAGCATCGTCTGCTATAAGGCGGTGTCCTCTCTTGATAAGCTCCAGAGCGGTCTCGCTCTTGCCAATTCCGGAGTCGCCGGTGAGGAGCAGCCCCTCGCCGTGGACCGCAACAAGAACCCCGTGCATGGTGGTCCGGGGCGCAAGATGGACGCTCAGGGAGCTTATGACATTTGCCATGAACACCGATGTGTCCTCCGGAGTTGTCAGGAGGTTTCTGTCGTATTTTTCCGCCATCTCAAGGCATTCGGGGTACACCGCAGAGCCGTGGCAGAGCACCAGCGCGGAGATATCCCAGCGCATGAGATCCTCAAAGCATTTCCGTCGCTCCTCCTCGCTTTTAAGCTCCAGATAGGTGCTCTCGACCCGTCCCATGATCTGCAGTCGGGAGGGGTCAAAGTAGTTATAGAAGCCCGCAAGCTGGAGCGCGGGACGGTTTATGTCGGCGGTGGTGAGAAGTCTCGTCTCATAATCTGCGGAGGCATGGAGAACCCCCAGATGATTCTCCTCCGCTATGGTTTTGAGCTTCACGGAATACTTGCTTGCCATGGGCGTATACCTCTTCCAATATAATTTATAGTATTATATAAA
>JABUSQ010000073.1 GCA_021442665.1 Oscillospiraceae bacterium
CGAAGATAGCCGAGGCTGTCCTGGCGGGGGACGTAAAATACTGTCCCCACGGCAGACCCGTCTGCGTGAGACTGACCGGGAAGGAGCTGGACAGATTTTTCAGCAGGATAGTGTGATATATGGCACAGAAAATCGTTGTTATAACCGGACCCACCGCCACGGGAAAGACAAAGCTCTCCGTGGCTCTGGCAAGGGCTTTTAACGGAGAGATAGTCTCCGCTGACTCCATGCAGCTCTATCGCCGCATGGACATAGGCACCGCCAAGGTCACGCCGGAGGAGGCAGAGGGCGTTCCTCACCATATGGTGGACATTGCGGAGCCGTGGGAGTCCTACTCCGCCGCAAGATATGTTGCGGAGGCTTCTGAGGCCGTGGACGGCATCCTCTCCCGGGGCAGACTGCCCTTTGTCGTAGGCGGCACGAATCTCTATATAGACTCCCTCATCTCCGGCAGGGCTTTCGCCGACAACGGCGAGGACATGAGTCTCCGCCGTGAGCTTGAGGCGATGTGCGGGGAGCTGGGCGGAGAAAAAATGCTCGCCCTGCTCGCAGAGTTCGACCCCGACAGGGCGGCGAAGCTGCACCCGGCGGACAGGCGCAGGATAATCCGCGCCATTGAGGTCTACCGTCTCACGGGAAAGACCATCACACAGCACGATCTCGAGACAAAGGCCCTGCCTCCGAGATACGACGCCGCCGTCATCGCTCTGGATTTTGCAGACCGCGCAGACCTCTATGCCCGCATCGACAGGCGGGTGGAGGTCATGGCGGAGCAGGGGCTTTTTGAAGAGGTAAAGGCCCTGCTTGACGAGGGGCTCTCCATGGACAGCACCGCCATGCAGGCCATAGGCTACAAGGAGCCTGCGGCATATTTCCGGGGCGAGCTGACAAGAGCCGAGGCTCTTGAGCTTATAAAAAGAGAGAGCCGCCGCTACGCAAAGCGTCAGCTCACATGGCTTCGCAGAAACGATGCCGTTTACTGGATACGCCATGCCGCCTCGCCTGATTTTAACGAGGCACGGCGGCTTGCGGAGGAATATCTCCGCAGCTTCGGTTTGTGATGGGCGGACGGTTTTCCGTGTTCGCCGGGGAGCGGAGCTCCCCTCACGGGCAGGCCTCCCTTTGAGGCAGATAAAAAACGAGAAAGCAGGTTAAATGCTATGAGTATTGCCGATAATGTCAGACAGGTGAAGGAAAAAATCGCCGCAGCCGCTCTGGCGTGCGGAAGGTCACCCGAGGATATAATCCTCGTGGGCGCAACGAAAATGAACGATGCCGCCCGTGTCCGCGAGGCCGTGGAGGCGGGGCTTCGCTACTGCGGAGAAAACCGGGTTCAGGAGCTGACGGAGAAAAACGCACAGGGCGCCTATGAGGGCAGTCACCTGCATTTCATCGGTCATCTGCAGAAGAATAAGGTAAAGCAGGTTGTCGGCACGGCGGAGCTCATCCACTCCGTGGACAGCGTTGAGCTCGCCGAGGCCATAAACAGGCGTGCCGGGGCGCTGGGCATCGTGCAGGACATTCTCCTTGAGGTGAACATCGGCGGAGAGGCGAGCAAGAGCGGCTTCACCCCCGGTGAGCTCCGTCCCGCCATCGACAGTATCTCGACCATGGAAAACCTTCGGGTCTGCGGACTCATGGCAATACCCCCCGTCTGTGAAGCTCCTGAGGAAAATCGTCATTATTTTTCCGAAATGCGGAAGCTTTATATTGACATTGGTGAAGAGAAAAAATATAATAACGTTATTATGGGCATATTGTCCATGGGTATGAGCGCCGATTACGAGGTGGCAATCTCCGAGGGCGCAAGCATGGTCCGTGTAGGCACGGGAATATTCGGCGCAAGAAACTACGGCACAGCCAAATGACCGGAGGACAGATTAATGGCAGGTTTTTTAAAAAACTTTAAAAATATAACGAGGCCCTTCGTGGACGACGATGATTTCATCGAGGGCGACGAGGAGTACGCAGAAGAGGAAGAGGAGGTCTACGAGGAGGAAGAACCAAGAGAAGCTCCCCGCAGCGCCGGCTTCGGCAGCCGCAGCGCAAAGCAGCGTGACAGCTACCGTGAGCCGGAGGAGCCCCGCAGGGCTCCCGCTCCCAAAGCCTCCCGTCCCGAGGTGCATACCTTCGCACCCTCATCCTTCAGCGAGGTCAGCGATATCGCCAAATTCCTTCTGGAAAAAAGCGCTGTCATAATAAACCTTGAGGAGACGGACGAGGCTACCGCCGAGAGGCTTATCGACTTCATGAGCGGTGCAACCTTCGCTCTGAGCGGCAGGATAGTCCGCATCGCCAAGCAGGTATACGCATTTTCTCCCGCCGGCGTTGAGTTCGTGGGCTTCTCCTTCGACGACAACGTCTCCGACGATGATTTTTACATCTGAGCAAAACCTTTATGAAATAAAAAATCCAAAGCCCCGGCGGAGCTCTGCCGTGGCGGAAAGGAAAAAGATATGATAACTCCTCAGGATATTCGCACCAAGGGCTTTGAGACCGTGCTTTTCAAGGGCTATGATGTGGGTGCAGTGGATGACTACATGGAGACGCTGGCAAACGAGGTCTCGGCTATGCAGACCGAGATAATGACCCTCAAGACCAAGATGAAGATACTTGTCGACAAGATTGAAGAGTATCGCAGCAACCAGGACGCCATCTCCCTCACCATGCTTCAGGCTCAGCAGATAAGCGCTCAGACCGAGAGTGATGCCCGTGCCCGTGCCGCAAGCATTATTGCCGAGGCAGAGGCCAAGGCCATCTCCGCCATAAGCGGCATTGACGAGCGCATAGCACTGGAAGAGGCACGTCTTCAGGAGGCAAAAATATCCTCCGCAAAGTTCTTCGACTCCGTCCGCACTCTCTGCAAGGGTCAGCTTGAGAACCTGGACGCTCTGAGCATGGGCGCACGCCCCGCCAGAAGCTCCGTCGTCGACGATGCAATGCGAATACAGGCTGCGGAGATAATAGGCAGCGCCGCACCCGCTTCTTTTGATTCCGAAAGCACTCACGTCTTTAATTTTGCAAAGGACCTGTGAGTTTCCGTTGATATCACCCGAAGCGGAAAGGCGTGCTGACTTTGCACGCCTTTCTGTATTGTAATAAACATCGTTATAAGGAGAAAAATATAAAATGGCACAGAAATTTGATCATACATTGAATCTTCCCAAGACAGAGTTCCCCATGCGCGCAGGTCTTCCCAAGCGTGAGCCCGAGATGCTCAGACGCTGGGAGGAGCAGGATATCTACAACGAGCTGCTCAAGAAGAACGAGGGCAAGCCCCTCTTTAACCTCCACGACGGCCCTCCCTTCTCCAACGGCGCCATCCACATGGGTCACGCCCTGAACAAGGCCATCAAGGACTTCATCACCCGTACCTATGCCATGCGCGGCTACTACACCCCCTATATCCCCGGCTGGGATAACCACGGCATGCCCATCGAGAGCGCCATCATCAAGGAGCAAAAGCTCAACCACAAGGAAATGAGCGTTGCCGACTTCCGTTCCGCCTGCGAGGCATACGCCAACAAGTATGTCAACATCCAGATGGAGGGCTTCAAGCGTCTGGGCGTTATCGGCGACTGGGAGCATCCCTACAGAACCATGGACAAGGGCTTTGAGGCCGACGAGGTCCGTGTGTTCGGTAAAATGTACAAGAACGGTCACATCTACAAGGGCCTGAAGCCCGTCTACTGGTGCGTCCATGACGAGACCGCTCTGGCCGAGGCGGAGATCGAGTACCACGAGGATCCCTGCACCTCCGTCTATGTCAAATTCCCCATGAGCGACGATCTTGGCAAGCTGTCACATCTGGACAAATCCAAGCTCTTCTTCCTCATCTGGACCACCACCGTGTGGACTCTCCCCGGCAACCTCGCCATCGCCCTGCACCCCGATGTGACCTACGCCGTGGTGAAGCTTGCAAACGGCGATATGGTGATCCTCGCCGACGATCTGGTGGACAGAGTCATGGCTCTGGGCGGCGTTACCGAGTATGAGGTCATCGAGACCCACAACGGCGCCTTCTTCGAGTTCATGGTGGCAGAGCACCCCTTCCTGCCCAAGCCCAGCCTTCTGGTGCTGGCAGATTACGTCACCACCGAGGACGGCACCGGCTGTGTTCACACCGCCCCCGGCTTCGGCGTGGAGGACTACCACACCTGCATGGAATACAAGATGGACATGGTGGTTCCCGTTGACGATCAGGGCAAGCACACCGAATATGCGGGCAAGTATGCCGGCATGAGCACCGACGAGTCCAACCCCGTCATCATCGAAGACATGAGAAATGACGGCACCCTGTTTGCTCTGGAGCATATCGTTCACAATTACCCTCACTGCTGGCGCTGCAAGGAGCCCATCCTCTTCCGTGCAACTCCTCAGTGGTTCTGCTCCGTCGACAGCTTCAAGGAGGAGGCCGTCGCCGCCTGCGAGGAAGTCCGCTGGCTGCCCGCCTGGGGCAAGGAGCGTATGGGCGCCATGGTGCGTGAGCGCGCCGACTGGTGCATCTCCCGTCAGCGCCGCTGGGGTCTCCCCATTCCCGTGTTCTACTGCTCCGAATGCGGCAAGCCCGTCTGCACCGATGAGACCATCGAGTCCGTGGCTGCAGTGTTCGAAGAGAAGGGCTCCAACGCATGGTTCGAGCTGGAGGCCGCAGAGCTTCTGCCCAAGGCATACAAGTGCCCCCACTGCGGAGGCGTTCACTTCACCAAGGAGACCGACACTCTGGACGGCTGGTTTGACTCCGGCTCCACTCACTACGCCGCAATGAAGCGTGATCAGGGCTTCTGGCCCTCCACCATGTACCTTGAGGGCGGCGATCAGTACAGAGGCTGGTTCCAGTCCTCCCTGCTGGTTGCGGTGGGCGCTCTGAACATGGGCGCACCCTACAAGGAGTGCCTCACTCACGGCTGGACCGTGGACGGCGAGGGCCGCGCAATGCACAAGAGCCTTGGCAACGGCGTGGATCCCGCAGAGCTTATCGAGGAGTTCGGCGCTGATATGGTTCGCCTCTGGGCAGGCTCCGCAGACTACCATGTGGACGTCCGCTGCTCCAGAGATATCTTCAAGAACCTCACTCAGAACTACCTGAAGTTCCGCAACACCGCCCGCTACTGCCTCGGCAACCTGGACGGCTTCAACGCCGACGAGCTGGTGAAGCCCGAGGATATGCTGGAGCTGGACAGATGGGTGATCACCCGTCTCAACGCCCTTATCGAGAAGGCGGACGCAGCCTTCTATGAGTACGAGTTCCATGTGGTTTCCCACCTCATCAACGATTTCTGTGTTGTTGAGCTGAGCAACTTCTATCTGGATATCATCAAGGATCGCCTCTACTGCGAGGAGCGCGGCGGACTCAAGCGCCGCAGTGCTCAGACCGCACTCTTCCTCGTGCTTGACACACTGACCAAGATGTTCGCCCCCGTTCTCGCCTTCACCTGCGATGAAATCTGGCAGGCTATGCCTCATCGCTCCACCGATGACGGCAGAAACGTCATCCTCAACGAGATGAACAAGGTCTTCACCGAGTACGCTCTCTCCGACGAGGATATGGCAAAGTGGGACGCTCTTATCTCCGTCCGCAGCGACGTAAACGGCGTTCTGGAGAAGGCAAGAGGCGAGAAGCGTATCGGTAAGCCTCTGGAGGCAAGCGTTATCCTCCGTGCCGAGGGAGAGAGCAAGGCTGTAGTGGATAAGATCTCCGAAATGAACCTCAGCGAGCTGTTCATCGTCTCCGAGTGCCTCATCGCCGAGGACGGAGAGACCGATGCCGAGTCCGTCACCGGTGCCGGCGCAGGCAATCCCGGACTCACCGTTTCCGTAAGGAAGGCCACCGGAGCAAAGTGCCCCCGCTGTTGGATGCACTCCGTGAAGGCAGACCCCGAAACCGGTCTGTGCCCCCGCTGCGCAGAGGTCGTGGCAAAGCTCTGATGTAAAATCACTCCTCCCCGGTAAGGGGAGGAGCCTGTTCCGACATTTACAGAAAGGAACTGAATATTATGTTATACGCTATTATAGCCGTGCTCGTTCTTATCGCCGATCAGTGGCTGAAGTACTGGGTCAATGTCACCATTACGCTGGATACCGGCTCTCAGACTCTGATTCCCGGCGTCGTCAAGCTGGTGCATATCCACAATTCCGGCGCCGCCTTCGGTATACTGGACAATGTGCCCTTCGCCCGCTGGATACTTCTGGGTCTTGCCCTTGTGCTGTGCATCGTCGTCATCGTGCTCATCATTAAAAAGGTCTTCCCCAGCAGATTCGCGACCTGGTGCATGGTTCTGTTCATGGCAGGCGCTCTGGGCAACTGCATCGACCGCAGCCTCTACGGCTATGTGGTGGATATGTTCAAGCTGGAGTTCGTGAGCTTCGCCGTGTTCAACGTGGCGGATATCTTCCTCACGGTGAGCTGCCTGCTGTTCATCATCTACCTCTTCGTGGGCGGCAAGGACGAGGACAAGTATGACGAGGCTTCCCCCAGAGCGCGGTCGGAGGCCGAAAATCCCCTTCCCGCAGATGACGATGTCTGGTCAAGCTTCAGAAATGACATCAGCTCCGCTCCGCGCAGGAATTCTGCGGCACCTGCCCCCGCACCTGCAGTTGCCCCCGTTTCCGAACGCCGGGACGGCAGACGCTCCGCTGTCATACCCGCAGTGACGGAGTCTCCCGTAGCTGAGGAACTGCCCGTTCCCCCTGCGGAGCCCGCACCCGTACACACCCCCGTACCCGTAATATCCGCAGAGACTCCCGAGACGGAGACTCCGGCAGCTCCTGCCGCCGGTGGCAGCGACTTCTCTCTGGAGGATATTCTTCGGGAGTTCAGCTGATAATGGACGAAGTAATCATAATAAACGTTGAGAAGAGCGGCGAGAGAATCGACGCTCTTCTTGCGCAGACAGCGGAGGTTACCCGCAGCGCCGCCCAGCGCCTTATTGAAGATGGCTTAGTTCTGGTCAACGGCGCGGCGGTGAGGAAAAATTACAGATGCTCAGCCGGCGACACGGTGGAGCTCAGCCTGCCCGAGACCCGGGATATTGAGCTGGTGCCGCAGGATATCCCGCTGGAGATCGCCTATGAGGACAGCGACGTGGTGGTGGTGAACAAGGCCCGAGGCATGGTGGTGCATCCTGCGCCGGGGCATCCCGATGGAACTCTGGTCAACGCCCTGATGTTCCGCTGCGGCGATTCGCTCTCGGGCGTCGGCGGCGAGAAACGCCCCGGCATCGTCCATCGTATCGACAAGGACACCTCCGGGCTCATCATTGCGGCAAAAAATGATTTCGCGCATCTGGGGCTGTCCGCTCAGCTCGGAGATCACAGCCTGTCACGGGTCTACGAGTGCGTTGTGCGGGGCAGAATGCGGGAGGACAGCGGCACCGTTGACGCTCCCATCGGACGTCACCCCACGGATCGCAAGCGTATGGCGGTTACGGAGAAGAATTCCCGCAGCGCCGTGACCCATTGGGAGGTCATTGCGCGGTACCGGGGCTATACCCATCTGCGCTGTCGGCTCGAAACCGGGCGGACGCATCAGATTCGGGTGCATATGGCGCACATCGGTCACCCTCTGCTGGGGGACGGAGTCTACGGCTCCCCCTGTCCCGAGAAGGGGCTGGAGGGACAGTGTCTCCACGCCCGGGAGCTTTGCTTTGTGCATCCCCGTACGGGAGAAATTGTCCTCCTCGTCACGGAGCTGCCCGAGTATTTCCGCAGCGTGCTGTCAAAGCTGGGCAGTGAGACCGAATAGGCCGAGCCGATATTTCGGCACCCGGCGAACCGGTTAATTTTAATTAACTTTTCTTTTGCGAAATTTCAATTCTAAATAAGAGGCAGCAAAAAAGACCGCATCAAAAGATGCGGTCTTTCAGCTTTCAGATTACTTGCCGATTACTTGCCCATGTTCATCTGAGCGGCGACCTCTGCTGCGAAGTCCTCCTGCTTCTTCTCGATGCCCTCGCCCTTCTCAAAGCGAACTGCATCCACGAACTTAAGGGTACCGCCCATTCCCTTGGCGGCGGCGGCAATGTACTTCTCAACGGTGAAGCTGTTGTCCTTGACGAATTCCTGCTGGAGCAGGCAGCTGTCGGTGTAGAACTTGCTCAGCTTGCCCATGACGATCTTTTCCTTAACTGCCTGGGGCTTGGAAGCCATCTTGGGATCGTTGTCCATGAGTGCAAGAGCGACCTTCTTCTCCTCCTCGAGAACCTCAGCGGGAACCAGAGACTTGTCCCAGAAGCGGGGGTCGAGAGCTGCGATCTGCATTGCAATGTCCTTTGCCACTTCGGTGGCGTCACAGCCTTCGGCTTCCATATTCACCAGAACTGCAATCTTACCGCCTGCGTGAACATATGCCACGGTGGTGTTGGAAGAGTAGCGCATGAAGCGGCGAATCTGCAGATTCTCACCGATGGCGAGAACCTTCTCGGGGATGGTCTCTGCGACGGTAAGCTCGCTGCCGGGGTACTTGCAGCTCATGAGAGCGTTAACATCGGCGGGATCGTCCTTGAGAACGACCTTGCAGATATCCTTAACGAAAGCCACGAAGGGTGCGCTCTTTGCGCAGAAGTCGGTCTCACAGTTGACCTCGACAACGGCGCCGACGCCGCACTCGGGGCAGACCTCTGCATATGCCATGCCTTCTGCTGCAATGCGTCCGGCCTTCTTTGCTGCCTTGGCAAGACCGCTCTCGCGGAGAAAAGCAACTGCCTTGTCCATATCACCGTCGGAAGCTGTAAGAGCCTTCTTGCAGTCCATCATGCCGACGCCTGTCATCTCACGGAGAGTTTTTACATCCTGTGCGGTAAATGCCATATTATTATTCCTCCTGTAAATTTAATCCGAAAAAGGGGAGCGGCTGCTCCCCTTGGGAATGTTTGAATTATTCGGCCTCAACAGCGGCCTCAGCCTCGACCTCTGCGTCCTCGCCCTGACGGCCCTCCTGCACGGCGTTTGCCATGGTGGAGGCGATAAGGCGGATTGCGCGGATTGCGTCGTCGTTTGCGGGGATAACGTAATCGACCTCATCGGGGTCGCAGTTGGTGTCAACGATAGCGACAATGGGAATGTGGAGCTTGCGGGCCTCTGCGATGGCGTTGTGCTCCTTGCGGGGGTCAACAACGAACATTGCGCCGGGGAGCTTCTTCATGTCCTTGACGCCGCCGAGGTACTTCTCGAGCTTTTCCATCTCGCCGAGATGCTTCATGACTTCCTTCTTGGGCAGCATATCAAAGGTGCCGTCCTCCTGCATTTTCTTGAGCTGAGCAAGGCGGTCGATACGGGTGCGCATGGTCTTGAAGTTGGTGAGCATGCCGCCCAGCCAACGTGCGTTGACATAGTACATGCCGACGCGGGAAGCCTCTTCCTTAACTGCCTCGGCAGCCTGCTTCTTGGTGCCGACGAAGAGAACGGTCTGACCGTTTGCGGCGACGTCACGAACGAAGTTGTAAGCGTCCTCCAGCTTCTTTACGGTCTTCTGCAGGTCGATGATGTAGATGCCGTTGCGCTCGCAGTAAATGTACTCGGCCATCTTGGGGTTCCAGCGGCGGGTCTGGTGACCGAAGTGGACACCGGCTTCCAGCAGCTGCTTCATGGATACTACTGACATTTGTTTTTCCTCCGATTTTAGTTTTTTCCTCCGGACGCCTCAACCCTGTTCCCAGGCCGCAGCCAAAGCCGTGCCACATGAGAAAAAGTCTGCATCCGTGCGAAATGCCTTGATATAATAACAGAAA
>JABUSQ010000153.1 GCA_021442665.1 Oscillospiraceae bacterium
CTGCCGTACACTGCCGTGGCCGTGACCTTGAGTATCTTCACCCGCCACCGCTCTCCGACTATGGTACGGGGCACGAATACCGCCCTGCCCCCTATTCTGCACACACCGCTGCCATCGGAGGAATAGCCCGTTATTTCCGCCTCATAGATTTCGTTTTTAATCAGATTTTCCATACTTTTATAATAACACAAAATTATATTTTTTCAATTGCATAAGACGTGTATTATCAGCAAATGTGGTTAAGTCAGAGCATAAAAAGTCTCGCCTGTGCTTTACACGGCATGACTTTTGCGTTATCATGGAGAAAAAATCAGGAGGTATCTGAAATGAGCTATATCCCCACCGTTGAGCAGGCCGAGGAGCTTGTGAAGCGTTTTAACAAGGACCCCTTCCATATTCAGCATGCAGAGACCGTATCCAAGGTCATGGGTGAATTTGCCAGAGAGTATGACCCGGAGAATGTGGAGTTCTGGGCCGCCGTGGGCATGCTCCACGACATCGACTTTGAGCTTTATCCCGAGCAGCACTGCGTCAAGGCACGGGAGCTGCTCCGTGAGCTGGATGTGGATGAAGAGGTAATCCACGCCGTCATTTCCCACGGCTATGGGCTGTGCATCGACGTGGAGCCCGTGAAATTCATGGAAAAAATTCTCTTTGCCACTGATGAGCTTACGGGTCTTATCGGCGCCGCGGCTCTCATGCGTCCCACGGGCTTCGAGGGCATGGAGCTGAAGTCCGTGAAGAAAAAGTTCAAGGATAAGAAGTTTGCCGCAGGCTGCTCCCGTGAGGTGATAACTAAGGGTGCCGAAATGCTGGGCTGGGAGCTTGACACTCTGCTGGAGAAGACTCTCAAGGCCATGACCGCATGATTCGGCTGTTCATTGCCGATGTGAGCGGGCTTGACATTGACAGCGCTGTGAAAAGGGTGTCGGAATACCGACGGGAAAAGGTTCTCCGGCTCAAAAGCGAGGAGTCAAAGCGTGCGTCGCTGGGTGCGGAGCTTCTGCTGTATTCGGCGTTGGGCGAGGGCTTCCGATACAGTATTGCTCCGGGCGGAAAGCCCGTGTCTGAGTCTGCACATTTTTCACTCTCCCACTGCGGCAGGTATTCGGTCTGCGCCGTGGCGGACGTCTGCGTGGGTGTGGATATAGAAGCTCCGAGGCGGGATATTCTGCCCCTTGCAAGGAGATTCTTCTCAGCCTCGGAGTATGAGGAGATTGCCGGGAGCGATGCTCCGGAGGAGCTTTTCTGCGCTGTCTGGGTGCGGAAGGAGGCCTGCATCAAATGCAGCGGTCAGGGGCTTTCCGCCCTGACTGCGGTGCGCACCGAGGATTATTTCACTCAGAATCTTACCTACGGCGGCTGTCACATAGCCATCGCCTCGGAGCGTGACCCGGGCGATGTGGAGCTCATTGCTGTAACGCTGTAACAGGCGCAGCACGCAAAAAACGGGCGCATTGCGCCCGTTTTTTTTGCGGTTCTGCTATTCTGTTATTCTTATATTCTTTCAAGCAGGGACGGAAGCTCGGAGAGAGCCTTTATCTCGTAGTCCGGTACGATATCCTCTCTGCGGGGCTTATTGTGCGGATTAAACCAGCAGGTTCTTATCCCCGCATTTTTTCCGCCCAGAATATCAGAGGTCAGGCTGTCCCCCACCACAATGGCTTGCTTTGGATCAAAGCCCTCCACACCGGCAAAGGCAGTATCGAAAAATTCCCTCCGGGGCTTGTTGAAGCCCACCCTCTCGGAGATAAACACACCCTCGAAGTACTTCCCGATGCCGGAGCTTCTGAGCCTGCTCTCCTGCACTCTGGCTGTGCCGTTGCTGATGAGAAAAAGTCTGTAGCTTCCCTGCAGGGTCTCTAAAAGCTCCTCCGCTCCCTCTGTGAAATAGTGACCGATGCTCAGCAGATACTCATAGGTCGCCTGCGCCATCTCGCTGGGTATCTTCACTCCCAGCTCCGCAAACAGGATGTCAAAGCGGGTCACCAGCACCTCCTCACGGGTCAGCTCACCACGCTCCAGCCGCTCCCACTGGCTGCGGTTTATGACGCTGTAACGCTCCTCCAGCTCGTCGCTCGGGGGGACTCCTATGTGCATGAAGGTCTTGCGTATGGCAAGCTTCTCGGCCTTTTTGAAGTCCAAAAGCGTGTCGTCAAGGTCAAAAAGCACGGATTCTATCATTATTACGCCCTGTTTATCCGAAGAAATTCACGATGCCCACCACAAAGAGTATGAGCACCAGCACGGGCAGGAAATAGCTCATATAGGGACGCATCCACTTTTTCATCTTCATACCCTTGCCCGCATTTGCCTCTGCAACGAAATTGTCCCAGCCCCAGCCCTTTTCACTGGTGCAGAAGCGCACGAACAGAAATGCGCCCACGGGCAGCAGTACGTTGCTCAGCACAAAGTCCTCGAGGTCAAGGACATTGCTGCCCTCGCCGAAGGGCATAAAGCCCGACCACACGTTGAAGCCCAGTGCGCAGGGCATTGCCAGCACCAGCATGACAGCAGCGTTTATAAGGCAGGTCTTCTTGCGGCTCCAGCCGAAGAGGTCCATGCAGCACGCCACGATATCCTCGAACACCGCCAGCACAGTGGATACGGCGGCGAAGGTCATGAACAGGAAGAACAGGCTGCCCCAGAACCGTCCCATCGGAAGGTTCAGGAAGATGTTCGGGAGAGTGATGAAAATAAGGGGAGGTCCCGAGGTCACATCCACTCCGTGGGTGAAGCAGGCGGGGAATATGATGAAACCCGCCATCAGCGCAACGAAGGTATCCAGTGCTACCACCTTCACGGATTCTCCCAGCAGGGAATGGGATTTGTCTATGTAGCTGCCGAATATTGCCATAGAACCGACGCCCAGACCCAGGGTAAAGAAGGCCTGACTCATGGCTCCCACCACTACGTTGCCGAGGCCCGCTTCCTTTGCTCTTGCCATGTCGGGCTTGAGATAGAAGGAAAGTCCCTCCTTTGCACCCTCCATGGTGAAGCTGTTCACAGCCAGCACCAGCATGATGACAAACAGTGCCAGCATCACATATTTCGTAATGCGCTCAAGGCCCTTCTGCAGGCTGAAGGAGCAGATAAGAAAGCCCACTATGACGACCAGCGCCATGTAAAGGAGCATTTCACCCGGCTCGGAAATAAAGCTCACGAAGGCTCCCGCCACCTCATCGGCGTTCATGCCCTGAAAGCCGCCGCTGACGGTACGGACAAAATATTTGACTATCCAGCCCGCCACATTGACGTAGAACATCATGAGCAGGTAAAGGCCGAACATGGCGAAGGGCCCGTGGAGATGCCACTTGCTCCCCTTAGGCTCCAGCGCCTGATAAAATCTTATGGGGCTTATCTGACTGCCACGTCCCATGGCATACTCCGACACCAGCACAGGGATGCCGAATATGATGAGAAACACTATGTAGAATAATACGAAAACACCGCCGCCGTACTGTCCTGCCATGTAGGGGAATTTCCACACGTTGCCCAGTCCGATGGCGCACGCTGCACTCAGCATTATAAAGCCGAGCTGGCTTCCGAGACGCTCTCTTTGCATAATTTTACTTCCTTTTTACACCCTTTTGTCAAAGCCGCAGCTTCAACTGTTAACACTATAGCAAAAAGTACGGAATTACACAAGAGTTGACGGCATTTTTATCCCATGTTCCGCATTAAATCATAACGGGCAGTCCCGTCTGAGGTCTGGGATAGAACAGCACCTTTGGATTTTCCTTACCCGTGAGCCTGCGGCAAAGCTCCATAGCCTCGCCCGCGTCACGGCAGGGCTCCATGAACATGGTCCTAGCCTCCCCGTCGCTGACATTGGGACAGCACAGGACGATTTTCGCTCCCTTGCGGAAGATCTTCGACAGCAGAAGCACATGATCCATCTGTATCTCGTAGTTTTCCGTGGTGAAGCTCACCACCTCCTCCAGATTATCGGAGGAGCCGAAGGCACGGAGCATATCCGGGGAATTCACGCCCTCGGGACAGCCGCAGTACATCAGCGTCACCACGCTGTCGTCCAGTATCTCCGTCAGGGCTATCAGAGCCTTCACGGACTGGTAGAAATCAATGTCCAGAGGCTCGCCTGCCGTTGTCACGATGATGTCGGGCTTCTCCAGCTCCACGCTGAGGCAGTCTCTCACATAGCTCACCGCCGCGGCGTGGCATTCCGTGAGTCCGCCTGTGAATACGGCGGCAAGCTCCATGCTGTTGTTGAGTATGCAGTTTACGCCGAAGTCGATGCGGAACAGCTCCGCCGCCTCCGTCATGTCCCTGTTCACCGGGTTGCTCTCCAGTTCTCCGATGGCGGAGCGGGGGTCAAGTATCATCTCCGGGCGGTGATTTATCCTTATGGTCTCCTCGGAGCAGACCCCCGGGAGCACGGATTTTCTGCCTCCGGAGAAACCGGCAAACTCGTGGGGCTCCACCTTCCCTATCTGAATATGCAGGTCGCACTCATAGGCCCGCTTATTCACGGTCACGGGAGTGCCACCTGTGGTTTTGCCCAGATAAAGGAGATTATCCGCATCAAAGGGCGTGTGGTTTTCGGCGCTGACTCTGCCGTATAGCTCACCCAGAAACCGCTTCAGCTCCTCCTCGGTGGCCTCACGGTGTACGCCTATGGCGACGAAAAAGCTGATGCCCTCAAGCTCCATTCCGCCCTCCAGCAGCTCCTCTACCGCAAGCTTCGCCAGCGGAGCTGTGGGCACGCCTCTGGTGGCATCGGATATGAGTATACAGGCTGTGCGGCTGTCCCGCTCCCTTGCTATGTCCCGCAGGCGCTTGCCGGACACGGGATCGAGAAAAGCGTTTTTAAGCAGCTGCGGGTCTGTTATCCCCGGGAGCTGTCTTGTCTGCCGCATGCCCATGCAGTCAGCCTCCGGAACCGAAAAGCTCAGCTCCAGACCGGTATCGGTAAATACGGCTCTGCCGTCTTTTGTTTCAAGCTTGTACATAATCTGCTCCTTATTCTCATAAATCTAAAAAAAGGAGACATTTCTGTCTCCTTTGTTGTTTTCAAATTAAAGCTCAAAGTCCGAAACGTCTCCGAGATCGTCCTCGGGCTTTTCTATGCATTCATACTTGCCCTTGCCCGTGAGGTCACGGATAAGGTTGCGCAGCTCGAAAAGAGCGATGAATATGAAGGAAACGGGGATGGACGAATATGCCCAGCTATAGGGGATTCTGAGTGCGGGTGTCAGGCGGTAGCCTGCGGTGACACAGTATTTGAGTCCTAAGTAAACACCGAGAATGCACACCAGCACTATGAGAAGCTGAGTGAACTTAGTGAAGAAATCCGCAAGAGCCTTGGGCATCTTGTTCTTGAACACCACAATGGCAACATGCTCACGGCGTGCGGCAAGCACTGCCACGCTGAGCATACCGAACCACACCAGCAGAATCTTCAGCAGCTCCTCCGACCATGTGAGTGAGTTGTTCATGACGTAGCGCCGCCAGATATGGGCGCAGAGGATGGCAACCATGCCCACAAGCAGGATGATAAGCACAACCTTTAATATTTCAAATACGACTGCCAGAGCCTTGTCTATTTTCTCTAACATAAGGTTTTCCTCCCGATGCTTTTAATCTCCTGCCGGGCAAAAAGCCCGGCAGGATTATTGGGAACCGTGAAATCTAAATCAGAACTTTGCGATCTGAGCAAGAATCTCCTCAACACTGGCGAGGTAAGCGTCAACTGCTTCCTGGCCGATGTCACCGGCGATGAGCTCGATGGCTGCGGGCTGAGCTGCCTCTGCCATCTGGGCACGGACGTCTGCGGAGACCTCGTTGATCTTCATGCCCTGCTTCTCCAGGTCGGCAAGGATGAGGCCCTCACGCTCTGCGTTGATGAAGCGGGAAACCTCCTGACCGTAGATAGCACCGGCGGTAACGACCTTCTGGTACTCGGTGGGCAGGCTCTGGAAGAACTTCAGGTTGCAGACCAGAGGCATTGCGTCATAGATGTGGTTGGTGAGGGACAGGTAGCCCTGAACCTCGTAGAGCTTCTTATCGGTTACGTTGGCGATGGGGTTCTCCTGTGCGTCGGCTATCTTCTGGGAGAGTGCCATGTACAGCTCGGAGAAGGGCACGGGGGTGGGATTTGCGCCCATGGCCTGGAAGAATGCCATGTGGTTGTTATTCTGCATGGTGCGGATCTTGAGGCCGCTGAAGCTGTCCATGCTCTGGATTGCGCCCTGAGAGCTGGTCACCTGACGGAAGCCGTTCTCCATGAATGCCAGACCCTTGAGACCGTACTCTTCCATTGCATCCAGCAGGTCGGTGCCGACGTAGCTGTCGAGAACCAGCCATGCTTCCTCATAGGAATTGTAAACAAAGGGGATGTCCATTACTTCGAATGCGGGGACATAGGATACCACGGGAGCGAAGGAGGCAACTGCCATCTCCAGAGTGCCCTGAGAGACCTGCTCCAGAGTATCTTCCTCGCCGCCGAGCTGGCCGCTGGCGCAGACTTCGACCTGAACTGCACCGTTGGTGTGGCTCTCGACGTACTTCTCCATGGCGTACAGGCCGAGAGTTGCAGGATAGCTGTCGGAGTTCTCGCAGGCGATCTTGATGGTATAGGTCTTGCCGTCTACGGGCACGTTGTTGTCGCTGCTGCCACCGTTTTCGTTTCCGCCGCCGCAGGCGCAGAGAGCGAATACCATAACAAGTGCCAGAAGCAGTGCTACTGTCTTTTTCATGTTTTTTCTCCTTTAATTTATTATAAAAAATTTTAAGGGACTGTATTATCAGGTCAGGTAACCCAGCTTCTCAGGCAGCCACAATGCGAAGTCCGGTACAAAGGTGACCAGAAGCAGTACCGCAAAGGTTGCCAACAGGAATGGCAAGGCTTCCCGTGCCGTTTTTTCCACGCTGCTGCCTGCAATGGGGCTCGTGACGAAGAGTGTGATACCGAAGGGAGGCGTTGCAAGTCCGATAACCAGGTTCACGCAGAAGATAAGACCGATGTGCAGGGGGTTTACGCCCAGAGCCCATGCGATGGGGGCGATGATGGGGGCGAGGATGACCGTGGAGGCGTAGTCATCCATGAACATGCCGCAGACCAGAAGCAGAAGGTTAACCAGCAGCAGGAACAGCCAGCTGGGCATGGAGGACAGCGGAGTTATAAGCAGGTTCATGACACGCTCGTTGGCGATGCCCCATGCCATGGCGGTGCCTGCGCCGGAGAGGAGCAGAACAAGGCCGGAGGTCGCAGCCGCTTCGATGACCATCTGAGGGATGTCCTTGAGCTTCACGGAGCGTCTTACAAAGAAGGCGATGATGGCGCTGTATACAACGGCGATGCCGGAGGCCTCGGTGATGGAGAAGATGCCGCTGAAGATGCCGCCCAGAATGATGACCGGGAGCAGCAGCACGGGTATTGCCTTCACGGTGGCGTCCGCTTTTTCCTTCCATGTGGACTTGCCGTAGGCGGGATAGCCTCTCTTCTTGGCCGTCCTGTGGGCAATTACGCACTGCAGGAAGGTGATGCAGATTGCGGGAGTGACTGCTGCCATGAACAGACCCGAAATAGAGGTGCTGCCAACAGCGGAGCAGTAGAGTATCATAAGCACGCTGGGAGGCATTATGGGTCCCAGCAGGGAAGCGGAGGACATGACCGCCGCTGAATATTCCGGAGCATAGCCCTGCTTTTTCATCATGGGGATAAGGAATACGCCCAGAGAAGCCGCCGCCGCAACGGCAAGACCCACTATGGAGCCCATGAGCAGGGAGGCGCAGATGGTTACGATGGCGATGGCGCCCTTCATGTTGCCGAACCAGACGTTGACGAACTTGACCAGCAGCTCCAGCAGTCCGCCCCGGAGCATAAGCTGACCCGTCATGACGAAGAAGGGTACTGCCAGGAAGTTGAAGCTGTTCATGCCGGCGTACATCTTGATGGCAAGCTGAACGGGGTCAAGACCCGCCGCAAGCAGATAAACCACCGTTGAAATGAGCAGATTGTATGCAATGGGGAGGCCTATGACCATGAGCACCAGGAAGCATACTATCAGCACGATTAGTGATATTGACACACGTTTCACCCCTTAAGGAACGGTTGCGGATAAACCGCTTGTCTTGATTATACGGCAGCCATAAAAAAATAACTATAACAATATTAACTCAAAATAACACAATTTTGTTATTACTACATTTTGTTGCAGATAATACACGCAGACCGACATTCTGTATTTTATCCTTTGCCCGCACTTGGGACATTATTGGGCGAAAATACCACAATATTAACAGAAAAAATTATAATCATCTTCTCGGATTGACTTTCCGCGGAAAAATATTATACTGTTTTATTATAACTGTATCATGCGCAATATATCGCATTGCCCGCCTGATACATTACAAATGTATTTCAAATGTAAAAAATCCATCGAAGGAGTTTTATTATGCAGACAAAAATAAAAAACAGAGACGTTTTACTGTCGCACGGTGATGTCGAGAGCAAGAGAGTCGTTCTCGATATTGCAGAAAAAACACTTCAGCAGCTTGACGCCTACGAGCGTATAAAGTCCATCGCTCACATGGAGGGCGACGTGCTCTGCATCGGCAGCCGCAGATGGGATCTCAGCAAGAAGCGCAACGTCTATCTTTTAGGTGCGGGCAAGGCCTGCAACCACATGGCGATGGCTGTGGACGAGATACTGGGCGACCGTCTTACCAAGGGCATCGCCATAGTGAAGATAAGCGAGGAGACCGATGTTTTCCGCAACACCGACGTGTATGTCGGCGGTCATCCCCTGCCCAACGAGGAGGGTCTGCGTGCCTGCAAGGAGATCCTGAAGCTTGTGGACGCCTCGGGTCCCGAGGATCTTTTCATCGTTGTCATCAGCGGAGGCTCCTCCGCACTTATGAGCTGTCCCATCGAGGGCATCACCCTGCAGGACGAGATAGACACCACCGACGTAATGCTCAAGTCCGGCGCAGGCATTTACGAGATTAACGCCATACGCCGCCACATCTCCGCCATGAACGGCGGCATGCTGGCAAAGCGCATCCGTGAGAGAGGCGCAGAGCTCATCGGCTTCGGCATCAGCGACGCGGTCGGAACCCCCGCAACGGTGAACATCGGCGAACCCTACAAGAA
This sequence comes from Oscillospiraceae bacterium, assembly GCA_021442665.1. Classification (GTDB taxonomy): domain Bacteria; phylum Bacillota; class Clostridia; order Oscillospirales; family Oscillospiraceae; genus F23-B02. The sequence goes on from JABUSQ010000153.1 coordinate 9,116, forward strand.
TTACAAGGGTACACCCATGGGACCCGACCAGACCACGCTGGAGCTTGCCCGTCAGGTCATCCGTGACTACGGCGTGGAGGACAGGCTGCCCAAGGCTGTTGTGGACTATCTCATGAACGTGGGTCCCGAGGGTGAGACCCCCAAGGCCTTTCCCGAGAACACCTACTTCCTCATAAACAGCCTCCCCGACTCCTGCCTCACGGCAAAGAAGGTCGCCGAGGATATGGGCATTCCCGCCATGATACTCACCTCCTACCTTGAGGGCGAGGCAAAGGACGTGGGTACGGTGTTCGCCTCTCTGGCAAGGGAGATTCAGAACTACGGCAACCCCATAAAGCCCCCCTGCGTACTGCTCTGCTCCGGCGAAGCCACCACGAAGATACTCGACAACTCCGTCATCACCGGCCACGGCGGCCCCGGTCAGGAGCTGACGCTGTCCTTCGCTCTCTCGGCAAAGAAGGCTCCCGGCGTTGCCTGCCTGTCCATCGACTCCGAGGGTACCGACGGCACCACCAAGGTGGCAGGCGGCATCACCGACTCCACCAGCTACGATAC
>JABUSQ010000138.1 GCA_021442665.1 Oscillospiraceae bacterium
CGATGCCGGATACTTCCGCAGCAGGTTTGCCGAGGCGGTGAAGACCGCCGGGGAAAAGGACGTATATCTCTATTGCGGCGAGTACGGCGTCATAGAGCTGGCGACGCCGGAGGATACACTGCTCTGGTATGAGGATATTCATTCCGTGTTCTCGGAATACGGCATAGGTCATGCTCTGTGGAGCTACAGAGGCATGGATTTCGATTTCGTGGCTCCGAGAATGGACGAAATAAGAGATGAAATAATCGAAAGCTCAAAGCGATAAAAGAAAGCTGACAGTTTCTGTCAGCTTTCTTTTGTCTTATTCGTTGCTGCAATATTCGGAGAGCTGTCCCCTGCCTTTTATGCAAGGGCCCTGTACATGAAGCACAGCACTGCCCAGCGGGGGCATACCGTGTCGGGACGGAAGCTGCCGTCGTCATAGCCAACGGTTACGCCCTTTTCCACTGCCCATGCCACGGCGGTGCGATAGGGAGCGGCGATGGAGTCCGCATCCGTGAAGCCGTCTACGGTGCCGACCGTCTCGGGGCAGCCCTCATAGCGCCACAGGAAGGTGACGAACTGGGCTCTGGTGACGGGAGCATTGGGAGCAAAGGAGGCAGCGGATACGCCTGCGGCGATGCCGTTTTCGTATGCCCAGGTGACGGCGTCATAGTAGGGGCTGTCCTCTGCGAGGTCGGTGAAGGGGCATTCGCCCTGAGGCTCGGGGCAGCCTGCGGCACGCCACAGGAAGGTCACCACCTGAGCCCTGGTGCAGTCTGCCTCGGGAGCAAAGAGCAGGGGAGTGACGCCGGCGGCAATCTGCCGGGGCTCGTGATAATATGCCCAGAGCACTGCGTCATAGTATACGGAGCCGGCCTTCACATCGAGGAAGGGATTATCGGAGCCGGGCGCATAGTCCGGATCCTCCACGCAGAAGGGAGAGCTTGCCACGGAGAAGCACTTGTACTCGCCCTCCTTGATGCTGGTGAACAGCTCCACCTTGGCGATGCCGTTGTACACCAGACGGTAGGTGCCGGGAGTCCAGTTTCCGCCCTTGAGCAGCCAGCCCACGGTAACGTCAAAGCTGAGGTCGGTGATCTCGTCCTTGACGCAGCGGAAGGTGGTGTAGGGGTCGGTATCCGTGAGAACGGTGACCCAGTCGCTGCCGACCTGCTTCTGAACCTCCATGTAGCTGTAGCCATCGACAAGCTCGCTGTCGGCGAGACGGAGATTAGTGATATGTCTGGGGCTTACGCCGGTGAAGGAGGCACGCACCCACTCACCGCGGGTGTATACGTCCTTGTCAACGTCTGTGATGACGGTGCCGTACTCACCGAGGTCTGCAATGGGGTCGACAATGCAGAAGGGAGTGTAGATGAGGGTGCAGGGAGCCTCCTGAAGCATGGTGTCACGCACATCGGACTTGACACCGCTGACCAGTCCCTGCGCCAGCTTGTCCAGCTCCTGAGTGAGAGCGGCGCCGGACCAGGGTCCGAAGAGGCAGGTAGCGCCCTCGTAGTGCTGAGCGGCATACTCCTCACGGGTGGTAACGTACTGGCTGTAGGCATTGGTGTGGGTGGAGACGATGACCTTGGTGATACCGTCGGCGGCAAGGGTCTTTTCCAGAACCGCCTTGGTTCTGTTGGCCTGCTCATAGGTGAACTCAAAGGGTACGCCCACGATGGCAAGCTGACCCATGCGGAGTATCTGCAGAGGCTGAGTGGGCTGCATGAGGTCACCCACCGCAAGGCAGACCACCTTTTCCATCTGAGCATCGTCATAGCCGTCGGAGCCCAGAAGCTTCATGGCATAGGGCCAGAGGGGCTCGAAGAGGACTTCAAGACCGGAAAGGTCTATCATGGTGAAATCACAGGGTATCCTGTCGTAGCTGCGGGTCTCCTCATTCCACACGAAATTGTGCTTCACAGCGCCCTCGAGGGCATTGTCCACGGGAGCACCCTCCTCGTCACCTGCGATGATACCGGCGCCGATGCAGGGCTCGCTGGTTTTGACATAGCCTGCTGAGAGGTCATCATAGGGCATGTAGTAATCGCCCACATAGCTGAGCTCCACGGTGATGTCGGAGAAATCCACGGCGGAGTAGTTGAAATCGAACTTTCCCGTGAGGGGGATGCGCTTTGCGCAGGCGATAAGGCTCAGAGCGGCGTTTGCCTCCTGAGTACCCTGAACTATCTGATTTTCAATGAGATCGAGACTTGCGTCCATGTCCGCGGGACGGAGGAAGGCGTCGTGGTAATCGCTCTCCTGAACCGCATTGGGGCTGGTATCGCCGCTGTCCGCCTGAGCGAAGGCGGCAACGAAGCCGTCGCCCATTTTCTCCTCCACCTTCAGGGCGGCGTAGCCCTTGTGGTCGGAGGCGACGAGCTTGTTGGTGATGGGGTTTGATGTACCGTGAGAGCCGAAGAAATTAAGGAAGCCCAGATCTTTGCCTCTGCTGTCGGTGAGGACGATGCCGCTCATCTCGTGGTTGTAAGCGTTCTGAGCAGCCTGGAGACCGGTCTCGTAGGAGAAGCTGCCGTCGTCGCCGATGTCATAGCCGTAGTCTGCGACGTTTTTATTGGTGAGGTAGGCGTCTGCGGAGCGGTTGGAGGCATCGATATCGGTCTCGCCGTAAACGAGGGAGACGGAGCCTCTGACTCTGCTGTCGTATGCCTGCTCGATAGCCTCGGCGATGCCCTTGACGATAAGCTCATAGCTCTCGTCGTCATAGCCGGGAACACCGTTCATGAGGTCGTAGAGAGCGACCCATGCGACGTTTGAGGTGGAGGAGTGGCAATGGGTGGCGCTGAGCATGACGTTTTCTTCGCTGAAGCAGGTGTAGCCGTGGGCACTGAGGAGCTTCAGCACGCCGGGCTTGATGCTCTCGGTCATGTGGACTATCTCGGCGGAGACGTAGACCATGGGGGCGTTTCCGTCATCCACCACGAAGGCTCTGGCGTAAAGCCTCGTGTTAAGACCCTCCATAAGGTCGCCCAGAGAGTTGTAGCCCGTGCTGATGTCGATGATGGGGCCGGTGATGTCCACCTTTGCGACGCCCACCTTCATACCCGGGCTGCCTGCGTCTGCGGCGAAGGCGGAGCCCATAAGGGACACCGTCATAATGACCGTAAGGACGATGCACAGGACCGCTTTGAGTTTTTTCTTCATTACAAATTCCCCTTTTCAGTATTTACCCTACCATTATAAGAGATTAAGCCGCATTAATCAAGCGGAAGATAAGAGAAAACTGAACTGTCTGTATAAAAATCCTCCGTGCATGACACGGAGGATTGCAATTACATCAATCGTTTACATCGATATCCAGTCCCAGCTCACGGGGAAGGAATCGGGGGCAGACGTTTTCGCTGGAGCCGATGACCGAGGCAGCAAGATGGGTGCCTATCTCCACCGCCTCACGCATGGACTTGCCGTAGGTCAGTCCCACGGCGGCGCCGGCACAGAAGGCGTCCCCTGCGCCCGTGGTATCACGCACGGTGACGCGCTCGGCGGGGCAGAAGCCCTTGCAGCCGTGCATGTCCGCATAAACCGAGCCCTTGGAGCCCATGGTGACTATCATGGAGGGTATCTTTGCGCTGATGACGCATTCGGAGAGTATGCCGCACATCTCCTCAAGGCTTTTTCCGGTGAAGTCGTCCACAAAAAGTATGCCCGCCTCGAGAACATTGCAGATGAAGCAGTCGATGGACTGGAAGAAATCTCTGCGCTGCAGGGCGATGCTCATATTCGCAACCACGGCGTAGACCTTTTTGCCGTACTTTTCGGCGTATTTGAACACCCGCTTGACGATCTCCTTGTCAATGTCTATCTCCAGCACGATGCTGTCGGCGTCACGGAAAATCTCATCGCCCTTATCGTCCAGCAGAGCCTTCAGCGGCTCGCTGTCGGGACGCTTGGATATGGAGCCCGCAAGGTCGCCCTTGTGGTCGAAGACCGCCAGCCACATTCCCATTCCGTCGGGACACTCCATAACATAGTCCGTGTTGACCCTGTGATTTTTCAGATTGCGCTTGACCTCAAACCCGGCGGCATCGTTGTCCACGAGACTGACGAATACGGGACGCAGTTCCAGATTTGCGATATCCTCCACCACGTTGCGGCCCACTCCTCCGTGAACGGTGACGATACGCCCCGTGTTACGCCCGGTGGGAAGATAAACATCGTCGGGAAAGCCCTTCACATCCACAAATACATTGCCCACTACCACTATTGACATACACTTTTCCTCCGCCCTTTAATGAGAAAAAACTACCACACCCGAAGGAGGATGTCAAGAATGATTGAAAAATGCCGATAATGTGGTATACTTGAGAAAAAGCATTCAGCGAGGTGAATTATGGTATATACTGAGGAATATATGCCCCGAACCGCGGACTTTTCCAGGGACGGGCTTCTGTCATACGAGGCGATGCTGCAGATAATGGAGACTGCGGGCAGCCATCACTCCGATTCCGTCAGCGACAACATCATCGATGCAAGCCGACGGGGCACGGCGTGGATACTTGCCGACTGGCGGGTGGAGATATTAAGACGCACGGAGAGCACTGAAAAGCTCAGCGTTTCCACATGGGTAAGGGCAAAATCCCGTGCCGCCGTGATATACAGGAACTTCGAGCTGAGAGACGGGGCGGGGCTGGTGCTTGCCAGAGCCGAGGCTAAGCTCTGCGTGGTGGATATGAGCACGGGCAGGCTCTCACGGATAAGCGATGAGCTGTTTGCTGCCTATGCTCCGGAGGAGAGCTCGGTGTTTGACAGCGATGCGCCCAAGCTCCGCGCGCCCTCTGAGTCTGAGGGAGAGCGGGAGATAGCCCTGCGCCGCAGCGACATTGACTTCAACGGTCATGTGCACAACACAAGGTATCTGGACTACGCCCTTGAGGCCTTGCCCGGGGAGGTGTTCGGGAGCCTTGATATAAAGAAGCTGCGCATCGCCTACACGAAGCCCGTGACGGAGTCGCAGAGAGTGACCTCAAAATACGCTCTTACCGATGACGGAACCTTCGTGAGCATCTTCGCAGATGATGCCCTGTGTACGCTTATACATATTAATTCATAAGTGTAATAAGTGAAAAAGACACCTTAGGGTGTCTTTTTCATTCTCCGAGCCCGGCAGAGACCCGGAAGCTTATCTCAAAGGTCCGGTTCCAGGGCAGCCGGAGCTCATATATGTCGGCGGTGACGATCTCAGCATCGCTGCCGGGCTCGGCTTTGCAGGGCAGGCGGGAGCCTTCAAAATTGTTCCTGAGCGCAGAGCCGTAGGTATCCATAAGCTCCGAGGCTTTATCAAGGATGCTCTGCATGGTTCTGTCGTCGCAGATGATGTTGTTTGGGTCAAGCCCAAGGCCCGTGACGTAGGAATTTAGCTCCTCACGGACGTGCAGGGCAAAGGGATAGCACATCTCGGCAGAATACACAAGCTGCTTAAGCTGGGAAACGTGGGGCAGAGCCTCCGAGGTGTCCCCGCAGCGGAGATAGATATACCGTGAAAAGCCCATGGCAAAGCCCGTGCCGATGACGTTGGCCTGATAGTACCTCCCGGAGAAGCCCATGAGCCGGGACAGCTCCGCATTTTCAAGAAGAGCGGTCTCGAAGGCCTCGCCGTAGGCATTGCGGCTGGCGTCAATGAACACCGTAGGTATGTGCCTCTCCGCATTTTCGCAGAGCCTGTCCACAGCAGCGCCGAAGTATTCCTCCGACCTGAGCGTATCGTCGGGAGGAGTGAGGATGAGCACCTGAAGCTCGGCTTCGGCTTCGGGCACGCTCTCGGCGCTCAGCAGCGTCATGTGCTTTTCTGCCACCTGCGAGGCGGTGTAGAGGTCATAGTCCGAGGCGGGTATATCCTGACTGCCGCCGATGAATTCCACACAGGTCTTTACGCCGAGACCGTATTCCTCCTGCGTCGCAGAGGCGATCATGAGCCGTGCAAGGCTGTCAAGCCCGGCGATGAGCACTGCGTTTTCGCCGAGGCACTTTTCGATATATGCCAGCTCGTTCCGCTGAATGTTGGGCAGGGAGGAGGAGTCGTCGATGCCTATAAGCAGGCGGAAATTTTCCGAGCCCTTCACGGCACTGATGATATGGTCAGTGAGGCTGAGCTTGCGTTCTCTTGCTGAGAGATAAGCGGAGATGAGCTCCTCCGTGAGAACAGCAGGGCCCTCTGCGTCTGAAACCTCCGCCTCCGCCCCTGTTATTCCGTCGGCGGCGAAGGGATAGGCGGCAAAGACGCTCTCGAGACTCAGCTCCTCATAGCCCAGCAGCGGACGCTCCACATTGCCGTAGGCACGCAGGGCGGTGTATTCCTCCGTGCCGAAGCCACCGTAGCCCACGGTGGAGGCAAGCCGTGCCACGCTGTCAAAGAGGTATACCCTGTTGGCGGGGTCGTCCCCAAGCGCCATGATGTAGGCGTCGAAGGCGTCCTCCTCGCTGAGCCTGCCCTCGGGAAGCTCAAGGGGCAGGCTATCCTGCATGGCACGGGAGTTTACGAGCCCGCCGGAGAGGAGCTGATCCGCAGACAGCAGAAACAGATCGCAGCCCAGCTCATCCATCCGCCGCACCCACAGCAGAAGCTCCTCACGGTCACCGTACTGCGTGCCGTTGGGGTTTGGCTCCTGACCGTCAAGGGCGGTGCGGAAGAGCCGGGGCTCGGGGATAACGATATGCCAGCCGGAGGCCTCCGCCATGAGTATCACGTTTTCGAGATTGTCGGGGCGGTCATCCAGGGGCACATAGGCGATGGTATTTTCCCAGCTCTCGGGGATGCCGCAATGCTCGTCCACGGGCTCGGCGATCTCGGGCCCACGGGGCAGAATGAGTACCGCCGCAAGGATAACGAGCAGCGCCGCCGCAAGGCTGATAAGAAGCTTTTTCATGGTTCCCTCCCCGTAAGCTTAGTCGATGCATATTATATTATAGTTTCTTTCTTATTTCAACACGGTAAAAACGGAAGAGCCTGCGCTCTTCCGTTTTATCACTTCTTACTATGCTCATTTTCCTTCAGCCGGAGAATGCTGCAGCAGAGACTGAGCTTTCTGCGGACATCCTTATCCTTGAGGCTAAGACCCATTATGTCCTCGCATTTGCTCAGCCTGTAAAACAGGGAGTTGCGGTGGATGAAAAGCTTCGCTGCCGCATTGGAAATGTCGCAGTATTCGTCCAGATAGCATTCAAGAGAGGCGAAGAAGCCGGTATTGTTTTCACGGTCATAGTCCTGCAGAGTCTTAATTTCCGGCAGAACGAGATTTTCCGGTGAGATTACGTCATAGCCGAGCCGCAGGAGGATATCTACATAGCAGTCGTAATAGCACAGCGTTTTTATATCATTATCTCCGCAGCCCTTCCTGCCGCACTCCATGGCGAGCCTTGCCTGCTCTATATACAGACCCCTCTCCTGCGCGTCCCCGAAGAGTCCGCTGACGCCGATGACAAGCGAAAGCTTACCCTGAGCGTCTGACCTCAGCTCCTCCAGCAGCTTTTCCTTCTGCTTTTCGGAGCGCAGATTCCAGAAGAACAGATACGCATCGCTGCCCTTGTATATATACAGCATTTGGGGATATTTTGCTCTTATGCAGGTGAGCACATTCTGCATCCTTGCCGGATTGGGTTCCTTTGGGGATATCACCGCAGCCATGTAGCCGGGAGTCAGCTTCTCCGTCCTGTAAAACTCAGTGCCATAGAGGAGGGAAATGGGCGTGTCCGGGTTTTCCAGCAGAAAACGGGCGATAGCCGCACGCTCAGGCTTATAATCGTGACCGCTTTTGTATCTGCCGGTGCTGAGATACACAGAGGTGGCCGCCGCTGCTGCGGCATTGAGCTCCAGCGCGAAATCAAGCCTTTCTCTGTCCATATACAGCACCGAGCAGCAGCCCTCCGCAGAGCCCTCCGTCTTTACGGTGCAGGTACATTGAGGATAGTCGGCATTCACTCCCCAGGTGGCATCCACGGGCCCGTCGGAGGTTATCATCCTGTCGGTGAAGCCGTCGCCGAAATACTCGTTTATCACGGTCTCCGGCTCTGCCGCACCTGAGTCTATGAGCTTTTGCCACAGAGGGTCCGCACAGGGCCTGCTTCCTCCGTAGGCGATGAGTCTGTATGCCATATCCGTGACGATGACCGGCATGCCGTAGCGAGCGTACAGCTCGTCAAGAAAGGACTGCAGATCCTTCTCCTTTGTCATGAGCTGAAGCACGAACCGGCTGATTTCGCTATACTCTGCGTTGCTGTCCATACACTTTCCCCTTCTCGTAAATACTGGCTATTTGTGCCGTTTGCAATGCGCTTTCGGTAAAACATAAAAAAAGCTCGGTGAAATTTCTGACGAATGCACGATGAAGCGTGAAAACTTATATGTTATTATTATGACAATAAAGTTTGTCAAAATCAAGACTGACTTTTTCAAAAGATTAAAAACGGAAAGGAAAAACGCAATGGATCTCAAAATCAAAGATAAAGTATTCGTAGTAAACGGCGCAACCGGCGGTATCGGCAGAGCAGTCTGCTTCGCACTCAAGAACGAGGGTGCAAAGATGGCTATTTCCAGCCGCTGCCCCGAGAAGATTAAGGCTCTCGCCGCAGAGCTGGAGCTCGGACCCGACAGACTCTGGACCACCACCTGTGACGTCACCGACGAGGCTCAGGTCGAGGCTCTCATCAACGGTGCAGTTGAGCACTTCGGTCACATAGACAGCGTTATTCCCGTTGCCGGCTACGAAGGCAGATGGGAGTGGGCAGCCGAGATGTCCAAGGACAATTTCGACGAGGTTTTCGGTGTGAACGTTCTGGGCGTAATGTACATGCTCAAGCACGGCGGCGCTGTTCTTGCAAAGCAGGGACACGGCTCCATGGTAGTCGTCAGCTCCATCGGCGCTCTCGTAGGCAGCGGCGGTATGGCAATCTACTGTGCCTCCAAGCATGCGGCACAGGGCCTTGTTAAGTCCGTCGCCCGTGAGCTCGGACCCCTCGGCGTTAACGTCAACAGCGTAAACCCCGACGGCGTGGACACTCCCATGCTGGACCGCATCGGCATCAATGCAATGGGTACCGAGATGGACAAGCAGGCTCGCTACGATGCCCTTGTTTCCGGCACCTTCGACAAGCGCGCAGCAACCCCCGACGAGGTAGCATATGCAATTCTTTACATGGCATCCCCCTGGGCATCCCACATGTTCGCCAGCAGAATCGTTATCGACGGTGCAAACGGTGCCGGCGATTGCGTCAGACCCTGATACTTATCTCTCCTATTAACATACTCATCCTATTACGACCCTTATTTGCGGCAAACAGGATTTTGCTCGGGCAGAATCCTGTTTGTTCTTTATATTGCTCCCCGGGCAGCCGGGAATCGGTTTTATTAATGTCGGTGTGTTACACCTCGGGGACCCAGCCGTCGAGGTCGGGGAGATCGTCATTTGTAAGTCTGCGGTAGTACGCCGCAGCGGTGAGGTGGTAGAAGGGATAGAAGAAGATTCCGATGATGTAGCCCATGAAGGATATCCCCGCCATAGCGCCCAGCGTGTCGGCAAGAGAAATGAGCAGCAGCCAGCCGATGAAGGATACATCCAGACCGAAGCGCTCGCCCTTGTGACCCTTCATGAGCCGCTTGCTCTCGCT